>JAZNUN010000052.1:0-22147 GCA_045592345.1 Acutalibacteraceae bacterium | reverse complement strand
GGTGTGCTTGAACTCAGCCACCAGCCAGCGCATGATGCACTCGTCAAAGTCATCGCCGCCCAGACGGTTATTACCAGCAGTAGCCAGAACCTCGATGACGCCGTCGTCAATCTCCAGAATGGAGACGTCGAAGGTGCCGCCGCCCAAGTCGTAGATCAAAATCTTCTGATCCATGTCGTCCTTGTCCAGGCCGTAAGCCAAAGCCGCGGCGGTGGGCTCGTTGATGATACGCTTGACCTCCATACCGGCGATCTTACCGGCATCCTTGGTGGCCTGACGCTGAGCGTCGGTGAAGTAAGCGGGAACGGTGATGACCGCCTCGGTGACGGTGTCACCCAGATAAGCCTCGGCGTCCGCCTTCAGCTTCTGTAGGATCATCGCAGAGATCTCCTCTGGGGTGTAAGCCTTGCCGTCGATGGTAACGGTGTTGGAAGTACCCATGTCACGCTTGATAGAAGCGATGGTGCGGTCGGGAGCAGACACAGCGGACTGCTTGGCCACGCGGCCTACCACACGCTCGCCGTCCTTCTTGAAGTGCACCACAGAGGGAGTGGTGCGGGCACCCTCAGCATTGGGAATGACGACGGCCTCGCCGCCCTCAATAACCGCCACGCAGGAGTTAGTCGTACCTAAGTCAATACCAATAATCTTTGCCATAATTCATTACCTCCAGTAAATGATGTTGATGTTTATACAGTTTGTATTTGAAAGGTTACCCTTTTTTAACGAAATCAGTTAGCGACCTTGACCATAGCAGGTCTTAAAACGCGGTCACCCAGCTTGTAGCCTTTTTGAAATACGGCGGTGACGGTCTCCTCATCGATGCCATCGGCGTCTTCCCGCATCACGGCATTGTGGACGTTGGGGTCGAATGGCTCACCCTCGACGCCGACCTCCTCCAGACCGAGGCTGTGCAACGCCTCCATAAACTGACGGAGAACCAGATCCACACCGGTCTTGTAATCCTCGCCGGCGGGGGCGGCGATGGCCTTTTCCATATTATCCACGCTGGTCAGCAGGGCGGAGAGCACGTCTGCCTTGGTATAGGCGCCGATCTGCAGTTTTTCCTGCTCGGTGCGGCGCTTATAGTTGGCGTATTCCGCCAGCATTCGCTGATACTGGTCGGTCAGTGCCGCCAGCTCCTCCTCCTTAGCGGCCAGTTTTTTCTCCAACTGTGCCGTCTTAGAAGGTTTTTTCTCTTTTTTAGGTTCGGTTACTTCCTCGGCGGCGGTTTCTTCCGCCACAGGGGTGGTCTTTTCGTTATCCATAGTGTATCTCCTTATCCAAAGTCCAGTGCTTCGGTTTCTTCAAACAGTTCGCCCATCAGCTGTCCTAAGTTGGCGGCAAAATACTCGATGCGGGGGATGACCGCGGCATAATCCATACGGTTGGGGCCGATGATGCCGATAACGCCCTGCCCCTGCTTGCCCAAAGAGTAGCGGGTGAGTATCAAACTGGAGCCGGTCAGCTCCGGATACAACTCGCCGCCCAGCAGGATCTGGGTCCCCTCACGGGCGTAGGCCAATTCCAACAGGTCGGTGACCCTTTGGCGGTCGGCAAGGAACTGGGTCAGGGTGCGGGCACGGTCCATATCGTAATCGGGGTGGCGCATCAGATTCATCTGCCCTGTCAGAGCAGTCTTGGCGTTCATACACTCCAGCGCCAGCTCGTAAAAAGCGGAGAGAAGAGGCGCCACCGCCAGTCCCGCCTCGCCCAATTCCAGCAGGATCTCCTGCATAGCCGCCACAGTAACGGCGGTAAGGGGGCCGCCCAAGAAGCGGCGGGACAGGTACTCGCCCAACGCCTGGATGAACTTGGTGGGGATATCACGCTGACAGCGGCACATACGGGTGCGGATAAATCCGTTATCCTGCACCAGTATCACCGCCATATTGCGGGGGGACATCTGGAGTACCTCGATGCGGCTGATGCGGCTGCCCGCCCCATCGGGGCGACAGGCCACCACCGCCAGACCGGTGAGGTCCGACAGCACGCGGCAGGCATCCTCCAGCAGACGGCCTGCATCGCCGGAAACCGCCGTCAGCGCAGTCTGGATATCCACCCGATCCTGCAGGGGCAGGTCGCGGCGGTCCATCAGCTCACTGACGTACAGGCGCAGAGCCTTGGGCGTTGGGAGCCGCCCTGCCGAGGTGTGGGGCTGAGCCAGATACCCGTCGGCGGTCAGTGCCGCCATATCGTTACGGATGGTGGCGGAGGACACGCAGTTGCCCAGCATATCCGCCAACGCCTTGGAGCCCACGGGCTCACCGGTTTCGATGTAGGTTTCTACGATAGCCGCCAGTATGCGGCATTTGCGAAAGTCCAGTTTCATAGGCTCCCTCCCTTCTGTTGGCACACGTCGTTTCGGAGTGTTAGCACTCTCTACCTCCGAGTGCTAATCTTAGTTTAGCACGACTTTTCCCGTTTGTCAATAGGTGGATTGTGAATTCTTTATGAACCGACTTTCTTTTTTGATAGTATGCACTTCGACCGCATTTATTATAATGTATATAGATACAAAAAGAGCCGACGGAAAATCCGTCGGCTCTCGCCATAGGTTTTATTCTGCAGATTGGTCGCCGCTGTTGTCACCGTTTTCATCGCCACCGTCGTCAATGCTGGTATCGCTGACGTCGCTCTCATCCTCGGAGGGATCCTTTTCGTGGGGGAGAGTCGTGGTGGTGGTGGGCGCGGTAGTGGACGTGGTGGTCGTGGTCTCTACGTTGCTCACCCGCAGGGTAATAGTATCTCCCAGCCGCTTCTCAGTACCCGCCTTGGGGTCGGTGCCATCCACCAGACCTTTAGCCACGTCAGAACTCTGCAACTGCAGCACCTGCACGCGGAAACCCAATGCCTCCAGATACAATTTGGCGTGCTCCTGCTCCCAACCGCGGACATTAGGCACCTTAACGGTTTCGCTCTCGCGACCGTAACTGATCACAACCTTCAGCTGAACACCGGGCTCCACCTCGGCAGAGGCCGCCGGCTCCTGGGACAGGACGGTGCCCGCCGCCTTATCGCTGAACGCAAAGTGGTCGATGACCACCTCCATATTGCCGCTGAGGGTGGTATCCCGCAGATCGTAGTAATTCAAACCCACCACGTTATCCACCACGATCTTGCCATCCGCCTTAGTGGGGCGGGTAGTGATGGTGTAGGAGGGCAGCGTTGGCGCAGGCTCAGAGACGTCATCTTCGTCTCCGCCACCCAGACGGCCTAAGGCCGCCAGCACGATCACCGCGACCAAAGCCAGCGCCAACAGGCAACCGCCGAATATCAGCCACAGGTTGGCGGCGGAACCTTTCTTCTTTTTGGCCGCTTTATTGCGGGCGGAGTCGGTGCGCTCCATATCCTCCTCCACCTCGTCCACCAGAGCAGACACGGTGGGAGCCAGGGACAACTGATCCCGCAGCTCTGCCACGGTGGCGGTGCGGTTGCTTGCCTGAACCTGCAGAGCGTTGAACAACGCTACGCAGACGGGCTGGGTCAGCTCCTCCGCAACCTCAGCGGACATAAACAGGTCGTCGGAATTTTTGGCGCGGGCGTTGCCTGCAGGGGGCTCGTTACCGGTGACGGTGCGGAAAATGGTGGCCGCCATACCGTATACGTCGGCAGGGGTGTTCACGTCATCCATACTGCTGTACTGCTCCGGCGCGGCATAACCCCCCTTTAAGTTCGGCACCAGATCGGTGCCCGCACAATGGGCGTCCTGAATGGAGAAACCCCGCAGACGGGCCTTGCCGTCGGCACCGATAAGGATGTTGTCGGGGCAGATAGCCAGATGGCAGATGCCGGCGTCATTCAGCGCCGACAAGCCGGACAGCAGGGGCATAAACAGGGTGCGCGCCTCCGGCCACGGAATACGACCGCCGTTCAGCTTGATCTTCTTGGTCAGGGTCATACCCTGAGAATAATCGGACACGGCATAGACGGTGCCGTTCTCCTCGAAAATATCGTATACAGGCACGATGGAAGGCAGTTCCCGCATACGGGCCAGACTACGCATCATCCCGCGGAAAGTGGCAGCATAATCCTCAAAGGTACGCGCACACCCCTCCAGGGGCTGTACACCGCCGATGGTATCGCGGCGGCTGATGCCTGCAGGGAAAAACTCCTGAATAAAGCAGGGCTCCCGCAGCTGACGGTCATAGGCCAGATACAGCAGGTGGTCGCTGGCCTCATTCATCAGACGGCCAACGATATAGTGCCCCTGTAAAGAGGCGGTGATTGGCAGACAATGCTCGGGGTTCTTATCCACCGCAGGGTCAAACCCACACACGGTACAGGTGGTGTTACCCTCCGGCAACGGATTCATACATCCCATACACAATTTAGCCATAGCTTATATCTCCTTTCAACCCATCGACTGACGACGGATGATCTGTCGAATATCTTTTCCCACGCATAACAGCGGCACAAACCCGCCGCTGATACGGCTGGCGATCTGATCGCCGTACCGCTCCTGCAGAGCGGTAAAACTCAGATTGGTGCTGATAACGGTGGGTCGCCCCTCCAGCAGACGGGCATTCAGTACATTATATAGGCAGGCGCGGGAGAAAGGGGTGTCAAACTCCATACCCAGATCGTCCAGCACCAACAGATCGCAGGTGGTGAGCTGTGCTTCGCTGTCACCCTGAGTACGACCGAAGTGCTCCGCCTCTAAGCGGCGAATCAACGGCTGTACCGAGCCGTACACCACGCCGTAGCCCCGCTCGGTGACGCCCCGGGCAATAGCCAGACACAGATGGGTCTTGCCAATGCCGGTGGCACCCTGTAATAACAGGCTGTCAGCGGCGGGGGTGAAGCAGGCGGTGTAATCCCGACAATAGGCGATGATGTCCTGCATATGCTGACGGGGGGATACGCCCAGTTTGGGGTCCACCCGATCTTCGTAATAATCCAGCCGCATAGAGGCGAAATCCGTCAGCCGCATAGCGGACAAACCCGACAGAGCGCGGCAGGCTTCTTCCTGCAACAGGCGGCGGTAGCAATCGCACGCCGCACCGCCAACATAGCCGGTATCACCGCATTTTCGGCAGGTATATCGCGGCTCAAAGTTATCAAAATCACAGCCGGCGGCGTGGAGAATATCCGCCATCTCCTGCTGCAGACGCAGGTTGTTCTGTCGCACGCCCTCGATGGCGGCGCTGTCCCCCGCTAAAATGACACAGGTCAATTCGGGAATGGCGGCGGCTTTGTCCCGCTCGATCTCCCGCAAGCGGGGGATGCGGGTACACCACTCCTCCCGCAGGGCGGCGGCGGTGGTCTCCGCCTCGCGGCGGCGGCGCTCCAGGCGGTCGCGGGCGGCCCGCACCACGTTGGGATCGTATGCCATATCAGCGACCTCCTTTATTTCTTGTTAAACTTGGGGCGATAGCGGAGCAGTTGCTCCTCCAACTCCCGATTATCCAGACTGCTCTCCTCCGGATTGGTGGAGGCGGCTTTCTTCTTCGATATAGGGGCGGCAACGATGCGGTCGGGGGTATGGATGCCCTCGGCGTGCCACCGCTCCAAAATCTTATCCATATACGCAGGACTGAACTTGTCACACTTCTCCAGCGTAATGGTCTGGGCGTGCTGCAACATCACGTCGCTGAAGCACCAGACGTTCAACCATCTGTCCGCCATCTTTGCCTGTGCGGCATTGAGGGGGCGAACCAGATCCAGTATCTTCTCCACCTTTTCGGCGGCGGCGCGGGTCTGCTGGAGTTCCCGTATTTTGCCGTCCACCTGCTCGGGGGTGATGATGTCCTCGTCCGCCCACGCCAGAGCCAGACTCTCTACGTAGCGAATGCTCCCCTTGCCGATGGACACGGCGTATCCTACCGCCATCAGCACCGACACGGCAGGAATGGCGGCAGTGGTGATCAGGTACAGCAGGGCAGCCTCGTCCCCGTGGTTCAGAGGACGGCCTACACGGGCGCTGACCTCCTCTAAAAAGGCGCCGAACTCCCGATGCTCGTTCTGATAGGCCACCACCTCGCGCCAGGTAGGCTTGACCGCGGCGGTACGGGGGGCGGGAGATTTTTCTTCTGCAGTGGCGGGGGCAGGAACAATGCCATCCCCGTTGACAATGCCTTGCTGAGCCCAAAACCGCATACAGCCCTCGCACTCCTCGACGGCAAGACCGGTAGCGGCGGCACAGGCGGCAGGATCCCAGCCGCCGTGGCGGGAGAACCATACCAGCACCCGCAATTGCTCGGCAGTGGCTACGGTCAATAAGCGGTCGGCTACCTCGTTAGGCATCACGAACACACCGCCCATACACGCGGGGCTCCAACTGTATTGTGCCATGTTTCTCCCTCCTTCACCATAAAAATACATACTATAATAGATTACTATACCACATTTCTTCTTTTGATTCAAGAGGTGCGACAAAAAATTCCGCATTTTCGCACACCGCCTTGACAAACCCTGTAGATGGTGATATAGTAATCCTGCAACTAAACAGACAAACAAGGGGTGCTGTCCCTGAGCGGACGGCTGAGAGAGCCTACGGCTTAACCCTATGACCTGATCCGGATAATACCGGCGGAGGGATGTTTTTCTTACAGAACATCAGCGACATCGGTCGCTTCAATGCCTCCGTTCCACAGGACGGAGGTTTTTCTTTTGTTTGTTTTGATTGCAAGACAAATAAAAGGAGGTTTCATCTGTGAAACAACAAAAAATGCTTCGATTGGTAGAAAGCGGTCTGCTGTTGGCACTGGCCACCGTACTGAGTATGGTGAAGGTGCTGGATCTGCCCTACGGTGGCAGCATCACCGCCTTTTCCGCCCTGCCTATCCTGCTGGTGGGCTACCGCCACGGCACCCCGTGGGGTCTGCTCACCGCCTTTGCCCACGCCCTGATCCAACTGCTGTTGGGGGCAAACACCCTGTCCTACGCCACCTCTGCCGCCGCGGCGGTGGCCATTGTGGTGCTGGATTATCTGTTGGCCTTTACGGTGCTGGGTCTGGGCGGCATCTTCCGCCGCCGCACCAATCAGAGTGCCGCGCTGGTGCTGGGTGCTCTGCTCACCGGCGGACTGCGGTATATCCTGCACGTCATCGCCGGCTGCACCGTATGGGCAGGTCTGTCCATCCCCACCGGGGCGGCACTGGTGTATTCCATCGCCTACAACGCCACCTATATGGTGCCGGAGGTGGCGGTGACCGCCCTGGGTGCTTGGTACCTATCCCGCGCCGTCAATCTGCAGGAAACTACCCTTTCCCGCGCCCCGCAGCGGCAGGGTGACTCCCGCCCCGCCACCGTGGCGGGTCTGCTGGGCGGTGCCGCCTTGTTGACCGCTGCCGTATGGGATGTGGTAGAGATCTTCCGACCCCTCCAGGACCCCGAAACAGGTGATTTTCTGATACAAAACCTATCACAGGTTGATTGGTATCTGATAGGTATCGTAACCGCCGCAGGGGTGTTGTTGTGGTTGATCTGCACCTGTGTACGCAAGTATCTGAACAAGAAAAATTAAAAAAACAGCCTCTGTCCGCCTGTGGGGACAGAGGCTGTTTTTTATCATTTCACTTTCTCCGCAAAGGTGTTGTTGACCACCTTGTCATAATCGGCGGTTTTGGTCAGTTCCCCCGCCTCGGTCATCACCGTCTGCAGACGGTTGAAGCTGTCCTCAGTCATATACGGATCGGTATTCCACGCATCAATGGACCGATAGCTCCGCACCGAAGCGGTGAGCAGCTCCAAGGTGGTGTCGGGGAAGAACTCCGCCACCGCCTCGGCCACCTCGGTATCGGTGTGGGTAGCCACCCACTGCTGACCCTTATATACCGCGTTGGTAAATCGCTGAATGAGGTCGGCGTTCTCCTCGATATAACTCTTTTTGGCGAAATAGGCCGTATAGGGGATATCTCCTGCCGCCTCGCCCACCGAGGCCACGATATACCCTTTGCCCTCCTGCTGAAGCATAGAGGCGGTGGGCTCAAAGGCGGTGACGTAATCCCCCGTGCCACCGGTAAAGGCGGCGGTCATCATAGAGAATTGGACGCTGTTGTCCAGTGTGGTATCCGTAGCGGGGTCAATGCCGTTCTGCCGCAATACGTGCTCCAGCGCCATATAGGGCACCCCGCCCTTGCGCCCGGGGAGCACCACCTTGCCCCGCACCTTATCCCAAGTGAAGTGATCATCCGGCTCCCGACCGATGAGGAAGGAGCCGTCCCGACGGGTGATCTGAGCAAATACCTGTGTGTAGTCCTCCTTGCCCTCGTTGTACACGTAGATGGAGGCCTCGGGACCTGCAAAGCCGATATCCATATTCCCCGACAGCACCGCCGCCATCACCGCGTCGGCGCCCTGCCCGTTGGACAGTTCGATCTCGATGCCCTCCTCCTCGAAGAAACCCAATGCAATCGCCGCATACTGGGGGGCATAGAAAATGGAGTGGGTCACCTCACACACCCGCACCTTTTCCAAACCGCCCTCATCGGCGCACCCCGCGCACCCCAGCATCATCACCGCGGCGGATAGTACCGCCAACACCTTGCACCATAACTGATTCAATGCAAAAACTCCTTTACTGCATAATTACCCCTGACCAAAGCGGCGACCTACCCACTTCTGCGCCAGAGCCACACTTTCGTACAACAGTGCCGCCACCACCGCTAAGATGATCACCGACGCCATCACCAGATCCATACGGAACACCTGACCGCCGTACACGATGAGATACCCCAGCCCCGCGCGGGATACCAGAAATTCTCCCGCGATGACCCCCACCAAGGACAAGCCGATATTCACCTTAAGAGAATCAAACAGGGTGGGAATGTTGTAGGGCAGCACCACCTTGCAAAAGGTCTGGGTCTTGGTGGCACCGAAGGTGGCAGCCATTCTGAGCGCCCCCGGGTCGGTATCCCGAAACCCCGACAGCATCTCCAACACCGTCACCACCAGAGAGATCGCCAACGCCATAAACACGATGGCGCGGGTGCCCGCCCCCGCCAAAATAATGATCACCGGCCCCAAGGCGATCTTGGGCAGGCTGTTGAGCACCACCAAATAAGGTTCGCTGACGCGGGACACAAAGGGACTCCACCACAGCAGGATCGCCAGCAGGACCCCTGCCGCCGCGCCTAAGGCGAACCCCGCCAGCGTTTCGGTTACTGTAATACGGACGTGATAAAACAAGCCGTCCTGCACCATCGTCCCGTAGGTGCGGACAATGCGGGAGGGTTGGCTGAAGATGAAACTGTCGATCCACGAAAGCCGCGCCGCCACCTCCCACAGAAGCAGCAAAAGCAGTAAAAATCCCCACCGACACAGCCGCACCGTCAGGGTGTACCGCCTATTGCGCCGCAGGTACAGAGCCCTCTCCGGAGAGAGATCCCCCTTCGTTTTCGTGTGTTTCATTCATCCCCAGTTCCTTCCATATAAAGTCAAAATAGGAGGTGAAGGCAGGCAGACCGCGGCACCGCATAGGACTGCGGGGAGCATCAAACGCGATGGGCAACTGACAGCGGACGGTGGCAGGGCGTGGGGACAAAATCAGCACCCTATCTCCCATACAGATGCTCTCGGGGATGTCGTGGGTGACCATCAGGGCGGTGACCCGCTCCTGCCGTATAATACGGTAGACGTCCTCCGTCACCTCCATCCGCGTCTGATAATCCAAGGCGGAAAAGGCCTCGTCCAGCAGCAGAATATCCGGCGACACCGCCAACGTACGGATCAGCGCCACCCGCTGCCGCATACCGCCACTGAGCTGGGAGGGACGGCTGTCCGCAAACGCTGACAGACCGTAGGTTTCTAACAGGCGATCCGCCCGTGCGCGGGTCTCAGGGGTCAGATTGCGGCGGATCTCCAGTCCGAACAGCACATTCTGCCGCACGGTGCGCCACTCCAGCAGATTATCCTGCTGGAGCATATACCCGATACGGGGATTGGGACCCGTTACCGTCTGCCCCGCCACCAGCACCCGCCCCGCCGTAGGCTTCAGCGTGCCGGCGATAATAGACAGCAGAGTGGATTTACCACAGCCGCTGGGGCCCACCAGACTGTAAAAATCCCCCTGCTCCATAGAAAAGGTGATGTCCTCCAGTGCCACCGTTTCCCCCGCAGGGGTCTGATAGGCCTTTCGGATCCCCTCTACGCTCAAAACCGCCATTGCCGCCACCCTTTCCGCCCGAAAATGGTTCCGCCTTCGCTCTCCTTCTACCAATCTATGCAAAAAAGCGGCGGCGGTGCGGTTTTTTGTGGCGAATTTGCCTTGACAAATGACAAAGGATTAGTGTAATATAGTATTTGGTGGTATTTGTATATTTTTACAAGCACTGCTTTGTGCCGTTTTGTGCGATAGCACAAGAAGGTTGGATCGTTTTGTGGCGGCCCCGCGGGGGTTTGCGCTCTTTTTGATATATGACGGTCTTTGGGACCGTACCGAACAATTGAAAAAAGCACCCCATTATGCGGGATCGCCTTGCTGTAACAAATTTTGAAAGAAAGTAGAGGTGTATCCCATGATTGAACTGATGTACGCAATTCTGCTGGCATCCGGTGCATTGGTGGTAGGCGGCGTTGTTTCCGGCCTGATCTTCTACCGTGCCGGTATCAACCACCGCAAGAAGGTGGCTGAGGCCGCCATCGGCTCTGCTGAGGCAGAGGCCGAGCGCATCCTCAAGGATGCGGCCAAGCAGGCCGAGTCCAGCAAAAAAGAAGCCTTGGTAAAGGCAAAAGATGAGATCTACCGTCTGCGCAGTGAGTCTGACAAAGAGATCAAAGAGCGCCGCGCCGACATCCAGCGTCAGGAGAACCGTCTGCACCAGAAAGAGGAGTCCCTGGACCGCAAGGTAGAGAACTACGAGAAAAAAGAGGAGAAGCTGCAGGAGCGCGTCAAAGAGGTGGAGGCCCGTATGGCCGACGTCGAGGCCCTGAAAAAGAGCCAGTACGAGCTGCTGGAGCGTCTGTCCGGCTTCTCCCAGGAGCAGGCTAAGGAGTATTTGCTCAACAGCCTGTCCCAGGAACTGGAGCACGAAAAGGCCGTTAAGCTGGCCGAGTTCGATACCCAGCTGAAGGCTGAGGCGGATCAGCGCGCCCGCGCCATGATCTCCCACGCCATCCAGCGGGTGGCCTCCGACCAGGTGTCCGAGACCACCGTGTCCGTCGTGGCCCTGCCCAACGACGAGATGAAGGGCCGCATCATCGGCCGCGAGGGCCGCAACATCCGCGCCATCGAGACCCTGACGGGTATCGACCTCATCATCGACGACACCCCCGAGGCCATCACCCTGTCCGGCTTTGATCCGGTGCGCCGCGAGATCGCCCGCATCGCTATGGAGCGTCTGGTGTCCGACGGCCGTATCCACCCCGCCCGCATCGAGGAGATGGTCAACAAGGCCCGCCGCGACGTGGAGCAGACCATCAAGGCCGAGGGCGAGCGCGCCATTCTGGAGACCGGTCTGCGGGGCATCAACCCCGATATCGTCAAGCTGCTGGGCCGTCTGCACTACCGTACCAGCTACGGTCAGAACGTGCTGCAGCACTCTATGGAGGTGGCCTTCCTCTCCGGCATTATGGCCAGCGAGCTGGGCATTGACCCCGAGGTGGCCCGTCGCGCCGGTCTGCTGCACGATATCGGTAAGTCGGTAGATCATCAGGTGGAGGGCAGCCACATCGAGATCGGTGTGGACATCGCCCGTAAGTATAAGGAGAGCGAGGCCGTGGTCCACGCCATCCAGGCCCACCACGGCGACGTGGAGGCCCAGACCGTGGTCGCCTGTCTGGTACAGGCCGCCGACGCCATCTCCGCCGCCCGTCCCGGTGCCCGCCGCGAGAATCTGGAGGACTACATCAAGCGTCTGGAGAAGCTGGAGGAGATCGCCAACAGCTTTGACGGCGTAGAGACCTCCTTCGCCATCCAGGCAGGTCGCGAGGTGCGTATCCTGGTCCGCCCCGATAAGGTCAACGACGATCAGATGATCATCCTGGCCCGTGAGATCGCCAAGAAGATCGAGGGCAATATGGATTACCCCGGTCAGATCAAGGTCAACCTCATCCGTGAGAACCGCGCTGTGGACTACGCGAAGTAATCAAAGGCAAAAGGAAAGCCGAGCAACGATACGTTGCTCGGCTTTTTTGTGTTTTATAATACCTGCTCCATACCGATCTTCTGGGGTTTCAGCCCCAGCGACTCGTAAAAACGCAAGGCGGTGGGGTTGCAAGACCACACATTCAGCGTCACGTTGTAGCACCCCTTTTCCCGTGCCATAGCCAGTGCCGCCGCGTACAGTTTCTTGCCGATGCCCTTGCCCCGCAGAGATTCGTCCACGCACAGGTCGTCGATATACAGGGACTTCACCGGTTTCAACGCACCGCCGGGGGCGGGTTGCTGATACACGCAGAAGCAATACCCCTGCACCACGTCCGCCTCGTCCACCGCCACCAGGATAGGGTGGTCGGGATCGGACAGCAACATCTCTAACTCGTCGTCGGTATATTTGCGACCCGCGTTAAACAGGTCGGGGCGTCCATTGTGATGCACCAGGCACACCTGCCGTAACAAGTCGCCCAAACGGGGGATGTCTTGTTCGGTTGCAAAACGAATCATAGTAATCGCTCCTTCATAAGCCTCCCTCTCCGAGGGAGGTGGATTTCGCCCCAGGCGAAAGACGGAGGGAGTTAAATACTCGTCGCTTGTCGGCGACAACTCCCTCAGTCACGGCTTCGCCGTGCCAGCTCCCTCAAGAGGGAGCCTTTTACACACGGTTTTGCGGCGCTCCCGCCAGCCAACAGCGGATATTCTCCGCCACAACACCCATCAGACGGCGGCGGGTCTCCACCCCCGCCCAGGCGATGTGAGGGGTAATGATGCAGTTGGGCGCCCCCAGCAAAGGGCAATCCGCCGCCATGGGCTCCACCCGCAGCACGTCCACACCCGCACCCATCAAATGGCCGCTGTCCAGCGCCGCCCGCAGGGCGTGCTCGTCCACCAGACCGCCGCGGGCGGTGTTGATGAAAATCGCACCCTGCTTCATCTTGGCGAAAGCGGCGGCATCCATCATCCCATCACTGTCCGCATTGAGGGGGCAGTGCATACTCACCACGTCGGAGCGGCGGAGCAGTTCCTCAAAAGGCACCTGCTCCACGTCGGCATCGGGGATGGGGCGGCGTCCGTGGACCAACACCCGCATACCGAAGGCGCGGGCCATATCTCCCACCCGCCGACCGATGGCGCCATAGCCCACGATGCCCATTGTCTTGCCGCATAATTCGGTGAGGGGAATGGGAAAATAGGTGAAGGTGCGGCTACGCACCCAGTCCCCCGCCGCTACGGTGGCGTTGTATTCGTGGGCGCGGTTGGTCACCGACAACAACAGGGCGAAGGTGAGCTGGGCCACCGCCTCGGTGGAATAGCCGGGCACGTTACACACCGTCACCCCGTGGGCGGCGGCGTAGGTCACGTCGATATTATTGAAGCCTGTAGCGAACAGGCCCACGTATTTCAAGTTCGGGCAAGCGGCCATCACGGCGGCGGTGATTTGGGTCTTGTTGCAGATCACCGCGTCCGCATCCTGCAGACGCTCCACCAACAGTTCGGACGGGGTAATATCGTACTCGGTCACCTCGCCGAACTCCTTTAAAAACGCTAAGTCAATACCGTTGCCCACCACGGTGGCGGCATCGGTTACCACAATACGCATACGGGGTCACTCCTTTTCTTCCAACACGTAATACGCCTTATCAAACGCACCCTCATACTCCAACAGAAACACACCGTCGCCCTCTTCATATTCCGCATAGGACGCAGAACGGACAAGACGCACGGTTTGACCATCCTTATTTAACAGCAACACAGTCTGTGTGGCTCCGCGGCTGACCCGCTCCACCCAGTTGCCCTCCACCTCGCACAAATGCCGACGGGGAATAGAGTCATCCCACGCCACGTTCAGGTGGGTCAAGGTGGCCTCGCACTGGCCGAACATCACCACACCCACACACGCCAACGTCAACAGCGATACCGCCGATTTGGTGCGGTAGGGATGCCCGCGGCGAGCCGATACGTAATCCGCCAGCATCAGCACCATCACCAGCACCAAGGCAGCAGTTAGAGAGATCCGCCAAAAAGGCAAAGAGTCAGCGTTGTGGACGAAGGCGTAACGGTCTGTGGTGGTCCACAACTGAAAGGATAGTCCACCGCCCATACCAGCCAAAACGCCCTCTAAAAAATACCGGCGCGTCAAAATGTGCACCACAACGCAGGACAAAGTCAACACCCACGCGAGAAAAACGGTCACGGACAGTGCCTGCACCGTGGGGATGCGTTCCAAACACAGCCGCAGAGGGAGAATCAGCACCAAGCCGACAACCAGTGACAGCCAAGCACCCCAACGGTCGGCTGTGGGTGCCGCTTTGTTTTGTTTCATAAAACTCCCTCCTCTCTGCACCCATTCTATCACATTTCCTCCGCTGTTGCAATTCCCTCTTTTCAACCGGAAAACTATGTGGTATACTGAAAGAAAGACCGACATACCTATAGCATATAAAAGGGGGTTATTCGTATATGAAACTACATTTCTTAGGTGCCGCCCACGAGGTGACCGGCTCCTGTACCCTGCTGACCACCGACAACCACCGTATTCTCATCGACTGCGGTATGGAGCAAGGGGTGGATATCTACGAAAACCCCGATCTGCCCCTGCTGCCTGCCGACATTGACGCGGTGCTGCTCACCCACGCCCACATCGACCACGCGGGGCGTATTCCTATGCTGGTAGCACAGGGGTTCACGGGACCCATCTATACCACCGCCGCCACCGCGGCGCTGTGCAAAATTATGCTGATGGACTCCGCCCACATCCAGGAGTTTGAAGCCGAGTGGCGCAACCGCAAGGGACAGCGTAAGGGTGCCGAGCCCTACGTGCCCCTATACACCGCCGAGGACGTATCCCGAACCCTGCCCCTCATCCGTCCCTGCGGCTATAACGAGGAGTATGCCCTGTTCGAGGACGTGTCGGTGCGATTTACCGACGCGGGACACCTGCTGGGCAGTGCATCTATTTCCATCACCGTCACCGAAGGGGGCAAGGAGGAAACGGTGCTGTTCTCCGGTGACCTGGGCAACGTGGAGCGCCCCCTCATCCGCGACCCCCAGACGCCCCCCGCCGCCGACTACGTGGTTATTGAATCCACCTACGGTGACCGTCTCCACGGAGAGCGTCCCGACTACGTGGGGCAACTGACCCGTATCCTGCAGGAGACCTTTGACCGCGGCGGCAACGTGGTGATCCCCTGCTTTGCGGTGGGACGCACCCAGGAGATGCTGTATCTGTTGCGGCAGATCAAGCGGGAGGGCTTAGTCACCGGTCACGACGGGTTCCCCGTATGGGTGGACAGCCCTCTGGCGGTGGAGGCCACCAACATCTACTCCTCCGATCTGACCGATTACTTCGACGAGGAGACTCTGGCTTTGCTGGCGGCAGGAGAAAACCCCATCCGCCTGCCGAATCTAAACCTGTCCATCACCTCGGACGATTCCCGCGCCATCAACTTTGACACCACCCCCAAGGTGATCCTCTCCGCCAGCGGTATGTGTGAGGCGGGACGCATCCGCCACCACCTCAAGCACAATCTGTGGCGACCCGAAAGCACCGTGCTGTTCGTGGGCTATCAGTCCGACGGCACCATCGGACGTAAGATCATCGACGGCGCTCCGACGGTGAAGCTGTTCGGTGAGGAGATTCAGGTGCTGGCCCATATTGAGACCCTCAACGGCATCAGCGGCCACGCCGATATGGATATGCTGTTGGGTTGGCTGGGCAATCTACCCCGCAAACCCCGCCGCGTGTACGTCAACCACGGCGGCGACACGGTGTGCGACAATTTTGCCATCGCCGTTACCGACAGACTGGGGCTGCCTGCGGTGGCACCCTATAACAACGCTATCTATGACCTATCCGCCGACACCTGCCTGCAGGTGGGCTTTAACACCCGTATGGAGGGTAAGAAGGCTCGCGGGCAGGGCGAAAGTTCTATGTTCCACCGTCTGGTGGCGGCGGGACGCCGCCTGATGGAGGTTATCCAGCGCAACCGCGGCGGCACCAACAAAGATCTGGCCCGTTTTGCCTCCCAGGTGCAATCCCTGGCAGACAAGTGGGACCGATAAGGAGAGAAACGCTATGACCCAAGCCATATTAAAAACCAATGCGGCTCTGCAAACCGATGCCGATGCCTTTGTGGCCGCGGCAGAAAAGGCATACAGCCGCCAACTGACCAAAATCGCCGATTACATCGCCGCCCACAAGGAGCAGTGCCCCATCGTGCTGATCTCGGGTCCCTCGGGGTCGGGGAAAACTACCTCGGCGTTGATACTGGAGGAGAAACTGGACCGACGGGGCATCGAAACCCATACCCTGTCCCAAGACAACTATTTCAACACCCTTACCGAGGAGGACCGTGCTCTGCTGGCGGAAGGCAAACTGGACCTGGAATCCCCCAAGCGGGTGGATGCCGACCTGCTGAACAGCCAATTGGCGGACATCATCGCCTGTAAGACGGTGGAACTGACCGAGTTTGATTTCAAAAACCACACCCGCAACAAAAGCGGTAAGACTCTCACCCGCAAACCGGGCGAGGTGGTAATACTGGAGGGTATCCACACCCTAAACCCCGAGGTGGTGACCCTGCCCGAGAAGCAAACGGTACGTCTGTACGTCAGCGTCCGCACCCGCGTAGAGGGACCTGACGGCGCTATGTTGCATCCTAAGTACATCCGTCTGCTGCGGCGTATGCAACGGGATGTGGAGCATCGGGGACGCCGCGCTGAGGATACGCTGGCTATGTTCCACAGCGTCAATCGGGGTGAGGACAGTTTCATTATGCCCTACAAGCATCGCTCTACCTTTGATATTGATACCTATTTCCCCTATGAAATACACGTCTATCGCAAATATCTGCTGGACGATCTGCAGAAGATGGCGGATAAGCCCGAGATCGCCGCTATCCTCCCCATCCTGTCTGCCGCTGACCCGCTGGATGCGGCGGCGGTGCCGGAGACCGCTCTCATCCGCGAGTTTATCGGGGACAGTGCATATCATCAATAACAAAAAGCCGAGGCTGTCGCCTCGGCTTTTTGTTATTCCTTAATGATGAACACGGGTATCGGCACGTCCCCCGTGCGGTTGGTGAAATCACCGCGGATGACTGTATAGCGGCGGTTATCCACCGTGGGGAGCCACGCTAAAACGGCATCCCGCTCCGCGGTGCCGTTCTCCCGTCCATAGTAGATACACAGAGTCATCACCCCACCGGGTTTGAGCAACGTGAGACCCGCCTCCAGAGCGGCGATGCTGGTATCGGCGTGGGAAAAGGTGGTGTGATCCCCGCCGGGGAGCCACCCAAAATTAAACATAATCCCTGCCACGCTTTCAGGGGCGGCATAGTCACCCATACGGCTATGGCAATCCTGCACCACCGTGGCGCGATCCATACACCCCTCAGCGGTGAGTAGGGCGGTGGTCTGAGCCACCGCGTCCTCTTGAATGTCCATCGCGATAACACGACCCGTCTCCCCCACCAAGCGGCAGAGGAACAGGGTGTCCCTGCCCTTGCCCGCGGTGGCGTCGATGCAGACGTCACCCTCACGAATATGGGCCGCCATAAACTGATGGGACAGTCCCAAGGCGTTCAATGGATACTCACGCTTCATCGGAGATTTCCTCAACGGTCTCTTCCTCATCCGCGCCCAACAACTGGGGGATATGGTCGCGGATATAGGTGGCGCACAGCGTCAGCGGACACTCCTGCTCCACCGCCACATGGAAGGCCTTTTCTCCATCGGCGGTGTCCTCTTTGGCGGCATAGGCATCCCGCAGGGCGGCAAGAGCCGCGGCGGTGGCGGGGGCGCCGATGACAGGCAGTCCGTCAATAGCGTGATCCACCATCTCCTTAGTAGCGGTGCGGGTCAGTGCCTTATAATCCCCACGGGAAAGTTCCTTGCACACCGCCCAAATGCTGTACACCACAGTAAAGGGCTGAGGCATCACCGCCAATTCGGCGGCAGGATCGGGACGACGATTCTCAGCGGCGTGGGACAGCACGTTGGCTACCACCGCCTCCACCAACTCCTCATCGGGGGTAGCGGACAGGTTCTCCTCGGTGAGGGTAGCGTATTTCTTCATCAATTTGGTGGCACGGCTATCGTCGTGCTTATCCTTCCCCATACGGCGGATGAGGATATAGCACACCGCGGCCGCGACAATCAACAAAATCGTTTCTTTACCCATAATAAATTCTCCTTACTCAATCAACAGGCGATAGACCTCGCCCTTTTTCAGTCCGCACTCGGCGGCGGCGGTCTTAGCCGCCTCGGAGGGGCTCATCCCCTCCGCCATATAGCCACGGGCAATCCGCGCCGCCTCTTCGGGGGTGGCGGCCACCTTTTTGCAAGGTGCGGCACCACCTACGATCACCACGAACTCACCCCGCGGCTCCTCGGTGCCGTAGCGGTCCACCGCCGCCGACAGGGTGGTGCGAATAACCTCTTCGTGTATCTTGGTGATCTCCCGTACCAACGCAATGGGGCGGTCGCCCAAGACATTCAGCAGGTCGGTAAGAGTGGCTTTCAATTTATGGGGCGCCTCGTAGAACACCATAGTACGGACTTCGTTACGCAGGCTGTCCAAATGCTCCCGACGGGGTTTCTTATTGACGCTGAGAAAGCCCTCGAAGGTGAAACGACCCGTAGGCATACCCGCCAAAGCCAAAGCGGCGGTAACCGCCGTAGGACCGGGCACCACGCCCACGGGGATGCCCTTTTGGTGGCACAGCGCCACCAGATCCTCGCCTGGGTCGGAGATGGCGGGCATACCCGCATCGCTGACCAGCACCCCGTTTTCACCCGCCAGCAGACGGGCGCAGAGATGCTCACCCCGCTCCCGCTTATTATGCTCGTGATAGCTCACCAGCGGCTTTTGTATGCCGAAGTGGTTGAGCAGTTTCAGGGTGACGCGGGTGTCCTCGGCGGCGATGAAATCGCACCCCTCCAGCGCCGCCACGGCGCGGGGCGAAAAGTCCGACAGGTTGCCGATGGGCGTACCCACCAGCGTCAGCGTGCCGCAGTTCGGTTGTGTCATAGGAAATCCCCCTCTCCGGGTTGAATATCACGATAGGGTAGAGCAACAAATCCGAACTCCGTTTTAGAAAGAGGGATTTTCGCTCTATCTTCGTTAAAATACGCGCGAATACATACAGTATTCGCTGTGTTTTGTGCCTCGATAGAACAAAAATCCCTTCTTTCTAAAATCTGCGACCTGAAAGCGAGCAGATTTTGTGTGATTTTTGCTCTGTTTGGGCGATGAAAGGCTTCCGCCTTTCGAGAACAAATAGAGTGAAAAGCGCCAAAATCCGCCGCTTTAAGGCGGGTTTGGGTTTGTTGCTCTACCCTAAATGTGCCGCATCGCCGCCGACGGCTTGCCCGCGTCGTCATACAGCACCAGGGGCGGCTCCCAGCATAGGCCGGGGCGACCGTCCTTACGGGCCTCCAACAGGAACAGCCACGGGGCGGTGTCCCCCCGCTTCTGCACAGGTTGGAGGCGTTTGGGTTCTAAATGATGGGCGGTGAGCGCCGCCAGCACGGCGGGCAATCGCTCGGGGCGGTGGCACAGGAAAAACCGTCCGCCGCTCTGTAACAACCACGCCGCGGCGGCGCACAGGCTATCTAAAGTATCCTCCTGCTCGTGACGGGCAATGGTGGATGCCGCGTCCTGATTCACCGCGCCGCTGTGGGGCGGGAAATAGGGCGGATTACACACCACGCGGCGGTAGGAGCCGGCGGGGGCAATGGAACGGGGGTGACGCCAATCCCCCACCGCAAAGGTGGGACGGGGCGTCCCTGTAAAGGCGGCGGCACCCATCTGTGCCAGTACGATGGCATCGGGTTGGATATCCACACCGTGAACCGCCACTGGATTGCCCCCCGCCGCCAGTCGCAGGGCAATAGCACCGCAACCGGTGCCCAATTCACACACCGTATCACCGTAGCAAGGCATAGCAAAATGGGACAGCAGTATGGCGTCGGTGCCGAAGCGATGAGTATCGTCCACTGCCGCCACGGTATCGCCGTAGACGGGGATATAGGTGATGGGCATATGCTGTCCCTCCTTTCCAATCTTATAAATGACACAAACACAGTATCTGTTAAAGGAAAACCGGACAGCCGACGGCTGTCCGGTTTGTCAAAAAACTGATTAGCCCTCGATAGCGCTGACGGGGCACTGCTCGGCACAAGCGCCGCAGTCGATGCAGGTATCAGCGTCGATGACGTACTTGCCGTCGCCCTCGGAGATAGCACCCACGGGGCAGCCCTCGGCGCAAGCGCCGCAAGCGATGCAAGCATCGGTAATAACATAAGCCATGATTTTACACCTCCGTTTCGTTTGTAACATAATCATAACACACTTTTTAAAAAATGCAACAAGTTTTTTGCGGTAGCAATACCATATTAACCCTGCCGCTTGTTGCGGGGGCGATGGTGGTGGGGACGATGATTGGTCTTGCCCCCGTTTTTATCCCCTGCAGGGGCGGCGGATTTATCCCCCTGAGGCTTGTCGGTTTGGGGTTTGCCGTTCTGGGGTTTGCCGTTCTGGGGTTTGTTGTTCTGGGGTTTTCCACCCTGGGGTTTGTGATTCTTCAACTGCTCGCGGCGGGGTTTATCCGCCTTGGGTACAGGGGCGGGGGTCTCCTCTGCAGGCGCGGCGGGGACGGGTGCAGGAGCAGGAGCCTCGGTACGCATAGGCTTGTTCAGGTCCTCACGCATCACTTCCACCACGGGAAAATCCGGCTCTTTATCCAGTCGCACCTTCAGCTTGCCCGTCAGAACGCTGCTGTCTATCACGGTGCCGCGACCCTCGGGGGTGTTGACCATCGTGCCGTTCTTGGGGGTGAGCTTGTTCAGCTCCTCATACACGCTCTGCTCATACTGCAGACAGCACATCAGACGACCACAGGAGCCGGAAATCTTGGTGGGGTTCAGAGACAGACCCTGCTCCTTCGCCATTTTAATGGATACCGGCTGGAAATCCTTGAGGAAGCGGGAGCAGCAGAAAGGCTGCCCGCAGATGCCGATACCGCCCAGTTTTTTG
Source organism: Acutalibacteraceae bacterium (assembly GCA_045592345.1). Classification (GTDB taxonomy): domain Bacteria; phylum Bacillota; class Clostridia; order Oscillospirales; family Acutalibacteraceae; genus UBA5905. The sequence goes on along the minus strand of JAZNUN010000052.1, from coordinate 1,070 downwards.
GCCTCGTCACGGACACCGATCTGGTGCAACTCAATGCGGGTGTGGAGGGTGGCGGCCAGGTCCTTGACCAGATTGCGGAAATCCACCCGCCCATCGGCGGTGAAATTGAAGGTCAATTTGGAATTGTCAAAGGCATACTCCGCATCCACCAGTTTCATATCCAATTTGTGGGCGTCAATGCGCTCCTGGCAGATCTTCATAGCCTCTCGGGCCTTTCGGGCGTTCTGCTCCATCCGTTCCAGATCCTCGGCGGTGGCGCGGCGCACCACCGGCTTTAGGTCGTCGCGGGGTTCCTTGCACTCCCGATTGGCGCGGGCCACCTCGCCGCATTCAATGCCGCGGGCAGTCTCCACCATTACCTTATCCCCCGGCAAAAACTGCATATTGCCGGAGTCGAAATCATAAATCTTGCCGCCGTTTGTAAAGCGGACACCAACGATCATAACCATAACGTTATCCTTTCATCAATAACCCGCCGCTTGTCGCAGACATGCACACAGGCGCGTAAGCAATAGGGTGTTGTTCATATTCCGCAGTTGGGCCTCACGCAGCATTTCTACCTGCTCCATCAGCGCGGTAAGCCGAGGGCCGGTGAGCCGCGCCGCCAGCATCCCCGCCGTATCGGGGGCGGTGGACAGGGTGGCGGTACCACCGTACTGCAGTACCAGCGCATCGCGGAATACCAAATGCAGACCCGCCAGCACGCCGGCGGTCAGTTGTTTTTCTTTCTCCATTGGGGCGGTGAGCCGCAATAGCTCCGCCTCGGCGGGGGCAACCACCGCCGCCGCCATTTGGGGTACCAGCTCCAGCACTTGTCGGAAAGCGCCCTCGGACACGCCCTCAATCACCTGTCCGATACAGCCGCCGAACAGGCTGTGGGCCCGTTTCAGTTCCTCTTCGTCTGCGCGGGGCAGATGCGCCCGCAGGATGGGGGCGGCCTCCTCCCACGTGGTGGGGGTCAAGGTCAGGCAGACGCAACGGGACTGGATGGTGGACAACATCGCGGTGCGGCTGTCGCAGGTAAGGATAAAAATTACGTGGGCAGGGGGCTCTTCCAAAATCTTCAGCAG
>JAZNUN010000051.1:0-9369 GCA_045592345.1 Acutalibacteraceae bacterium | reverse complement strand
GTTGGTCTAATCCCACAACAGAAAAGACTGATCTACCCGCCCGCACACGGCAGAGGCGGTGGGCGTGTTTCTTTTTTTAACAGCACTATATTGATATGGAGTAATCAATATAGTGCGTTTACTTACAGAGTGTAATATGTTATATTGAAGGTAGCAAGGTAAATGATTTACAAGGAGGAAAACACTATGCGCATCAATCTACACAAGGCATTGGCTGTGCTGATGGCACTGGCGATGCTGTGCACCGTCCTGCCGCCATCCGCAGCAGCAGCCGATGCGGAGATGCTGGTCAACGGTAATTTCGAGACCGGCAACGGTGACGGCTGGACGCTGAAAAGCGGCACCAGCGTATCCACCGAGGACATCCACAGCGGCAGTTATGCCATCAAGACGACGGCGACCGCCACCAAGTATCAGGGTATGCTCAGCCAGACCATCGAGGTGCAGGCGAACACCGACTACACCCTGAGTTTCTGGTATAAATACAGTGGCTCTAACGCCTCTCCCGCTTTTTATGCCATGATCAAGGACGCGGCGGAGACCACCAACCTGAACGACAGCAACAGCCGTTTCTCTGCGGTGGCCGATACCTGGACCCAGTGCTCGATCACCGTCAATCCCGGCGATAACAGCACCATCGTTCTGGCATTTGCCAACCGCACCGCCAGCGACGGCGGCACCTACTATTTCGACGACATCTCCTTTGTGGGTCCCGAACCCGTGGAGGTAGAGGAGCCCGAAAACCCCGCCCCCGAGGTGAAGGATAATCTGGTGGAGAACGGCAACTTCGAGACCGGCGATACAACCGGTTGGGAGAAGCACCAGTCCACCGCCGTGTCTGCTGATGCCGCCTACACCGGCTACTACGGTATTAACCTGAAGGGCAACGGCGGTTGGGGCGGTATGCTCAACCAAACCGTTGCGGTCACCGCCGGTCAGAGCTATCAGGTGTCGATGTGGGTAAAGGCCGTATCCAACGGTGTCAACATCCAGATCAAGGACGGTGGCGAAAACGGCGCCAAGCTGGGCAGCGAGTGGTTCACCGCCACCGATTGGACCTATAAGACCTGGTCTGTGACCCCCACCACCAACGCACTGTTCCTCAACTTCTGCGGCGGCGGTAACGGCGTTGCCGAGAATGTTTGCGTGGACGACATTGTGGTTATCAAAGCGCCTCTGATCAGCAACGGCGGCTTTGAAACCGGTGACACCAGCGGTTGGTCCTGCAACAGCGGTACCTCCACCATCGTCACCGATGCCTACAACGGCAACTATGCCCTGCAGTTGGAGAATCCCTCCGCTTGGGGCGAGGCCTGTGTCCGCACCATCGGCGTGAAGGCGAACACCCAGTATGAAGTTTCCTTTAAGGCCAAGCGTGTCAGCGGCACCGGTGCCTTTAATTTGATCATCTGCTCCCCCGTGTCTCCCTGGACCAAGTTCACCAAGATCTCAGGTCAGAACTGGATGGCGGCCACCGATGCCACCGATGCCAATGGCTGGGCCGCCTATTCCTGCGTATATAATTCCGACAGTTTCACTCAGATGCTGATCAAGTTTACCTCTGAGGCCGCTTCTGCCGGCTCCATTATCATTGATGATATTGCGGTCACCGAGCTGAAGGAGCCTTCCTTCGACGGCTATCTGTACAACGGCGATTTTGAGACCGGTAAGACCAATCCCTGGACCACCTACCAAGGGACGGACACTTCCGAAGATGCCGCCTGCACCGGCGAATACGGTCTATATCTGCAGGGTAACGGCGGCTGGGGCGGTATGGCCTATCAGGACATCACCACCGTAGTCGGCGAGCGCTATTACTTCTACGGCTTTTTCAAGACCAATGCCGCCGGTGTGAACATTCAGATCTTGGACCAGGACAGCAACAACAAACTGGCCTCCACCTGGTTCAATAAAACCAGCTGGAGTCTGGTTACGCTGAACTTTACGGCTCAAAGCACCACCACCCGCATCAACTTCTGCGGCGGCGGTACCGGCACGGCCGAAAAGGTGTATGCCGACGATATGTTTGTGGTTTCCCCCTCTTTGCAGGGTTCCTCTTTCGACGGTTATCTCTATAACGGCGACTTTGAGGCAGGCACCACCGTCAATTGGAACACCCATCAGCAGACCATCCTGTCCAACAAAGCCGCCTATGAAGGCGCTGCCGGTGTCATTATGAAGGGTACCGGCGGTTGGGGTGGCACCCTCAATCAAACCTTCAATGTGGATATGGGCAACACCTATAAACTGAGCTTCTGGTATAAGCCCATTTCCAACGGGCTGAATGTGCAGATTCTGGACGCTGCCGACAGCAATAAGATCACCAGTGCCTATTTGAGCACCGGCGACGGCACCGATTGGATGCTGTACGAGAAGACCTTCAGCGTGGGTTATACCACCAAAGTGACCCTCAACTTCTGCGGCGGCGGCACCGGCTCCATCGAGGAGATGTACATCGATAACATCTCCATCGTCAACGTGAACGGTGAAGAGAATGTCCGCAACCAGTTGACCAAGAACAGCGGCGTCAGCGTTCGCGATGCCGCTGATGATATCCGCGGTCTGGCTTTCCGTTTTGAGCTAAATGCCAGCGGCGTACAGGTCACCGGCGGCAACGTGTACGTGGCCAATACCGGTAAGGTAAGCCTGTACAAAAACCGCGAAGTGCTGGGCGATCTGGTGCGTGCCGGCGCGGTGGTCACCAACGACGCTACCATCGGCCAGAGCTTTGCCGATTTCACCCTGAATAGTGTGGATAACAGCAAGACCATCGACGTGTCTGCTCAGTACCTGCTGGATCTGGAAGAGGACTCTATGGGCTACGCCGTGCGTGTTATCCATATCCCCGACGCCCATACCTCCACTGAGATCTATGCCCGCCCCTACTACGTCTACAACATAGACGGTGAGGAGATCGTAGTGTATGGTGTGATGGCTCACGCCAATTACGACGGCGTCACCGGCGACCACCAGTCTGTGAACATCCTATCCATCGGCAACGAGAACACCGATGCCGATGAGATGCTGGCTCCCATCCTGGAGAGTGCCGACTACGACAACGTGGTGCTGGGCAGCCTGTACAACGACGGCAACCTTGACTTTAATGCCGACTACACCTACGAGCGTTATCAGTACGGTAACTGGGAGAAGACCAAGAACGTCTCTGCCGCCGAAATTCTGGCCGACAATTGGGACTACGTTATCATTGACACCGCCGAGGGCACTGCTATCCTGGATCTGCAAACCTTCATTGATGCGGTGGATGTTGCGACCGACGCCGACCTGTTCTACAACAACGATCAGGATATGGCTCAGCTCAGCCTGTCCGCTACGGTCATTCCCGCCTATACCGCACAGCAGAACCTGTGGGGTACCGATGCCGCGGAGAACGACTACGCTGCCGACTTTGTAGCCGCTATGACGCAGTATGCGGTGATCACCGGCGATAGTCTGGATAAGATCACCTACTACCCTGCCGAGGTGGAGAGTGTCTACTACGATATGGCGCGCTCTGTGGCCCACGCTATGTATGCTCCCTATGAGGTGTCTGACCTGTCCGAGGTCATCATCATTGCCGGCTCCGACTTCCAGCCCAGCGGCGGCAACATTGAAGCCGGTCGCGAGACCGTCCGTAACATTCTGGGTGCGATGGCCAACGACGGCTACGGTCTGTTCGACGGTTTCTTCTCCGGCGGCGACTATTCCACCGGCACTTCCGAGCCTGAAACCTCTGCCGGTCTGGCAGGTCTGGACGAAGAGATCTCCAAGGTTGTGTATAACAACAAGTTCTATTCTCAAGGCAACCACGATCCCGCTGACACGGTGGGGCTGACTGCCGAAGGTAACTGCGATCCCTTTGGTGCTCCCTACGGTTTGTACATCATCAACGAGGATAGCTATACCGATCTGGGCGTTGGCGGCGAAAAAGTAGCCGAGGATATCACCGCCTACTTTAACGAGAAACTGAACGGTGGCTGGGGCAACAAGCCCGTCTTCATCCTCTGCCACGTGCCGTTGAACTTCTCTATGCGTACCGTGACGGGTCAGAACGCTCGCACCGCTATGCCCATCGTGGAGGCCCTCAACGAGGCCGGTGAGCAGGGCCTGAACATCATATTCCTGTACGGTCACAATCACTCCGGTGGTTATGACAACTACATCGGCGGTGGCTCTGTCTACCTGAAGAAGGGCGATACTATGCTGGTGCCCAACTACGTCGACTACGCCACCCCCGCTGAGGTCACTCTGAACTTCACCTATATGACCGCCGGCTACATCGGCTACTATGGCACTACCGTAAACGGTGCTGACGGCGCACTGACCATGTCGGTGTTCCGCATTCAGAAGGATGGTTCCGTCATCGTAGGTCGTTATGATGCCAACGGCATCCACAATCTGAAGAGTGCCGGTGCCAAGAATACCGATAGAAACGACATTATGGAGCCCGACCTCACCGTGTATGAGTCTTATCGCGTGGTGACCTCCACCTCCGATGAGGAATACACCGAAGAGTAAATCATCCCCTATCAATTAACCCGCCCACGGCACCTGCCGTGGGCGGGTTTTGTTGCATTTACATATGTTATATTGACTACATATGGTCATTATAACAGTAGAAAGGAAACGAAAACTATGGTATGATGATATGGGTTATTACTGTATTTAAGGAGGTCATACTATGAGAAACAACCTACGCAAAGCATTGGCTGTGCTGGCAGCACTGACGATGCTGTGCACCCTGTTGCCTCTAGGCGCCATCTCCGTGGCGGCAGAGGCTACCATCGCGAACCCGGACTTCGAGACCGGCTCCGTAGGCTCTCTCCCCACCGACTGGAACGCCTACGATTCCACCAAGCAGTCCGTCATTAGCAACAGCGACGCCCACAGCGGCTCTCAGTCTGCTCTGCTGGCGTGGCGTAACCAGCGCTTCGTTCTGTATCAGGACGTGGCTGTGGAGCAGAACTACACCTATACCGTAAGTTTCTGGTATCGTTCTACCAGAACCAGTAGTTCTCAGGGCACCACGGTGAACTACACCTTTGGTGCCTACAACACCAGCGCCAAAGGTAATGTGGCCGGTTCCGGCGGCAGCTACATCGACACCGCCGCCACCGAGATCTCCACCGACTATCACACCAGCTCCTGGACTCAAATGACCTACTCCTTTGAGAGCGGCAGCAACACAACCGTCCGTCTGGGCTTTGCCGGTGCCAGCTCCAGCAGCACCTTTACCGCCGATCAGGGTCATATCTTGGTGGACGACCTGACCATCAGCGGCGTCGCCAACGAAAGCGGCGGTGACGAGGGCGGCGAGGAGCAGGGCGAGGCCGTGTATACCAACGACTTCGAGAACGGCATCGGCGGCTGGACCGCCAGCACCGGCTCCAACGGTAACGGTACAGCTGAGATCGTCGGTCCTGCCGATCTGCCCGTTGCCAACGCCAACGTCGGTAACAACGTGTATAAGTTCACCTCGGTGTACTACAACTTCACCTCCGACGGTGCCGGTTTCTCCGTGGAGCGGAATACCGACTACGTCTTCACCTACGACATTCTGTCCGGCAGTGCCGGACGTCCTATCAAGACCATCGTGGGTATCAACAGCTGGTTCAGCACCCAGGTGATCGTATCCACTGCCACCCCCTCCGCCACCGAGTGGCAGACGGTCAGTGTCAAATTTAACTCCGGCGACAACACCAAGCTGTATCTCGGCTGGCAGACCGGCTGGGATACCGGCACGTATTACATTGACAACATCTCCGTCACCAAGGTAATCGAGTCTGAAGAGGAAGAGAACGAGAATCTGGTCCTCAACGGCAGCTTTGAGGATGACACCGCCAACTGGACGGTGAAGAACTGCACCTATGAGGTCGTCACCAGCGATTTCGTGGACGGCGCCAAGGCTCTGCAGATCTCCAATATCACCGGTCAGTACGCCGCGGCGGCGCTGTCCAACGTGATCACCGCCACCCCCGGCAACATCTACACCATCAAGTGGTACTCCAAGCGTGTCAGCGACGATACGCAGGCTTTTAATCTGTACATCGTGGGCAACCACACCAAGGTCAGCGGTCAGAACTGGATGACCAAGGCCGCCTCCGCCGGATGGGTGGAGCACGAGTACGTCATTCAGGCCAACTCCGACTGCCAATCCATTCAGCTGAAATTCTCCACCGAGATTGCCGGTGGTAACAGCGGTACCATTCTCATTGATAATGTGCAGGTGTACGAGCAGAAACAGCCCTCCTTTGACGGCTGGCTGTACAACGGTGACTTTGAGGTAGGCGAGGCCACCCACTGGGATATCCACCAAAGCACTGCCGTTTCCCGCGATGCCAAGTATAGCGGTAAATACGGTCTTAACCTGAAGGGTGACGGCTCCTACGGCGGCTTGGCCAACCAGACCATTACCACTGAGGTTGGTAAGATTTACCTGCTGTCCATGTGGATCAAGGCCAACACCAACGGCACCAACTTCAAGATTGCAGATGCCAACAACACCGACAATAAGCTGGCCTATACCTGGTTTAATAAGACCGAGTGGACCTATAAAGAGTTTGAGTTTACCGCCGTCTCCACCTCTACCCTGCTGAACTTCTCCGGCGGCGGTAACGGCATCGCCGAAGATATCTATGTGGACGATATCAAGGTCGTGGAGCTGCAGGATCCCTCCTTTGACGGCTACGTCTATAACGGCGACTTTGAGGCCGGCTCTCTGGTGAAATGGAGCAGCTATCAGCAGACGGCCCTCTCCACCAACGCCGCTTACAGCGGCAACTACGGCGCCCACATCTACGGCGACGCCAACTGGGGCGGTCTGCTGAACCAGACCATCGCCGTGGAGGCGGGCAAGACCTATAAGATCAGCTTCTGGTATCGCGGCTGGTCCAACGGCGTCAACTTCAACATCAAGGACGGCAGCGAGAAGCTGGTCTCCAAGTATTTCAACTTTAAGTATTCCACCGGTTGGGAGTACTACGAGGCCACCTTTGAGGCCGGCTACGCCACCAGCCTGCAGATCACCTTCTCCGGCTCCGGCCTGGCTACCACCACCGCCGGTGCCGGCAGCCACGACGAATGCTACGTGGACGATATCGTGGTAGAGAACCTCTCCGGTGATGAGATCGACCGCAACAACCTGCAGACCCACGGCGGCACCTCCATCCGCGACGTGGATGACGGCAACCGCGGTCTGGCCTTCAAGTTCGATCTGCTGGCTAACGGCGTCGTGATTCAGAATGGCAACGAGTACGTATCCGGCACCGGTACGCTGAATCTGTACAAGTACAGCAGCGAAATCGGCAATCTGGTGAAGTTCGGTGCCGTGGTCACCAACGATGCCACCATCGGCGGCGGCGACTTCACGCTGGCAGACGTCAACGGCGCCAAGGTCATTGACATCGAGGCTAAGTATCTGCTGGATCTGGAGGATGATTCCACCAGCTATGCGGTGCGTATCATCAACATCCCCGACGAGGGCGTGGGCACCACCATCTATGCCCGCCCCTACTATACCTATGAGCTGGACGGCGAGGAAGTCACCGTCTACGGCAACATCGAGAGCGACAGCTACGATCACGTGTCCAGCATCCGCCGCAGTCTGAAGGTGCTGGCCATCGGCAACAGCTTCTCTGTGGATGCGATGAAGAACCATCTGTACGACCTGCTGAAGAGTGCCGACTACGACCAGGTCATCCTGGGTAACCTGTATATCGGCGGCTGCAGCCTGGATACCCACTGGAACAACATCAACGGCGGTCTGGCTGCTTACCAGTATCAGAAGAACGACGACAACGGCGAGTGGACCTATACCGAGAACGCCACCGCCCTCTCCGCTCTGCAGGACGAAACCTGGGATATCATCACCATCCAGCAGGCCTCCCCCGATTCCGGTAACCCCGACACCTACGGTAACCTGCAGAATATCGTCAACTGGGTCAACGCCAACAAGACCAACTCCTCTGCTAAAGTAATGTGGCATATGACTTGGGCTTATCAGCAAGATTCTACCCATGATGGCTTCCCCTATTATAACAGTGACCAGATGACCATGTACAATGCCATTGTGGATACCGTACAGAACCATGTGCTGACTGTCGATGGCATTAACGGCGTCATCCCCTCCGGTACCGCTATTCAGAATCTGCGTACCTCTACGCTGGGCGACACCCTCACCGCTGACGGCTACCACCTGAAGGACACCTACGGCGACTACACCGCCGCCCTGACCTGGTATCGTGCCCTCACCGGCGAGAGCCTGGATCTGGTGACCTACTGGCCCGAGTCCGTAGCGGATCACAAGGTGGACATCATGCAAGCGGCTGCCCGCGCGGTGTACACTCCCTATGAGGTCTCCGACCTGTCCGAGACCATCATTCTGGGTCTGTCCGACTTCCAGGCCTCTACCGACGAAAAGGGTGCCACTCAGGTGCAGAACATCCTCAATGGCGCCATCGCCCAGAAGTACGGACTGTTCGACGGTCTGTTCGCCGTGGGCGACTACTCCGCCGCCATGGGCTACGACGTGGCTCTGACCGGTATTCAGGCGTTGGATCAGGCCATTGATCCCTATGTCAGCGGCAACAAGATCTACACCGAGGGTAACCACGATGCTCCCGACCTGCCCGGTCTGTCCCCCACCGGCAACAACGATCCCGCCGGCGGTAAGTATGGTGTCTTCGTCATCAACGAGGAAGACTACGACCAGTACGGCGACGGCGGCGAGGCATCTGCCGCAATGATGCAGACCTACTTCAACGAGAAGCTGGCCGACGAGAGCTGGGGCAACAAGCCCATCTTCGTGCTGTGCCACGTGCCGCTGCACTACTCTATGCGTACCGAGACCAGCAACAACGCCAAGACCGCCCGTCCCATGGTGGACGTGCTCAACGAGGCGGGTGCTGCGGGGCTTAACATCATCTTCCTCTTCGGTCACAACCACTCCGGCGGTTACGACGACTTCCTGGGCGGCGGCTCTGTGTACCTGAAGAAGGGTGATACAATGATGGTGCCCGAGTACGGCGAGAACTTCAAGTATAACTGGGAGACTGTGACCCTCAACTTCACCTACATGAACGTGGGTTACGTAGGCTACTGCGCTGACCACGGCGTGGGCGCTGACGTGGAGCTGACCGTCACCACCTACCGCATCCTGTCCAACGGCGAGGTCATCATCACCCGTTGGGATGAGGATGGCGAGCACAACCTGAAGTCTAAGGGCGTCAAGAACACCGTCATCGCGGATACCTTCGAGCCCGACGAGACTGTGTACGAGTCCTCCCGTGTGGTCACCGCCACCGACGACCGCAAGTACGAAGAGGATTAAAGTAACCTAACTTTACAGCCCCCGATAACGGATATATCCGTTAT
>JAZNUN010000050.1:0-7074 GCA_045592345.1 Acutalibacteraceae bacterium | reverse complement strand
CCCCAAAGAATAACACATAAAAGTCCCCTGCTCCTTCTCTGTGAAACAGAGCGTGTGAAACAGAAAAGGGAAGGAGCGGAAACAGAAAGGAACATCCATTTATGGAATTGAATTTAGAAGGTCAAAAGATCAATCAGGTGGATATCGTAAAAGAGATCCGCCGCAGCTTTATTGACTATTCCGCCAGCGTAATCGTAGGCCGCGCCCTCCCCGACGTGCGCGACGGCCTCAAGCCCGTACACCGCCGTATTCTTTACGCAATGTACGAGGATAAGCTCACCTATGATAAGCCCTATCGCAAATCCGCTACCACGGTAGGTAACGTGCTGGGTCACTATCACCCTCACGGTGACGCGTCGGTGTACGACGCTCTGGTGCGTATGGCACAGGATTTCTCCCTGCGCTATCCCCTCATCGACGGTCACGGTAACTTCGGTTCCATCGACGGCGACCCCGCCGCCGCCTACCGTTATACCGAGGCCCGTATGAGCAAGATGAGCCTGGATATGCTGGCGGATATCGAGAAGGAGACGGTGGACTATGTCCCCAACTTCGATGACACCACCAAGGAGCCTGTGGTGCTGCCCAGCCGTTTCCCCAACCTGTTGGTGAACGGCTCCAGCGGTATTGCCGTGGGTATGGCTACCAATATCCCGCCCCACAACCTGTGCGAGGTGATCGACGCCATCTGTCTGCTCATCGACAACCCCGAGGCGGAGTTGGTAGACCTGATGGAGCACATCAAGGGTCCCGATTTTCCCACCGGCGGTGTGATTATGGGTCGTGCGGGTATCCGCGCCGCCTACGCCACCGGTCGCGGCCGCATCACCGTCCGCGCCCGTGCCGAGATTGAGGAGGAGCATAACCGCAACCGCATTATCATCTCTGAGATCCCCTATATGGTAAATAAGAAGAATCTGGTCAGCTCCATCATTGAGCTGGCGGATGAAAAGCGCATCGAGGGCATCGCCGACGTGGTGGACCACTCCTCTATGGAGGGTATGCGCGTGGTGATCGAGCTGAAGCGCGACGCCGTACCTCAGGTGGTGCTCAACCAGCTGTACGCCTACACCCAGATGCAGGTGACCTTCGGCGCCATTATGCTGGCGCTGGTGGACGGTGTGCCCCGTGTGCTGAGCCTTAAGGAGATGCTGGAGCAGTACGTCAAGTTCCAGATGGAGGTTATCACCCGCCGCACCATCTTCGATCTGCGTAAAGCCCGCGACCGCGCCCACATTTTTGAGGCGTTGAAGACCGCCAGTGACTTTATTGACGAGGTGATCGCCATCATCCGCGGGTCTAAGGACCAGAACTCCGCCAAGGAGCGTTTGATGGAGCGCTTCTCCTTCGACGACGTGCAGGCGGATGCCATCGTGAAGATGCGTTTGGGCCAGTTATCCGGTCTGGAGCGCCAGAAGATTGAGGATGAACTGGGCGCTCTGCTGATGAAGATTGCCGAGTACGAGGGTATTTTGGCCGATGAGAGTAAGGTCAAAGCCATCGTGAAGGAAGAGTGTCTGAAGATGCGGGATAAGTACGGCGATGAGCGCCGCACCGAGATCTCCATCGTGTCCGGCGAGGTGGATATTGAGGATCTGATCCCCGAGGAGCAGTGTGTGCTGACCCTCACCAATATGGGTTATATCAAGCGGCAGGCGGTGGACGTGTACTCCGCCCAGCACCGCGGCGGTCGCGGCATCACGGGTATGACCACCCGTGACGAAGACGTGACCAAGCAGATGTTTGTCTGCTCCAGCCACGATTACGTGATGTTCTTCACCAGTCTGGGTCGCGTATACCGTCTGAAGTGCTTTGAGATCCCCGAGGGCAGCCGTGTGTCCAAGGGTATGAACATTGTTAACCTGCTGCCCCTGCAGCCGGAGGAGAAGATCTCCGCTATGATCCGTCTGGAGGATCAGACCGAGGGTCAGTATCTGTGTATGATCACCAAGCGTGGTATTATCAAGCGTACCCGCCTGGATGCCTACGCCAACGTGCGTAAGAGCGGTCTGATCGCCATTGACCTGGACGAGGGTGACGAGTTGTGCCGTGTGTTGACCACCGACGGCACTCGTCAGCTGCTGGTTGCCACCAAAAAGGGTATGGCCATCCGCTTTGACGAGAATGACGCCCGTGTGATCGGACGTACTGCCCGCGGCGTGAAGGCACTGAACCTGTCCGCCGAGGATGAAGTGGTGGGTATGGAGCCTGTGGACGACGACCGTCTGTTGCTCACCGTCAGCGAGACCGGCTACGGACGTCTGAGCCGCTTCTCGGATTATCGCACCCAGTCCCGTGGCGGTAAGGGTCTGACCAACTACCGCGTAGAGAAATACGGCGACGTGGTAGGCGTGATGACCGTCAACCCCGAGGAGGAGGATCTGATCCTCATCTCCAGCGGCGGCGTTATCATCCGTATGGCGATGGATGAGATCCGTCTGTGCAGCCGTGTGTCCAAGGGTGTCCGTGTGATGCGTGTGCCGGAGGGTACCGCCATCGTGTCCATCGCCTCTGCCGAGCACGACGAGGCTGAGGTGAACGCCCACGCCGAGGAGACCGACTCCGCCGACGAGGGCGCGGAGGAGCTGGATACCGCCGAGGGCGGCGAGGAGACCTCTGCCGAGGAGTAATGTGTTGATAGAGGAGAGATAAGTATGGCTCTGTTTATTAAAAATGCGGCTCCAAAGAACCCGATGACCGTATATGCCAGCGCCCGCAGTAATCTGCTGTTGGTCATTGCATTTACCGCCATAAACGTGGTGTTGCGGTTGGTCAGTGCGGATATGTACTTCCTGTTTTCTGCCTCCACGCCTTTGGCGATGGTGGATATTGCCTCTTGGTTTGAGAATACCGCCGTTTTGGTGGGTGGCGCTATTATGGCATTTGTGGTTATCGGCCTGTACCTGCTGTGCTGGGCACTGTCCAAAAAACGTCCCGGTTGGTTGGTTGCGGCACTGGTGCTGTTTGTGCTGGATACGTTAGTGTTGTTGGCGTTGTATGATATCAGTGCTATGATTCTTGACCTGTTGATGCACATTTGGGTGCTGTATTACCTCATTTCTGGCACTGTGGCGGCCAATAAAATGAAGAAAATGTCCCCCGAGGAGCTGGAGGCAATGATGAATCCTTCTGTCACGACGGAGGATGCTCCGGTTGAGCCTGTTTCCGAAATTCCTGTGGCTGCCAATGCGCCTGACGTTTCCGCTCAGGCCCCTGTTATGGTCAACGGCGAGCCGATGACTGAGGAGTAATGTCACCCCTATACTGACCGAGCAAACCTTGCTCGGTCAGTTTTGCCTTTTATCCTTTGCCCGTTCACCGAATTTTCGGGTTGTTTTTTGTGCCTTGACGGGGGTGTAAAATCACCCCAAAAACGGTGGCTTTTATGCACTCTGAAGTCACCCCGCAATGGGGAAAGAACATTTGGTCGAAAATAGGCGAAAACCCACTCAAATCAAGGGTTTAGACGGGTTTTTCTGTGGAAAAGGCCGTTGAAAATGTGAAAAATAAAGGGGTCTTTTCCCCACTTTACAGGGGTAAAACACCCTGTTTTCCACCAAGATTCACACAAGGTGTGGAAAACTAGTGTGGAAAAGTGGGTGATTTAGTGGAAAATCTATAAAACGGGATGTTTTTCACCAAAATCCTCCACAAATCGGAAAAAGTATAAATTTTTAATGGATTTTCTATGAAAAAGTATAGAATTTTGCTATGGAAAATCCATCTGTAAAAGCCACGGAAAGGAGGGGTATCCTATGCTGTTTTTTGACGGTCATTTTGATGTGGCGGTGATCGGCGCAGGCCATGCCGGCATCGAGGCGGGTTTGGCGGCGGCACGGCTGGGTTGTCACACTGCCGTATTCACCATAAATATGGATTGGGTGGGTAATATGCCCTGCAACCCCTCCATCGGCGGCACCGCCAAGGGACACCTGGTTCGTGAGGTGGACGCGCTGGGCGGCGAGATGGGCAAGGCGGCGGACGCCACCTTCCTACAGAGCCGTATGCTCAACCGCGGTAAGGGTCCCGCAGTCCATTCCCTCCGCGCCCAGATCGACCGACGGGATTATTCCGCCTATATGAAGGCGGTGCTGGAACGCACCGCCAACTTGGAACTGCGGCAGGCGGAGATCACCGCCATTGAGCGGCAGGAGGACGGCAGTTTCCTGCTCACCTCCCGCTTGGAGGCACAATATACCGCCAAGGCGGTGATTCTGGCCACCGGCACCTTCCTGCGGGGACGTATCTTCGTGGGTGACGTGAACTATGAGGGCGGCCCCGACGGTATGTTTGCCGCCACCGCCCTGACCGAAAGTTTGGAGAAGATGGGTGTGACTACCCGCCGTTTTAAGACCGGCACACCCGCCCGTGTCAACCGCCGCAGCATTGATTTTACCAATCTGGAGCGGCAGGAGGGGGAGGAACCCGTCACCCCCTTCTCTTTCGAGACCACCGAACCCCTGCAGAACACCCTGCCCTGCCACATCACCTGGACGGGGGCGGATACCAAGCAGGTGATTCTGGATAATCTCCATCGCAGTCCCCTTTACGGAGGCAAGATCGAGGGGGTAGGCCCCCGCTATTGCCCCAGCTTTGAGGATAAGGTGGTGCGGTTTGCCGACAAGGAGCGGCACCAGGTGTTCATCGAGCCCTGCGGCAAGAACACCGACGAAATGTACCTGCAGGGACTGAGTTCCAGCCTGCCGGTGGACGTGCAGATGCAGTTTCTGCGTACCATCCCCGGTCTCACGCAGGTGCAGGTGATGCGCCCCGCCTATGCCATTGAATATGATTGCATCGACCCCCTGCAGTTAGGGGTAACGCTGGAATTTAAGGACATCCCCGGTCTGTACGGCGCAGGGCAGTTCAACGGCTCTTCCGGCTATGAGGAAGCCGCCGCCCAAGGATTGGTAGCGGGCGCCAACGCGGCGCTGAAGCTCCGTGGAGAGGAGCCGCTGATACTGGACCGTGCCTCCAGCTATATCGGTACGCTGATCGACGACCTTACCACTAAGGGATGCACCGACCCCTATCGGATGATGACCAGCCGCAGCGAGTACCGCCTGGTACTGCGGCAGGACAACGCCGACAGCCGCCTGACCCCCATCGGACGACGCATCGGTCTGGTGGACGATACCCGCTGGGCGCGATTCACCGCCCGACAGGAGGCCATCGCCGCTGAGCGCAAACGGCTGGAGGGCTTGGGTGTCGCTCCCTCGGAGACACTCAACGACCTGTTGGTGGCCCACGGCACCACCCCCGTCACCGACGGCGCGAAAATGATAGATCTGCTGCGCCGTCCCCAGCTTTCCTATGCCGCCCTCGCCCCCATTGACCCCCACCGCCCCGCTTTGGAGCCGCTGGTGGCGGAGCAACTGGAGGTGGAACTGAAATATGAGGGCTATATCCGCCGTGAGCAGGGGCAGATCGAGGAAATGCGGCGGCTGGAGTGCCGTCTGCTGCCCCCCGACGCCCCCTATGACCGCATCCACGGTCTGCGGAAAGAGGCGCAGGAGAAGCTGCTTAAGGTCCGCCCCCGCAGTATCGGGCAGGCCAGCCGCATCAGCGGTGTCAGCCCCGCGGATATTTCTGTTCTCATCGTATGGAGTCAGCAGAGAGGTGATCATAATGTATGATAAAGACCTGTTCGCCCGCGTGGCGGAGCCTTTCGGCGTGGAGGTAACCCCCGAATTAACCGAAAAACTGGGCATCTACGCCGCCCTGCTGGTGGAGTGGAACCAAAAAATGAACCTCCCCGCCATCTCCGACCCCGTTGGTATCACGGTGAAGCATTTTGCAGACAGTCTCACCGCCACCGCCCTGTTGCCTAAGGGGGATTTTTCCCTCATTGACGTGGGCACCGGCGCGGGATTCCCCGGTGTGCCGCTGGCTCTGTACCGCCCCGACTGTCGGCTGACCCTGCTGGACAGCCTCAATAAGCGGTTGACCTTTTTGGACACCGTCTGCCGCGAGACGGGGCTGACCGCCCAACTGGTCCATGCCCGTGCGGAGGAGGGGGGACGCAACCCCGCCCTGCGGGAGAAATACGACGTGGCCTGCGCCCGTGCGGTGGCGAATTTGCCTGTGTTGGCGGAGTATTGCCTGCCTTTCGTTAAGGTGGGGGGTAAGTTTTTGGCGCTGAAAGGACCCGACGCGGACCGCGAGCGTGCCGACGCCGCCCGCGGCATCGGCGTACTGGGTGGTAAGATTGCCGCCGTGACCGCTCTGACTCTGCCCGCTGCCCCTGTGGAGGGCGTGGAACCCATGGAACGCCGCATTGTGGTGGTGGATAAGGTGAAGCACACCCCCGCCGCCTATCCCCGCCATGGGTCAAAAATTTCTAAGAAACCCCTATAACTTTTGTTTCCCGACAACCGAATGTGACAGCCTTTTTCTACTATATATGGTATATTGTTCACAAGGACAAGCTATCTATGGTAGAAGAAGGCTGTTTTTGTTTCACGTGAAACGCGGCGCTCTGAATATGTACAGACCGCTAATTTACGTTGCGCCGCCGCGAGAATGTCGCTGACGCTCCATTCTCCCGCACGATAGTTTCTTAGTTATAGAACGGAGTGATAAGATGAAAATACGCAAAGTTTCTTATAAAACCCAAGGAAAGGTACTGCTGATTCCCACCGCAGACATCCGCCCCAACCCCAGCCAGCCGCGGCGGGACTTCCCGCTGGATAAGTTAATGGAGTTGGCTCAGAGTATCAGCGAAAATGGTATTCTGCAACCCCTTACCGTTTCTATGGAATCGGGAGAACCTGTGCTGGTGGCGGGGGAGCGACGGTTGCGGGCCGCCCGCATCGCGGGGTTGCGGGAGGTGCCTTGCGTGCAGGTGGAGGCGGAGGATCGCCGCCGCCAGGCGCTGACCCTCATTGAAAACCTGCAACGGGAGGATATGAACTGCTTTGAGGTGGCAGAAGGTATACGCCATCTGATCGAATCCCACGAGCTGACCCAGTGCGAGGCGGCTCACCAGCTGGGGCTGTCCCAGTCGGCGGTGGCGAATAAGCTTCGTTTGCTCCGTCTACCCCAAGAGGAACGGGAAGTCGGAGGCCAAGCGGT
>JAZNUN010000049.1:0-3373 GCA_045592345.1 Acutalibacteraceae bacterium | reverse complement strand
GATCCCTCCCCCCCAAAACCCCCCCCTTAACAGGAAGCCCCCCGTTTGCGCCGCCACCGGCCGGTTTTCCTGTTTGTTGTCCGAATTTTTGGCAATATTGTCAGTAATACTGACAAAAAATGGATTTTTATATTGACAATTGCCTTTACGGTGCTATAATATTTAAGTGAGGTGTAGCGTACAGGTGAGTTATAACATATAAATGAATGACTATAGTTTATTGGAACACCTTTATATTTACTAAAGGAGGAGTTGGATGAAACGAAACAGATTTATCTTTATATCGGTGTCTTTATTGGCGATAGTAATACTTACATCGTCTTTCACAGATTTTGTTGATGTCTCATCGGCAATAAGTGACCCTGCTACTGTGTCTACAACCACCACACCTACGGCAGAGGGGACAACTACCACAACCACGGCAGAGGAGACCACCACGACCACCGGCGAAACCACGGCGGATACCACCACTGCCACTACTCCTAAATCTACTACGAAAAAGCCGACAACGACGACTTCCACAAAGGAACCAACTACAACGACGAAAACCCCTACTACAACTACGACAACATCTGTACCCAATGCGAACGGAGAATTAAGTGCGGATGTGGTCAAGCGTATTAAGGACGATTGGATGGCTAAGTATCTTATTTCAAACCGTTTGGCGGAAGATATTGAATTAACATATTACGGCACGTACAATAGTTGCGTAGTCTTGTCAATTTTCGATCCAGCCTTAATGTATCATTGCGGTATTTTTGATGAAGAAATTGATGGTGTGATATTTTATGGTGTGAGTGCTTATGATATGCGCATTTGGAATTGTGGCGAGTTTTGCTTGTTGAGAGAAGCGTACTCAAAAGGATGGGTATCCAAAGAGGATTTACAGGAAATTGCCTATTGCTGGAATGATAAATAATTGTTTAGGCAGTGTGGTAGTTTATTGAAGAGGGGTTAGACTATGATTAAACGATTGTTACCCTTGGTCTTGACTATTGTTGTTTTACTAACTGGTATTCCAATTTGTCAAGCGGTTACTGTTGAAGACAATGCTGTTGTTGAGAAAAAAAGGTGTACAGCCACAATAGAAGACGAGTTTGAAGAGGATTCGGTTATTGTAGTGTTAACGGAGGAAAGCAGTAGTTTTAACCAGGTATTGTCTTTGGATTATTTTGACAGTAATCTTTTTGTTTCTGTTGAGGATTTGATGTGTTTTGAAGAAGAGATAAGTGATTTACATTTTCTAAATAAAGATAGTTTCAATCAGGTATATCTGTTAAAACTTAAAAACCCAGGGAAAGAGAATGTGTTAAAAGCGATTCGACAATTGGAAGATAAGGGTTTTGTACAATATGCTTGTCCAAATTATATTTACTCCATTGATGATATCGATATTGAAGAGGACGATACTAATATTTGTGAAGAAATTGCGCGATATGTTGTGCCTAATGATGCGTCGTTTTCTGAACAATATGGTCTCCGGAAAATCAACGTTTCTGCTGCTTGGGAAATTGCAACAGGGTCTTCTAACGTAACAGTCGGTGTATTGGATACAGGTATAGATTGTTATCATCCGGACTTGGTAGGGCAATGCAATACTGCTTTGGCAAAGAACTTTACAGGAGACGGATTGGGAGCTTTAGTTGATCCTCATGGACACGGAACGCATGTGGCGGGTATCATCGGTGCTAAAAGAAACGATATAGGTGTTGTTGGCGTATGTTGGAATATTTCTCTGGTTCCACTAAGGGTGTTAGATTGTGAAGGAGAAGGATCGGTTTCTTGGTTAACACAAGCGATTGCATATGCCATCGCAAACAATATACCTATCTTGAATTGCAGTTTAGGTGGTGATGGCACAGATGATGATTTGATGGAGATGTTGGATAATTATACTGGGTTAATGGTTTGTGCTGCTGGTAACGAAGGGAGAAACATAGATGTTAATCCTTATTACCCGGCAAGCTACAATTTCAGCAACATCATCTCAGTCGCTGGTACGGATGAGAATGACACATTATATGAGTATGGTACTGACGAGTCTAACTATGGAGCTACTACCGTGGATTTGGCCGCGCCGGGGGAAGGTATAAAAAGCACAGTGCCCGGTAATGCTTATGAAGAGTGGACCGGCACGTCAATGGCGGCACCGTTTGTTACAGGCGTTGCTGCGCTGATTAAAAGTGTCCGTCCGGAAATGAGCGCGATAGAGATTAAAAACTGCATTCTTCAAGGTGCCACTCCCATAGAGGCCCTCAGCGGCAAGTGTGTCACCGGCGGTTTGCTGAATGCTAAAGGGGCTTTTGTCAAGGCAGGATTGATAGAAACGCCGAAAATCGTTTCCGGTGATTTTAACGGCGACGGTAAAGATGACGTAGCCGAAGTGATTCGTTTAGGCGATCACCGCACTCAGTTCGCGGTTCAATTGTCCAACGGCAGTGGCTTTGGCGACCAAACTGCCTGGTTTGATAACGCCTCTTATGCCGCCGCGGGTATTGATCAGCGGGCAGTGGCAGGCGACTTCAACGGCGACGGCAAGGATGACTTGGCGGTGCTGTATAACTACGGTGACGGTGACCTTAAATTCTTTACCTACCTATCCACGGGCAGTCAATTTAGTACCAGTCAGCAATGGTACGACTGGTATGCCGGCGCTGATTATATCGACAACCGTTTTGTGGCGGGTGATTTTAACGGCGACGGCAAAGATGATGTGGCGGTGATGTTCCGCTATCCCAGTGGCACGGTGAACATCTTCACGTTTATATCCAACGGCAGTTCGTTTACGCGTCAAACGTGGAATGAGTGGTCGGCGGATATGTCCTACGTGGAGAATCGCTTTGTAGCGGGAGATTTCAACGGCGACGGTAAGGACGATACAGCCGTGATGTTCCGTTATCCCAGCGGCACGGTGAACATCTTTGCGTTCATATCCAACGGCAGTTCGTTTACCCGTCAAACGTGGAATGAGTGGTCGGCGGATATGTCCTATGTTGAAAATCGCTTTGTAGCGGGAGATTTCAACGGCGATGGCAAGGACGATACCGCTGTGTTGTTCTGTTATCCCAACGGCACGGTGAATTTGTTTGTGTTCTGCTCTAACGGTTCGTCTTTTACGCGAGTGAATTGGCTGAATTGGTCAGCTAATGTGAGCTATATTGAAAATCGCTTTACCGTAGGTGACTTTGACGGTAACGCCAAGGATGATGCTGTGGTGTTGTTCCAATATCCGAGCGGACAGTCCAATTTGTTTACGTTTATGTCCAACGGCGGTTATTTTACCCGTGAGAACTGGTATCAGTGGGATGCTTAATCAGTGATGAATACCTAGCCGGCCGGTGCGGCTGCGTCGCGGCGGGTTTCTGTGTTTGTT
>JAZNUN010000048.1:0-38857 GCA_045592345.1 Acutalibacteraceae bacterium | reverse complement strand
TCAAATTGTATACCATCGGAGTACGGCATAAACATTTCGCGCCCGTCCAGTTCCGTCCAGCCCATAACGCTACGGGCCGGGTGGCGGGGGAGCCGTTCGTCAAACTCCGCCAATACCGAATTGAAATACTGCGCCATAAGCCGTGCGTTGTCCGTCCCGACAGGAACGCCCTGATCCGCCAACGTGATTATCTTTGACGAATTAGTTAGCTTTTCCCGATTTGACACGATCTTGCGCCATCTGTTTTGATCCCATATGGCCACTTCGATCTTCTGCACCGAATTGTCCAGATTGTCCATGATTGATACGGGCAGGATAGGCTTGCGTGATACCAGCTTGTCCATAGTGAAACGGGTTGAAATGGTCTGCCCGTTGTCATTCGTCACCGATTCAACATGGCCTTGCTGCACTCCGCCCGTGCCGATACGGTATTGACGATCAAACATATAGGAGTATTCGGTTGTCAGTTCGTCAAACTTCCCCATTTATCTCCGTCCTAATTCTCATAGCCTCGCACCAATCTGTTTGCCATTCTTCCGTTTCGGTTCGCGGTGCTTTATCATGGCATATTATCTCAACCTCATGCAGTATACCCGCCATGTTTGCATCATGTATGCCCTTCAAATCGGTGTCGATCTGCGCCATCCGTTCCGCAAACTGCCGCCGTGCTATGTCCCGGTTGATCCGTTCCAAATCGGCCCGGTTCAAATCGGAACGCTCCGCACCAATCGGCAAGCCTAACCCAAAGTCCGAATTGATCCGTTGCATGGCATCCCAAAACGATACACCCAAGACGCTCTGGACAAATTGGATAACGTCACCCGTGGCATGACAAACGAAACAATGATAGGTGTGCGGGTATATCCGCATATTCCGATCCGTGCCGTTATGGACGGGGCAACATATCCTGTTCCGCACGATCCGCTGCCCGGTGTACCGATCCACAACATCCTGCATCGTGACACGCGACTTGATTATATCGGCGTAGTCAATCACGATTTGGCTCCTGTTTTATCGTTTCGGCAAAGATGAATCGCCATATCCGCCTGTTCCTCGGTCAGCCCCATCCCGTTCATAAGCCGTTCAAGTTGGCTCTTGTACGTTGCGCTCCGCTTGTCACGCTCTTTAACGCATACCTTTCTGCCGTCAGACCACATTTTCCAGTTCACACGCTCAACCTTGTGCGGGCACGTTTCGATCTCGCACGTTGCGCATTGGTGGTTCCGTTGCCAGATAATGTAATCCGCCTGTTTCCGGGCCGTGTCGATAAGCGTTGCCGGGTCTACTTGCGTCAATGCGTAATACCATTCGTTTCCGTAAAATGACAGTACGCTCCGCTTTAGCTTCGCCGCCTTGTTCAGTATCAGGACGGCCCTATGTTCCAGTAGCAACGCCTCCAAATAGTCCTCATGCGCCTGTTCAACGATACCGTTTCCCAAGCCCTCCCATTCAATGTTGTCATTCATCGGCCTGCTCCGTCCTTTCTTCCGTCACGATTGCTTTCCCGATCAGGCCGCTTGTGGCAATTCGGTATGCGATAGTAGCCTCATACTTGCCAATCCCGGTTTCCTCCATGATCCGTGCCACCAGCTTGTCCCGGCGTTTGATAGTGAACGGAAACGATCTATTTTGTTCCAACTTCCCGTATGGATCGTGTCTCACTTTGCCACTCCGTTAGTATCTCCATAATCCTCCGCCCGGTCTGCCGCTTATCGCAAAACTCAAATCGAACGTGGTATGTGTATTCCATTGCTTTCAGTATCTTATATAGCCGTTCGCCGCTAACCGCTAAAGGCGATTCTTTCAGGCGCGGGTTCTCCCACTTCGCCACATCGTCCAGCGATTTGATACCACCGCCATGCTCCACCAGCACCACAACGGATATGCCAACCTCCTGCGCCCGTAAAAGCTCGTCACGAAACCGCTTATGATCCTGCACAACATTGTTGCATAGCTCCCCTAAATTCTGCTTTCTATCCACGACCAAATACGGGCAACTCATAAGCTGGTAATCGCCGCAATACATCTTTGAGCGTATCACCCGCGCACCGATTTGATTGAAATAGTCTATGATCTTTTCAATCGCCTTTGGCTTCTCGCGGGTGTCCACAATAACCGTTGTCACCCGTTCTTTCTTCTCCATAATTCCCTCTTGATAGCGTCACAGGTTCCCTCGATTTCTGCAATCAGTTTTAGGATTTGCTCGATGTATTCATCGTCCGTTTTTGCCTTTTCCGCATACGGTTTCAAGAACCGTTCGGGCCATAACCCCTTGCCGCCGTCAATATCCAGTTCGTAGTAAACGGTCAGTTCGTTGCCATTCGGAGGCGTGTACATCTGCGCGGTTACAATCCGCATGATATGGGCCGTATGTCCGCTAAAAATTCGCATTCCCTCTGGATAATCCGCCTCGCTCCTAATGTCCTTGATAACAACCGTGTCATACATCTTGTAGGCCATAGCGCACCACCTTAAAACGGAATATCCTTTTGTGACACATCAGGGAATGTGGTAGCGTCCTGCGGCGCATCGTTGCTAACCGACCCGGCATAATCCGAATTGCTGTTTTCCGATTTCCCTCTGCCAATCGGAAAGTCTACTTCATCGATCCATACGCCCCATTTAACCCGGTTCGTGCCGTCCTTTGCGGTGTATTTATCGCTCTGAAATCTGCCGCGCACCAGAATACCGTCACCGCGCTTAAAATACTTGTCGATAAACGCCCCGGTCTTTCCAAACGCGGTACAATCCACAAAGTCCGTCTGCTTGTTTCCGTCCTTGTCCTTTCTGCTCCGATCAATCGCAACCGTGATGTTGCACACTTCAATGCCGCCGCCTACAACCCTCAATTCGGGGTCACGCACCAACCGACCCTCACCGATCCAAACGTTCATTCCTTGCCTCCCTTTTCTTTCTTTCTCCTGTCAAATGCGAACGCAACAACAACAATCAGCATCGTTGTAAATCCACCGCAAATACACCCGACCAATAAGGCCATAAGAATCTCTGCTCTAATCATCCGACCCCCCAACCATATCAAAATAGTCCAATGTAACCGCGCCTTTGAGCTTTCTTGTAGCTCTGCAATATGCGCAATGTTCGCACCGTTCCGCCTCGACCAACCCGGCTTTCATGCCCTTAAACAGTTCAATTCGGGTTGATATGAAGTCGATCTCTGCGTCCAGCCGCGCTTGCGGTATCTCGATAATCGCCAGATCGGACGGTTCCTCCTTTGTTATTGCCGCAATGTAGCATGGTAATCCGTGGCCCTCTATCTTCTGGTATAACGCCATTTGCAGCGTCCACCGCCAGTAATCCACCACGTTCAAGCGGCCCTCACCTTCCCGGTATAGCGGCTTGAAATCCCGGACGGTCTTTAGGTCAACAATACGGTCTTTCGCCAGCACGTCAAATTTGGCCTTGAACGGAACACCCCATAGCTCTGCGGTCTTAATCGTCTGGTGTCGGCCCTTCATGAAGTCCATAAACACCTTGTCCGACTTCGCCCGGTCTACCATCTGTTGCGCCTTGACATACTCCGATTTGAGCGATCCGTCACGCTTGAATATCTCCGGGTGATCGTTGCCGAATAGCTCAAACGCTCTCTTGCTCTCAAACGCTGCGTCAACGTAGCTGCCGACCATCAACGCCTCCGATTTGGGCCGTTCGTACTCGCCGTTCAGTTCCGCCATTGTGCGGGCGGGGCAATCCAAAAAACTCTTTAGCAGACTTGCCGACCAGTACCGATTATTCATTTCGGTGCTGTGGTAGTTTCTCGCTGTCAGCCGTTCCTCTTTCATGCCCCAGCTTTAGCCTCCTGCGCACACTTCCCGCACAACCGCTTGCCGTATGAAGCCTTAGTCTTTTCCGCAACGTCCTCCGCCGTCATGCCAAACGCCGCACCGATAATCGCGCCGCACTTTTCGCATAGCAAATCGGGCTGTTCCGTGTTCACCGCTGCGCTCCGTCTCGTTTCGGTCTGTTCCGCTTGTCTCGGTGCATACGGCCTGACCCGCAAACACTCAACAATGTCACCGCCGAATCGCGTTGTATCGGCATACAGCGTAATGCGCTTTCCGTTCCAATCCTCAATGTACGGGCTACCGACAACCTTTGTGATCGTCTTTGCATTCGTGCGGTTCAGAATCATCGGCTTTACGTTCTCTTTGAAATGTGCCACCATACATTGCTCTTTCCGCCCGCTGTTGCCCGTGACCACTTCCTGCCGCACGTAGTCAATCGTTAGTGTCAAATCCTTTCCGT
Organism: Acutalibacteraceae bacterium; assembly: GCA_045592345.1. Lineage (GTDB taxonomy): Bacteria > Bacillota > Clostridia > Oscillospirales > Acutalibacteraceae > UBA5905. The sequence goes on along the minus strand of JAZNUN010000048.1, from coordinate 34,594 downwards.
CCTCTAACGAATATGTCCCCAAATAGTCCATATTCACCATTTTCTTCCAATGTGTCTTAGCCACCTTTACTTTTTACCCTCCTTATCCTTCAAAATCCTTACATCTGCGACCTTCACAACACGCAATAAATCGCGCATTCTGTCGTTTTCGCAAGTCAAATCGGCAACAGACGCTTTCAACTGCTCCACTTGCGCCGCCAACTCGCAATTAGCCGCAATCCACTCCTTGCGCTCCGCTACATTCTGATCCGCGCCGCGCTGCGCAAACGCCGCCGCCCACGCCACATTCCGTACCGTCCGCCCGTCCAGCCACTTGATTAAAAGCATCGTTCCACAAATCGATACGATCCCAAGCACGATCACCCCGCACGTTCTAATGTCCATCACTTCACCCCATCTTTGCATATTTGACACGACCCGAAGCGGTTTATGCGTTCCGTTTCCTGTCGCCTCAAATAGTAAACTCTACGGCTGAAAAAGTCAAGGGTTGAGGAAACAAGTTCATAATTTATTAAAAAGTCGTGCTATAATGCTTTTATGCAATCCAATTCGTGTTGGAACAGTTCGCCGCTTGACCGTCCATCCAGCACTTTGCGGGGCAAGTTGTTTAGCCACGTTTCAACCGCCCGGATATATCCGGGCGGTACGCGGCGGAAGTCAGTACCTTTGGGCAGAAAGCGGCGGATCAGTTTGTTTTGGTTTTCGTTGCTGCCCCGTTCGTAGGCGGAATACGGGTGGCAGTAGTACAGCTTTGTGCGTATTGCGTTTTTCCGAATTGACCGTTCCAACCCGGCGCAATCGGAGAACTCACACCCATTGTCTACGGTTATTGATTTAAAAACGGATGGGAACAGCTTGCCGTACTTTCGTTCGATTTGGTTTAATGCGGCTACGGCGGAACGGGCGGTTTTGTCTGGTAGTTTTATAATCAGTTCGTGGCGTGTCTTTCGCTCGGTCAGGACAAGCAGGATCGGTTTAGTGCGCTGCTTTCCGATCACGGTGTCCATTTCCCAATTTCCAAATTCGGATCGATCCGTTATGTCCGGGCGTTGCTCAATGGATGTTCCCGCTACGGCACGGGACGCTTTTATGTGGGTGTATTTGCGCTTTTTGTATTGTCCCTTGCATGGTAGGTCTGCCATGGTTAGATGCAGGAACACGCCCTTTTTGATGTAGTTGTAGATTGTTGTGCAGCATACCGTGACGGAAAAGGCCAGATTGCGCCGCTTTATGTCATTCAGTGCTGAATATGGGGAGTAGTGATTGTTTATGATTGTATTCTCTATCTCGGCTGCATATGCGCGATCCGTGCCGATCTTTAATTGCGGGCCGTGATTCTGTTTAAGGGTTTCGTAACGGCTTTGTGCGATATCGGGTGAGTACGCCGTTTTCGTTTCCCACGTTTTCCCGTCAAGCCGTTCGTATGACCCGCGCTTTAGCTCCTTGTAAATAGTGGATCGTACTACGTGGAGCCGCTTCGCAATCTCGGAAACAGATACGCCCGATTTGATATAACGCTCTATTAGTAGTCGATCATTCCACGTTAGATGCTTTGCTCCCATATGTTTACCCTCCTTTCATTTATGAATAAATTGTAAATGATCGGAAAGTATATTGTCAAGCCGCTATATATTGTTGTAAAATAATATATTTATACACAAATAAACAAGCCCCGCATCTGCATGACACGGGGCTATGCGCGGCGGAGGGAACCGCGCCACTCCGGGCTGGATGGGTTGGAAAAGCCCGGAAACGTTATTTTGTTTTACAGATGGAATCCAACGGTTTCAATTTGTTTTTCTCTGCCGCTATGCAATACAATTTTGTATAGCTTGTCCGACTTTGGCCTGTACCCGGCCTGTGCGCCATACCCGCCATATGAAAGGAACGAACCGCAATTAACGCATTCGACCGATTTGAAAGATACGGTTCGTTTCTGCGTACTGTATACCAGTTTCCCGCGTGGGTGATCCGTTGCCTCATGGTCATGCCCGGACAAGAACACATCGAATCCCTCTAATGCGTCCGCGCTGCCGAATGACTTTAGCTGTTTTGCATGATGTGTTGCAAATATAGCATATCGCATTTGCTTTCCCGTTGCGTGATAGGCCGTATTTCCAACGCCTATATCCATAACGGCGTATGCAGTTCTGTACTTGTCCTCTATCCCGGCTATTGCGGCGCAATCGTATAATGGGTATAATCCCGCACGGCGGGTTGATCGGTTCAATTCGTGATTGCCGTCAACAACCGCAATAGTACGGTCTTTTAGTTCCTTAAATAAACCCGTTATGTACTCTTTTTGCTGCTGCGGGCTGCACGTTTGCGTCAACGGGTTCGATTTGTTTTCCGGGATTGCGTTCTCCATTAGATCACCAACCCATATAACATATCGGTTCGGTTCGGACAAAATCAAATCGTGTAGCGCGGCCCACTTTCTTGAATCGAAGCACTCGTTTCCGTAATGCAGATCGTGGACAGGGTAGATTTCAACGGTGTCAAATTCCTTTGGACAGTTGAACAGGATCGGTTTTGTTTCCGGGTACATTATTCTGCCTCGGTCTGCTCCGGCTCGTCCTGCTCGTCCTGTTCCGCTTCGTCCGCGCCTACCAACGCATACATCAAATCGGTGGCGTTGTCCGCATGGTAGCGGCCCGTGCTGATTTCAAGCGTGGCGGCAAGGAACGCGGCAAGAGCAAGGATCGTTTTGTTTACTTCGTCCCCATACGGGAAGTCCCAGATTTGACACAACGCCAAGTAAAAGATGCCGATAGCCGGGAGCCACCGCTGGATTTTTGACAGGATATCATATGCTTCGTTGGATAGCTTCATAACGTTTTTTCTCCTTTCATGCGCTGTGCCTTTTAGGTGCGGGGCGGGGTTATGCTTGGGCGGTCGGGTAGTCTGTTCCGTTTTCGGCCCTGTATGCCGTTGAGTTTGCGTCTAAGAAAATATACCCAAACCCTTCTTCATAACCAGATTCCGTTACAATGTGAACTTCCCCAGCTACGGCTTTTCTCAAAATGATAACGCCGCTTTGAGCCGCCGCATACATTTCAGCCGCCGTTTTGTCGCACACATCGTTATTGGCTCCATCAGGTTCCACATTCACCACCAGCACCCCGCCGCCGGAGGAACCGCCGCCGCCACTCTGCCCAGCGTTAGTAAAGTCCCACGCGGTTCCGTTCCATACGCATCCGCCGATGTTTACGTTTGCGCCGTCCACGGTTACTTCGTCCGCTTCGACAGCTTTTGTCACGCCGTTATTGCTGATGAACACATTGGTGCTTGCCGGAAAAATCGGTTTGCCAACGCTGTTTTGGTATACAGCATACGATTTGAGAAATTCCAACGCATCCAAACTGTCCTGCGTTGCCCCGGTTGCAGTAAGCTGGATTACAATTTCGCGCCGCCCAGCGTACCCTTTGTACTCGTTTCCTGCCTGTGCCGCCCCAACAATCTGTCTGCCGTCAGAAGTTGTAAAAATAGCCATTTTACTCTCCTTTAATTTAGATGAATTTATCGCCTAATACGCATTCCTTGTATAGGTCTTTTATGATTTTGGTTGATGTGACCGTCTTGTTGTTCTTAAACTTTGGGTGACCTTCACAATAGCGTTCGTATATATCGATATCGTCCAGCACCGAATCGAAGAACTCCTTGCTGTGCTTTTCTTCCCTGCGGCACTCATCGGCAAATCGGAGAATACGCACCCGTGCGGATTGCACCGCCTCCATTTCGTTTGCCTCTATATGCGCTTTCAACTCGGACGCTACGTTATCAACTTTCCCGGACAGTTCCGTAATGCGATCCGCCGTCCTGTCCTCTTTCTGCCATTTTCGGTTAAGAAGCAACGTCACGATTGATACGATTGCTCCGATTAGTGCCGCGCCGCACGCTACAATTATTCCTGTCATATCTCTACCAGCTTTGTATATTTTTCTTTATTTGTAATGTACGCTTCTGTTTCGCCCAAATCGATGCAATACCACCCAGACGGGGCAACCGCGACAAACGGGTATTCATCTCCACGGTGAGCGATCTTAACCGTTTTGCTTAGCGTGGTGTAGCCCTTCCTGATCCGTACCGATTTGCCTATGACCTTAACAACCTTATCAACTGTGTGCGGTTTGGGCGGGCGCGGGTCAACACGATCCCCATTGTTTAAGACGATTGCCGTGTGTCCTGCCGTTACAAGGATATCGCCCGTTCTTAAATAATTTGGTGTGTCCGTCACTTCTATGTCCGTCAATTCGACAAACTGCCCAGAATTGATTAACTTTGACGGTTCAGATGCCGTATTAAAATTGCTTAAAACGATCCCAGCATACGCAAGACAAACCCGTACCAAACTGGAACAATCGCACTCGCACGGTTCGTCAACCTCTTTGCAATCAAACCCAAATCGGGACGCAACAATCCATAGCGTGTTGCGTTGTTTTTGATCGTACCCGATGTTCGGATTGTCGCAAGCCGCCCGCATATCGTAGGCAAGTTTCTGTGCTGCCTCATACGATTTGGGGCGAAAAACGCGCCAGCCTTTCTTGTTTTTATACCAAGGCTGTATACGCAACTCTTTCCCGGTTTGATCGCCCGGTTCGCCGCCGTGTGCTTTTCCGCGTTCGTCACAAACGGCGTTGCCAATATATACGGTCATTCCTCCCCAGCCTCCACGCCGTGATAATACGTTTCGCCCTTAACTCTTTCACCGTAATCGTTAATCATGACAACGGAGTGTACGTTGACGGATGAAACGGCGGCGTAGGACAGCTTTGTGTGATAAATCTTCTCTGCTACGCTGCTGTCTGTTTGAACCTCATGCAACACGGAGGTTGTTCCATCATTGTTGTGTTGGATTTCAAGAATTATCATTTTATTTACCTCATACTCTTAAAATTGTTACAAAAGCTGTGCCGCCGCTTGTGTTCGTGATAGACAGCGCATTTGTAGATGTTGCGAAAGTGGTAGTGGTTGTATTTATGGCGGTATAATACACCGTCCCGGAGTTGTTGGCGTGAGCTATTAACAAATACCTACCGTTGGCATACGTTGAATGGGAGACAATAAGCACACCTCCGTTGTTAGGAATACTAACAGTTCCCGTGGCATTATTGGCAATAGTTATGGATTCAACCCCAAAGATTCCGTTTAGTGTTGTAGCGTAAAGATTGTCAATATATGTCCCATTGGCGTGGAAGTCATACGTTGCCGCTATCGTTTCGCCAGATGGCGCATCCACAACATCTTGCAACGATTCCGCAACAAAGCGGCTTGTGTAGGTTTGCCGACCAGAAACAACATCGAATCTAACCGCAGTTCGCACGGATGATGCAACTGTTGTGTGAATATCAATGTACCCATAGTTGGAATCGTAGGTATATCGTATCTTGTCGATACGCATAAGCCGAGACGCACTTTCCTCGTCTGCGAACGATATGTGACCATACGCAAGGAACAGCTTTATCCTGTGAGATTCACCCAAATCGCCATATCTTGATATTCCAATATCAAGGGCAAGGTTTACATACCCTTGCAACTCGTCAGCGGAGGTACACAAGGGATATGATATTGCTCTATGCCAGCCAGCGTTGCTCAATATTGCGTCACAACGCCGATTTGTCACGTCCACTACGCCGTGGAACCGCTCGTTGAAAAACTGATGATCCCAACCGTCTGCCGGGTTTGCTCCGTGCCGTGCAACCGTCTTGTCCGTGTGCGATATATGGTAGATACGGTTTGCGTTCCCAGCCACGGTAGAGGTAGCAGATGCCGTGCCGAAGTAGTCCGTGACCTCCACCCACACATCGTATGCCGTGTCAGCATCCAGCCCGGTAATGGCGTAAGACCCGCTCCCGGAGTATGCGGACGGGGTGATCGTGGTAGCCGTAGTAGCCGCCGAAGAAGAACCGAATGTGCGGTACTTTATCCTAATGGTTTTGGTGTTATTGTTATTGACCGCTGATATCGTCCAAGAGTAGCTAACGTTGATCGTTGTGGTGGTTGTGGCGTTTCGCTGTGCCGTTTCAGATACGGACGGGGCGTTGTAGGCAAGGACGGTAAACGTGCCCGTGCTTTCCGATGTGCGGCCTCTTGTGTCTGTGATCCGTGCGGTGTAGCTGTTTGACCCGCTTGTGGTCAGGAGTGAGGTTGTCGCATTGTTGCTCGTCAGCGTTTGCCCGTTGATCGTGATGGAGTACGATTTTACCGTAGCACCGCCAGCGTTCGCCGTGCTTGTGTTGACCGTCACCTTCGACTTTGACTTGTTCTGCACAAACCCGCCAAACTGTGAGGCGATCCCGCTGACCGTTTCGGAGAGGGACACGCTGGATATGGTGGCCTTTATGCTGGACGGAATTGACAGGGTGCAAGTAGTTGTGGTTGTGCCAATGCTTGTGTCCCCATTAAAGGTTTCGCAAGTGATGGTACACGTTCCGCTTGTTGCGGACGGAAACTGGCTTGCAAGGCTCGTTGCTGGTGTCCATGACGGGGTTGTGCTACTCGTCTTTGTGACGATAGTCCCGGTCGCACTACCGTATTTGTAGGTGAGCGTGTGCGTGTAGCTGGCGCTGTACCGGGTGATCGTGATGGTCTGTGCCGTGCCAAGCGTCCCGTTCGTGGTGCTGACCGTGCTTTTTCCAGCCGTCCAAACAGGGTACAGCGTGACAGCCGCATTCGCTGTGTAGCTTGCAGACAAAGCGTAAGCCTGTGCGCCACCATCGGATGTTGCCCACCCGGTTTGCGTGTAGCCAGTCCTTGTGAAGATGCCCCCTTTCAGCGTCAACGCAACGTTGTAAGTCTTTGTTGCGCTTGTGTTCGTGCCTGTGCCGTTGGCCCCTTTGTTGTAGCTGACGGTATATGTGACTGCTTGCCAAACCGCATACAACGTAGCCGAAGCGTTCGCCGTGTATGAGCCGCCAGCGGAATAGGTTGCCGTGGTTGCCGTGTTGGATGTTGACCAGCCCGTGAATGTGTACCCGGTTCGGGTTGGCGTAGTGCTGGACAGGGTAAGCGTTACGTTGTATGTCTTTGTCTGTGCGGATGGTGCGCCGCTGCCACCATTCGCGTTGTACGTTACCGCGTAAGTGTTGGCTTCCCAATACGGGTACAAAGTCTTGTTCGTGTTCGCTGTGTACGAGGCACTTAGGTTGTACGCCTTGCTCGTCCCATCCGCCGCCGTACTCCATCCTTTCTGCGTGTAGCCAGTCCTTGTGAAGATGGCCCCTTTCAGCGTCAACGCAACGTTGTAAGTCTTTGTTGCGCTTGTGTTCGTGCCTGTGCCGTGCGTACCCTTATTGTACGTGATGGTGTACGTCTTTATCTGCCACACGGCATACAGAGTGGTCGTCCCTGCGGAAGTTACAGTAAGAGTAACACCGCCGTAATAGCTTGCGCTTGTTGCCGTTGACGATTTACTCCACCCCAAGAACGTATGCCCTGTTCTTGTTGGAGCCGTGGTGGAAATGGTGAACGTATAGGACGGTGATGCCCCAACGCTTGTACCCGTTTGGTTGCTCGGTGCGCCACTGCCTCCGTTCGCATTGTAAGCAAGTGTATACGAATAATCGTTCTCGTTCGTGACAACGACCAACGTGGCAGCCGTAATTTCAATGGCGGCGTTTAGCGAACTGGACGACGGGACGATAGTGAGGCCGTTCGAGGGGAACATCGTAGAGCTGATGGAGTTCCCGCTCGCGCTCTTAATGTACCCAACGACTGTCCCAGTGCCCTCCCAGTCTGACGTGCTGCTCGTTTTCTTGTACTGAATCTGGTAGTTCGTGTTGTCGGCAACAGTGCCGGAGCCTATGGTTACATTCAGTTTGATTGACATGATAGACGCCCCGGATACAATGCTCGGCATAGTGAACCCGAGGCTCACAACACGGGAATCCCCGTTGAACTTTCCGACCCAGTTCCTATTGTTGTCGCCAATTAGAGACGCCGCGCTACTATAATCCTTGCCGTTCTCGTACCACGTGCTTCGCCAGCCGGGGCGTATTGTAGCAGATAGATTGTATGTCTTTGCCATGCGTTACCTCATACCAAATCAAGCACCAAATCGCCGTTGTCCAGCTTCTTCCAAATCCAATGGTTTGCATCATCGCTCGTACCAATCTGAACGTTGTTCTTCGCTACAAATCGGTCTGCAAATGCTTCTTCCGAATTGAAATAAGCGAATGCCTGTGACAAATCGGTGGAATCATCGTCACCGTTGAAGAACCAAATGCGGTTGTTGACCAGCTTTAGCTTGATTTCGTTCCCGGTGTCCACGCCAAGGACGATAGCTGGCTCTGCGGGAATGAATCGGATGTAGCTCTTGCGCTCCGTGATCTCAGCGTTCAGCGCATCCTCAATTTGCCCAAGGTTTGTGCTGTTCGTCTGAATAGCTGTCCAAATCTCGCCCGTGGGGTCAATGATGTCCTGAATCGTGATATCCTGTGTCGCTATGACTTGCTGGATGCTGTCAACGGTTTGCTGGATCAGGGAGTAGTTGCCGTTGATGTCCTGAATCAGCGATCTAAGTTGATCTATTGTTACCTCAAATTCGTGTAACTGCGCCTGCGCTCGGAAGTCTTTGCGAATCGCCGCGCTTGTTGTGGGCAGTTCGGTATCGCCGCTTGAAATAATATCCGCAAAAACATACCCGCCGCGCCACGTTATGCCTTGCTGGAAGATTGGCAGCGCATATGTTTGACCACCGTTCAGCACGTTAATTATGTCCCCGGCCTCGATAGACCAATCCGAAATAACGCGGATCGTGATGGGATTATATGCAGGAAGCGTGTTAAGCCTGTTGTAGATTGGCGTGGCTTTTTCGGTTATTGCCGCTTCGTCCGCGCCAAACAGTAGCTGGTTGTTTAAGATGCTGTATACGTTGCTGCCCGATCCGATGGAAACGCCCACATCCGTATCGGTTGCCTTTACATTAAGCTGCGATATCTGCGGGAAGGTGTACTCCGCGACTTCGATTGACAGACACGTATTTCCGATTGTGTCCGTATCGATTTGAACGGTTTCCCCATCAATCTGGGCTGCGGCATACCATTTCAAGTCAAGCGCACCGTTTCTATCAAATCGGGCTATGGTTCCCGTGAACTCCGCAAGGTATGACAGGATATCCCTGTATGTCATTTCAACGGCTGTAAACGGGGACGCTGTAAATGAAACGTTCGCGTTCGCCATGTTAGAAACCGCGTTAGGGCTTAATGCCACACCAACCGTGCTGCATAGGCTCTGTACGATTTGGGCAATAGTGATCCCAGCGGCCCAATCCATTCCGTTCCACCACGCATCGGCTATAATGTCCAGCCGTTGCATCTGGTCAAAGCCAACCGCGCTAACAAGCTGCACTCTGCGCCGCTTCGGGATATCAATGTTGTATACGCCCATCGGACACGGGAGCCATATTTCGTTTGCAGGATCGTACACATCGATGTACACCTTGCACCGACCAAACGTAAAGTTGTTTAATGCTCCATCGGAATTTATCAGCGTCATAATAATTTGGGCCGAAACGGTTTCTCCGATGCAAACATTCAGGTCGTGATTGAAATACTCGTCAATCATCACGCCGCCCTGTTCGATCCGCGCATTGGAATCTGTGTCACCAGCCGCGCCGACAAGCAGCGTCCCGTTGGCCTGCACATCGTTATCATCGGTGCAATCAACCGCGTCACCGATAAAGTAAATACGGATTCTTGTTTGCGGTGCGTCCTGAATCGCTAATGCGTGAAAGTTTGCCGCAACAGGGTACATTATGGTTCCTCCAAAGTTAAATCAAATCGGGTGTCAATAGCCGATGAAAGCGTACCGTAGCTGTTCGTAGTTGATTACATTGTTTACCGCATCAACGTTTCGGATTTCATAGGCCACATCAGGCATATAGCAATCGTGCGTTTTATAGCTATCAGTTTCTGGATCGTAGTATGTTACAGGCAGCTTTCTTTCGGTCTGAACGGTGTATGCGTTTTGTAGGATTGTGTTCAATGCCGCTATATCCCGATTTGTCATTAGGGGGGTATTAAACTCGATCTTCGGCGGCATATTCGGCGTGGTTTCCCGATGCAGTACGCCCGTAACATCACGCTCCGCCGACCACTCAAGACGCTGGTTCGGAGTTACCTTGTACGTTTCGGCCCGCATATATTTAAGCGGGATTTCAACCTCCGACCCGGACGGGCCGACTTTGATTAGATAACCACTAAACGCCATGGTTTATGCCCTCCCGTACAATGCTGCGCTGCGTGCCATAACCTGCCCCAAACCGACAGACGGCGATATGGTCAAGTCTTTGTTAAGTATTTGCATTAGGATGGAATTTTGCTGCCGAAGCAATTCGTTCTGCTCTGAATTGGCCTGTGCAACGCCGCCCTTGATACCCTCTACGATTTGGTCATTATTTGCAACTGCCGTGTTCCCGCCAATCGTACCGACCATTTCAGGCCCAGCTTCACGGGCAATAAATAGCTGTCCGAAGTCAAATATGCCTCCGTTTGCTGCCGCAACAACGTTTCCCACTGTCCTTGTTTCTCCGTTAATCGTTGTTTTTAGGCTTGCGCTTGCGCCCTTTAATGCTTTCGACAGCGATTCACGAATCCCATTCGGGTTGTCAAGCGTTGCCGTTACTTTCAGTTTCTTTTCTGCCGTAGCGTCCGAAACAGCACGGTTATAGCCGTTAGTTACTTCTAATACCGGGTTGACTTTTCTTGTTTTAGTGTTCGTAACACTATTCGCTGTATCTTTAACATACTGCGCCGTGCTGCCAAGAATCGGCGTTACTTTTCGCGTTTTAACGTTCGTAACGCGATCCGCTGTGTCTTTGACATACTGTGTTGTGCTACCGACAATGGGCGTAACTTTACGGGTTTTTATATTCGTTACTTTCGCCGCTGTGTCTTTGACATACTGTGTTGTGCTACCAAGTTCCGGGTTTATTTTGCGTGTTTTAGCGTTTGTTACTCTTGCCGCTGTGTCTTTAACATACTGCGCCGTGCTGCCAACAGCGGGCGTAATCTTGCGGGTTTTTGTATTCGTTACTTTCGCCGCTGTGTCTTTATTATATTGAGTTGTACTACCGACAGTTGGTGTTACTGTTGCTTTCCATGGGGTTTTTAGCGTTTCCTTATACTTATCAACCTTTGCACGGTCAATATGTGCATCAATATCAATCCCTTTTTTGGCTGTTTTTTGCGCTTCTTTGATGGAAGAATCCAATTTATTGCTGTTTGTTCTTGCTTGATCTATACTTGCTCCAAGTTTATTTGATGCCCCGGTAAGATCAACGCCAATAACAGAAAGTAGCCGACCAACAGGGCCATCTTTTAACGAATCGACAAGCCCCTTTACTTTTTCAAGCACCGCTATTTTTATGTCGTTTGCAATTTTTTCGGCGGATAGTTTCAGTACGTCTCCCTTTGCGCCGACATAATCAATGAACGCAAGAAAACTGGCCTTTATGTATTCCACCCCAAGGCCGATCAACGCCTTTAACTTATCCCAAGCTAATCCAACATTATCAAGAGCCGTTTCAACCCATGCGTTAAAGCTCGCGTCAAAATTATTCAATGATTCTAAAACAGAATCCCATATCGGGTTTTCTCCCGTAAAAAAATCACGTATGGCAATAAAAGGCTTTTTTATTTTTTCTGCAATTCCATCCCAAAAGCTGAAATCTCCTTGACCTTCCCAATTCTTTTTATCAAAAACCCCAATTAAATCGGCAAGAAATCGCCTCATTCTCCAAATCAATCCGTTTTCTCCGTCTTGAATAAACGGGCCCGGATCGATTTTGTCATGCAACCATTGAACGAACGATCTGTTTTGCTCGGTATCATCCTTCCCAAACGCACCGTCCATTTCCTCGTCAAAACCGCTTTTTATTCCTTTAACAAGCCGTTTTAACGCCTCTGTTACGGTAGGCCAATCCGTATTGTCCACAAACTCGACAACCCACCTCGTGAATGTTCCGATTGCGGTTCCAATAGCCTCGCCAAAGTTTTCCCAATTTTCTGGTTTGCTTACTGACCCGTTAAGAGTAGCGGCCAGATTCTTGCCAAAATTCTGAATCTCTGGTTTTTTTAGAAACTCTGTTATCTTTTGGGATATATTCCCTAACGCATCTCCTATCTTCTCGCCAATGCCGAAGAAATCACCGCTTGCAAACAGGTTTGCCCAATCGCTTTCCGCCTCGGCCCACTCATACGCCCCGGAGTAGTCCGTAGCTGACGATCCGCCACCGCCTCCACCAGATTCCTTACCGATCACGTTCAGTTCGTCCCAGCTCGCCAACAGGCCCTTTATCTGCTTGCCAGCACCGCCAGCAGCACTTCCCACATCGTCAAGACCGCCGACAGCTTTCTTGTAGTAGCCAGTTCCATTAAGCACGGCAAAGAACCTTGTCACCGCTTCCGCCGCTGCCGTAACAAGGTTAATTATCCGGGTTAAGATTGGCTCAATCGCAACGATCAATCCGCCGAATGCCGCGCCAAGCTGTAGCTTCATGCGTCCAGCAGCTTGCTTTAGGCTGTCCATTACGGTTGCAAGTTTCGCGTTTTCCCCGCCCTGTGTTTTACTCCAATTATAGGCGGCTTGCAGACCTTCTTTGAAACCGTCCGTAACGTATCGAATCGCGGTACGGATCGCCCGGTAGAAAGCGATCCGCCCCAACGATTTGGTCATTTTATTAAACGCACCAGCCGCCCTGTTTGTTGACTTGCTCAACTTAAACAGGCTCTTTGTAATGCCAGATATCTCACCGCCAGCTTTTGACGCGGAACGACCAGATTGACCAACTGCGAAAGTAGCTCTCTTGATTGCCGCCGTAAAGCTGTTGATCTGTTCGGTTGCCCCGCTAATATTAGATACTATATTTAACGCGATATCTGCCATGTGATGCCTCTATGTCAATTCGGTGTGCGTTTGTGTTTGCGATCCCACTCGTCCTTAAACGCATTAAGTTTTTCGACAAGTTTTTGTCTGGTTCGTCTTATCTTCTCTTGCTTTTCATCTTCGGTTGGCGGAATTATATCAATAGGCTTTGTAATGTATTTTGCTTTTTTATTGCTAAATGCGTTGTTGATCGCAACAGAAAACGCATTATGCACATACAAGCCTTGTAGCCACAATTCCTCGTTCCGTTGCTGTATTCGTAGCTTGTGTGCCTCACGATACGGTACGCATAGCCACGGATCGTCAAGCCAAAATTGATCGTATGTCATTCCGCATAACAGATAATACGGAAAGAGCTTTTCAAATATATCGGATTGCGATTTGACGGGTTGCCCCTGTTTTTGGTCTGTTAGAGGTTCACCGTCATTTTCCCGTTTTTTTCGTCACTCATGGCGGCAAATGTCTGCGTGTACAGTTCGCCAAGCCTACCCCAAAGCCCATCGGGAGCATCCGTTACTCCGCCGATATCGTCAAGAAAAGCATCTGCTTTCTTTCGGTTTACCTCGCGCTCATGGTGCATCAAAAAGCTGTAATAAAACAGATCGGATAGCAAGCTGGGGTATTTTTCACAATCCTGCAAACTAAATCCGTTTCTCTCTACTCTCCGCACCACATCACGGTTAAATTCAAGCGTGTACACCTTGCCCGTTTCGTTGTCCGTCAGTTCGATAGGTTTAACTCGTTCCATTCTTTTGCCCTCCTAAAAATGGTTGATTATCGTTGGTTCATATCAAATCGGAGTGTCAACCGTGTCGCTACGCACGGATCGCGCATATAGCCAGCGGACAGCATTCCCGCCCTTTGGCACCCCTAATTGGTTTGTTATTAGGTGCTGGAAGTGTCCCAACCCTCAATGGTGTTAGGCGTAACGTAAACATCGATCTCCGCCACTTCGTCCACGCTCATGCCGTTAATTCCCAGCTCAGACGGAATACCCGTGAAGTAAAAGCTGCCAACCGTGGGGACGGCAATCTCAAACCAAGTAGCCTTGCTTGCGGCAATGCCAGTTTCGTATGCGCTAACCAGTGCTTCCCAAGCGGTCTTAAATGCGCTGGTAAGGTTCGCGGTGAAGGACAGCGCACCACCGGGGTCTTTAAGGCCAGCGATATAGCGTTTCCATACCAGATCGGACAAGTCCGTGACCTCCAAAGTGGAAGGTTCCGGGTTAAAGTCAGGGGTTTCCTTGATGCTGGGGATTGCGGTATAACCCGTAGTGGGCCGCGTCCCGGCAGTAGTTTCAACCGCATACTTCAAGGCAACGCCAGCGGTGCTAATTTCAAGAGCCATTTCTATTTCTCCTTATTCTCTGTACATTTGTATTGTTGTGTTCTCCCCGTCCGTTGTGATCGGCTCTCCTGCGATTGCCTCCCAGCGTAGGGTGATCCTATAAATTGTCCTATCCATGTTCGGTAGCGGCTGCAAAAATGTACGGGTGAATTTCATCCCTTGCATGGCAGCGTCTACCACGTTTGCAATGGCCCGCGCCTCTGCTTTCTTTCCGTTCGCCTTGCCGGAGTAAACGTTGCACTCATAGAGCAAATTCGCCTGATGCTCATTCAAATCGTTGTCAAGGCTGCGTCTATACGTTGTGTTGTTTGCTTCATAAAGGCATACACAAGGGAATGCGGCGGGAACGGCAACATACTCACCGTAGCATTGAGCGTTCGAAAAAGCGGAGCGTACCGCCGAAAACACGGTATCAATGACTTTGTTTTCGATCTCGATCATTTACCGAATACCTCCCGTGCGACTTGCTCCACCATTCTCAATATCTCTTGCTTTGCGTTGTACATTGCCTGTGCGGGCGGGTTGCCGTATGTGTGTTGACCGTCCCCGTACCACCAGCCTTTTGGATTGCTCCAATTCGGGCTGTCCGGGTTGTACGTTCCCGGCCCGTATTCCTCTGGTTCGGGGTGTCCATACCCGTATGTTGCGCCGCTACCAAACTCGATAAACAGCACCGCGTTTCCTCTCGCGTGGATCGCGTACCCGTTTTCTGTAGGTTCTACCGTTACGGTCACATCGTTTGGGCCGCTATAGATCGCTCTGCTAAAATCCAAACTTGCCCGCACCGCGCCGATGGTAGCCAGCCGTTCGCAAATCGTCCGCGCCTTTTTCTCTAAATCGGACAGGTAGGTAAGCAGATCGACTTGTGCGTTCTCCCAGCTTCGCGGATCAAGCACGTTTACCGTTACAGACTTCACGACAAGTTGACCTCTTGTAGCTGGATTGCGATTTGATTGAGTGATCGCTCTGGCACACCAGATACAACATAGTTAGGCTTAACTGCTCCGTCATATCCGTTTGCATCGGGCGTTTTGTCAATCCAGATAACCGTGTCGATATCTATTGGACAATTCAAATCGCACGTAATAAGCCGCCGCGTTCCGTTGCTGTTCAGGCCAAACCCTTCAAGCTCAACCGCGCCGCTGTCCCAACGAATATTTGCGGAATACTCAACCGGGGCGTAATACTCTAAATCGTATTGGCCCGTAAGGTTCCCGTAATCGTCCTCACGCTCTGTTTTGCTTTTCAGCAGGGCGTAGTATATGGTTTTGCGGTTCCTTGCCAGCGTGTTCATCTTCCAGCCACCCAAACATATGGGGTCACTTCGCGCAACAAGTCCTCGTCACCAACCGACCCGTATTGGCGATTGATTCCGTTTTCCTCATGGACGATTTCACCCTCTGCGCCACGCCGCAAAAAGTATCGTGCGGCCAGCTTGCACCAAAGCAATTCATAGACGGACGGAATGCCCGCGTCCTCATACCCACCAAACGGGTACAAACGGCGCAAAATAGCCGCTTTTGCGTCTTGCAGATATACGCTAACCAATGCGTCCGTTGCGGACGGATCGTTTTCAAGTAGCGTCTGCACGATTTGGATTGCTTCGGTTTCGCTCATGCTTTTACTCCTGCTTCTTCTTGCGCGGCTTTTTGGTCTGCTTCGGTTCGGTCAAACCGGGCTTTTCGCCCGGTTCAACCGTTTCTTTCGTTTCGGGGATAATCCCCACGGTCACGCTGCCGTCTGCGTTCTTGCGAATCGCCATAGATTAGGCGTGGGACACGTAGATGCCGTTCGTCTTATGAGCCTTAACCCACGCACCGTGAGCAAAACGGGGCTGTACACGGTAAGCGTCTGCCTCGATATTCTGCTCCGGAGTGAAGAAACGGGGCGCATAGTGAGCCATAACCTGAAGGATCGCGGAAGGATGGACGATCATGTAATTGACCGCATCACCAGTAGCGGTGTAGCCGCCCGCGCCGCTGGAAGTAGTGGGAGCATTCAGGGTAATGGCGGTGTTGAACCGACCAGACGGAACGGTGATAACCCGCATATCGTTGTACATCTCCACGTTGTAATCGATATCGCGGTCACGGTTCATAACCATGCGGGTGATACCAGCTTTAAGATAGCGGTACATAGTGGGATTCACGAACAGGATACGGCCCTCATAGGGAACCTCCGCATCGTCAAGAGTGGCAGTAGCCAGATCGATGGAGGCAACAGCAGCCGCGCCAGCAGCGATAGTCTCGGTCACGATGTTTCCAGCAGCAGCCCCGGACGCATAAGAGGCAAATCGGTAAGCGTCCACTTCGGGGATGATGTGCTGACGCTCGACAGTAGCCAGCAGATTAGGCACGACAAGGCCCATGGCTTCGTCATTATCAAGGAAATCCACCTGATAGGAACGGCCCCGATCAGTTTCCAGCACGTAGGGCTGCCAAGTCCCGGTCACATCACCGGGGACAAAGCCAGCGTCCCGGTCATAGTTCGCCATGCCAACGGTGTCAAGATTGAAAATGTTGACAGTGTTAGCACCAGTAAACCGCACATATTCAGACAGGGTGTCAAGAATAGCGGTTTTGGAATCCGCCTTATAAGCCTCGTCCAGCAGCGGCAAAAACTTCTGCGCATAGGCAATGCTATTTGCAGCAGGGGCAACAACAGTAGTAGCCATTTAATATTTCTCCTTATAATGTGTTATTTTCGGAGGGGTAGACCCATGTGCTTTCGCAACAAGTTTTCTTCCTCCAATTCGGCCTGTGCTGCCGTGGGCGGTGTGCCTACTGACAGGCCGGGTTGTTTGTTGAGCGATCTGGAAACGATCTCCTGCTCCTTGTTTTCAAGGGCGGCTTTCGTTGCGGCAAAGTATTCATCGGTCACGCCGTCCGGGAGTAGCTTCGCAAGCTGTTCAGCGGTTTCGGCGGGATATCCCGCGCCCATGTACTCCGCCTTGTAATGTGCAAACTGCTTTTCTTTGAGTAGGGAGGCTAACAGTTCTTCGCGCTCCTTGTCCTTTTCGGCACGTTCCGCCTCGGCACGTTCCGCTTCGGATTGCTTTTCCCGCAAAGCCCTTTTATACTCTGCGGCCTCGCTGTTCGCCTTTGACAAGGACGCTTTCAGCTTGTTAATCTCCCCCGGTTCAGAAGTCGGTGCATCTACTTCAAACTCCTGTCCAAGTAGCGCTGTCACTTTTTCCTCTGCGGTCATGCCGTCAAAGCCGTCAATTTTGGACGGGTCAACCTTGTACTTTGTAGCCATATTCAGTTCCTTTCGCGTTTGATTGGGCGGTTCACTCCGCCATGATTTCCGTTTTATAGAGTTCTCGTCTCTTTTGCGCTTGTTTGGGCGGATCACCCCGCCATATGTAAATGGCTTATGCCATTGATAGCGAAATGCGGCATCTACATCCACAATTATTCTGCGGGTCTGTAAAATCTCCCGGATAGCGGGCGGAATCGCCGTCAAATGTGTAAAATCTGCGGTTAATCGGGACGGTTTCGCTTTGGAGGTATTCGTGCGTGTCTCGCACTCTATCGTCCATCATGGTCTGCCACGTTTTCATAACAGGCCCTTCGGATCGTTCACCAACATCTAACACCGCATCGTTATAGATACGGTTCATATCGGTATCGACAACACGGATGATATCGTCAACGGTTCCTTGCAGATCGTCCAGATATTCCGTGACCCGTTCCTGCCAATCTTTCCCGGCGATAACGCGGAAAATCGCATCGTCCATTTCGTCAAGGTCAATGTCAATAGTCCGCTTTATGTCACCGTTTGGCAATTCGGTTGGGCCGTATAGCATTTCGTTCCCGGCCTCGTTTCCGAACATATACGCGACAATCAGCATATCCAGAATTTCGTCAATTCGCCTGTCGCGGTTCCGTCTGCGTTGCTCCATGCCAGCCGCAAAATCGGATTCCAATTCGGAACGGAGATTGCTCAATTCGTCAAACGGAGGTAGC
This sequence comes from Acutalibacteraceae bacterium, assembly GCA_045592345.1. Lineage (GTDB taxonomy): Bacteria > Bacillota > Clostridia > Oscillospirales > Acutalibacteraceae > UBA5905. Next base: position 16,394 of record JAZNUN010000048.1, on the reverse strand, counting down.
CTGTCCATTACACGCCGCCCGTGGCGTTTTCGCCGTTATTATTATCTTCTTCGATGATAACAGCCTCGCCCTGACCGTCCCCGGATTCTTCGGCCTTTACTGCCTCGTCTGGATCGCCCCAAATCATCCGCATATACTTCTCGCTCATCTTTAGATCGGACACGGGATCGTTGGAGATACCAGACTTTGCAAGAGCCAATTCGGGGTGCAAGCCAGCCGCCAACATAGTCTGCATGGCCTGTGCTTTCGATTGCACGTTTGCCGTCTCGTTGCGGACAAAATTGAGCTTAAAATCGACCAGTTTAATATCAAGAATGCCTTTTTTCCGCAAAATATCAGTAAAGATAATGTCAAAGTAGCGGTTGCTTTCCTTGAACAAATCTTCGGTGTTTCGCGCCGCGCTCCCGGCCTGTTCCCAACCGTCACGGAAAATAACAGCACTCCCCGTATCGGAAGTAGACCGCCCGCCTTTAGTGGTCAAAGGCATACTGCAAATACGCAACGCCTGTTCGTACAAGCTATCCACAAGCGTCTGTGTTTGCTGTTGGTCAAGTTCCTCGGACAGAATCTTAAAATCGGCCTTGTTTTCGCCAATGCTCTTTAGGGCGATCATCCCGGCCTTTTTAATCTGGTTTGCGGTAGTCCCTTCCTCAAATTGGCAATTCACCGCAACCGCGATACTCTGGATAAACTGCTCGATACCGTCAACCTGATTGCTGCGCACCGTATTGATTGCGTCCAGTAGAGGCATGACGCATTCGGGAGCCGCCATATTGACCGAATTGTAACGATACTCAATGATGGGAATATGGCCCAGCGGATTAGGCTCTACGGAATCAAGGGCAATAGCGATAGATTCATATTCCGGGTATGGCGTAGTAGTCCGGGCGATTGCGCTACCAGACAGACGGAAAACCCGGCTATCTGTAAACACATCGACAGAAATGTTGCCCTCATGGATAACCATATTCACACCATACGCGGGTTTACGCCCCGGACGGAGTGAATAAACCACGAACGCACTACGCGGATCAAGCGCATACGCCTTTACCGGGATATCAGGATCATCGTTGGATTCAACATACAGCGCGGCCTTGCCGACCATATGAAACCAATCTGCAAGCTGATTGTCTGCCTCTTGCTTTCCGCTGCGGTAAAGATACTCGTTTAGCTTGTCAACCTTCGACTTTTTCCCGTCCTTGCGCGAAATATAAAAGGCGGGTTCCATCAAAAAGTACCCGTTCTTGAACGTTACGATTTCGTCATAGTGATTTTCGGTCACTTTGTTGTTGATAAAATCGTTGCGTTCCTTTTTGCGGTTTAGAATGGGTTGCAAGCCGCGCCGATACCAGTATAGGTATTCTTCTTCCATCACATTTTGCAGATGGTAAACAATGGCGGAGTTGATTTCTCCTACCACGTTTTCCTCTGTCAATTCGTCAACGGAGGTAAAAATATCACGTCTGCCGAATAAAAACCCGGCAATCGTCTTTTCGGCGTTTTCGGTTGTGTTCGTTGCTGTATTCTCGATCTGTTCCATACGGTTAAGATGGGGGCCGTCCTATGTTTTCCTCCCGGACGGCGGGGAGGTGCCAAGATGCGGAAAGGATAAGAGGTGATGGATGGGTGCAGTATGATGTGACTACAAAACAAAATAGCCGTAGACCTATCATCTACGGCATAAATATACCATTATTCAATTATTATTCAATAAAAATAGATGTGTCGAAATGTTACAAAGTGGTGATTTTTGATTAGAACGGCCTGTGCATAACTATTGCAGTATTCATATCGGACGAAACAATCATGTCCACGAACATTGCCAAAACATCGGGAATATCATCGTGCTTATTTTTGCCTGACATAGTATACCCGATTAGCTGATCCATGGCTGTCCTGTATTCTTTGTCGCGCATGGTAGCGTCCCTAAATAGTACGTGAGACTTAACATATCCCGAATTGGTCTGTATTCTTGCCTCTTTGTTTGTCTGTGTCCACTTTGTTGTTATCGTGGTTATTCCGCCAAGCTCCTTTATGCGCTTTTGTACGTTGGACGCAAACAGCGTTCCGCCCCGGTTGGATTCAATTCGGCAAATGCGCACTTTACGATCGAAAAGAGCCAGCGCAACCTTTTCTTCCAACACTTCCACCTTGCCATTGTCGCATACCCACATATCCAAGTAATAGTCCTGCCCGTATTGATAGAATATAGGCATAGCCAGATAATCGTCTCCCTGTTCCTTTGTATCGCAAATCGCAAGGATCGAATCAGGCTCCTTGTCCGGGAGGGAGAAGTAATAGCGCAATTCCTCCGGGCCGTACAGACGGCCCTCGCGCTCTACCGGCTCGTTCATGTACAGGGCTTTCCATGACGCATCATCCATAATCTCCCGTTGCTGTCTGTAAAATTCCGATGTGAAGCCAAGGGAATATGGATAGTCAAAATTGGAATTGTCAAACTCGTCAAGGGCCGGGAAAGCAAGGAATTTTGCTTTAGGGTTCCTATCATACATCTGTTGCAATCGACCTATAGGATCGTTTATGCTCCACCGGGTAGCTACGTGCAATTCTGCGCAATCGCCAATTTTTCGTTGCCTCAAATCGGTATAATACTGTTGCCATAACTTGTCCAGCCTGTCCCGTGACATTGCGGTTTCTATGCCGTCAATCAAATCGTCACAATACAGCAGCCGGGAACAGCGCACTTTACCAGCGTTCCCCGATCCGATGCTGCTAAACTCAAATGTTTCAAATCGTTTCTGTTTAGCAAGATCAATTCGGAGGTCTTTACTGTTCGTGTTCACAACGGGGGAATCCGGGAATACATCGTTATATAGGTATTCTCCATCCTTATCCAGTATGCGTAATATTTCGTCATACACGCCACGCAAAAAGCTGTTACTGTGCGATCCACCCAACACGGAAAACGCTGGGTCTTTCCCTCCGATCCACGTTAGGAAGAAGATGGATAGAGTGGTTTTGCCTATTCCGGGCGGTTCGGACACGCATAGTAATTCCAGCTTGCCGTCCGCTAACTCCTGCATAGCGTCCGCAACGGGCTTTAGCTGCTTTCTTCGTGGCTCATAAAACCGTTTCTTTTGCGGCCTGTTCCATTCGATGTAGCGGCAATACGCATCAAAGTTTGTGGGCGCATCGAATAACAACGATCTCTTGTATAAGTCTACGCAATTCTCTACGCCGTAATACTTGATCCATTCCGCCGCCATCCGCCGTATAAAACCGTTGTACTTCTCGGATCGCTCCATATGGTATTGATCCGGGGCGGCTTTCCCGTCAACGGTTGGGGCGTTTTCTTCGCGGAATTGCCGATTCAGACTAAACACATCTTCCAATGCGTCCGGGTTCGTCTTAGCCTCTTTCAGTAGTTTCACGATCATCTTTTCCAGATCGGTCATTTTGGGTTGGGGCATACTATACCTCCATTCGCTTCCTGTCGATTATCGTTACGCCCATACGCTTAGGTTCGGTTTGCCGCTTTTCAATCAGTTCGTCATGTTCCGTTTCGTCCGCTATCGGCTCGTCCAATTCGATATCCGCACCGATCTGTGGCGGTTCAATATGGTCATTGTCGGGTTCATCTGCGTCATTTTGCGCCGCATTGTCCGAATTGAGCATATCGGGATCGTCCGCTTCGGGCTGCATCGGCTCGGTCTGAATGGGTTTGTCCGCTTCGGGCTGCGCCTCTTTATGGTTTACACGTTTCTTGTAGTCCGGGACAATCTCTGGTTCTTCGGGTTCCTCATTCAATTCGTATGTGGGGTGTTTCGGCTGCTCGGCCTCCGATTCTTCGCGCTCAATCTCCGCCGCCATAATATCAATATCGGCAATCGCCTTAATGCGCCTAAAGATAATAGGCTCATGCTGTCCCTTTATATAGTCTGTCATTTCGCCGTACTTGTAGTAGCCTTGATAAAACTTTTCGTTCTTTAGGATGCTTGCGATTTGTGACGCACCGAAGTATCTGCCGCGCCTTGTCCGATACCCGCGATCATTCACCAGATCGCTAATCTCCTGTAATGTGCAACGCTGCTCACGCAACAAAAATACGAAACGAACGATTTGCGCCTCGTTCTCGTTCACAACAAGTTTGCCGTTAAACGCGGAATACCCATACGGCACTTTGCCGCCAGCATATCCGCCCTTTTGCGCCTTGACTTTTCGCCCCGCCATCGTTCGGAGCCGAATGTTTTTGCGTTCCTGTTCCGCAACAAACAGCATAAGCGAACGGTACACGGAGGATAGGCCGTATTCATCATCGTCAAATCGTTCATTGACAGATACAAGCGAAATGTGCCGCTTCTCTAATGTAAACAAGTAGTAGAAATACAGCTTTATATCACGGGCGAACCGATCCGACTTGTACGCGATAACAGCTTGCACCCCGGCCTGTTCCAATTCGTCCGTAAATAGTATTTCGTCTATGGCCTCCCGATGCTCCTTGACCCCGCTATCCTCGTCCGTATACCAGCGGATGATCTTGTAATTATTTTCATCGGCATACTTCGATATGGCCTCCTTCTGTGCGTCCCGGCCCATCCGATCCTCCCCGGCCTGTTGCTTTGTGGACACGCGAAGATACCCAACCGCGATCTTCGGTTGGGGCATGTCGGGTCTGTCCTTGTCCGCAATGCGCGGTTCTTCCTCCATAAGTAGGTAATTTTGCCGTTTTGCCATGGTTTTTCCCTCCAAATTGCCTCTGTTGGCACGACTATACCACACCCCGGAACCCCGGTCAAGGGGATTATATGGAAATGTCACATTTTCTTTGCATTGAAACGGTTTTATATGTATGCGCTACGGTACGCATCAGTTAGCCGCCGCTAACCGTTCCGGGAAAGGCAGGATTATATCAATTCGTGATGTGCGTGCCGTTCCGCCTGTTGCATTTGCTTCGATCCAAAGCGTTACGCACGATCATGGTATATCAAATCGGGTGTAGCACGGCCCGATGCTCCCCGCAACACCCCTGTTGCGCCTCCAAGTGATACGTTAATGACGTTCGTTAATGATCGTCCACCCCGTAGCGATCCGCCCCGTAAACGGGTGTTACTCACCGCCCCATATAATTGTTGCCAAACTGTAAACGTGTCGCTACTTTTACGATTTTTTAGGGGCAAATTGAACGAAAAACACCAATTTGTACATTCGATGTACAAAAAAACGCGGTCAAAAAAGCCCAGAAAATCAGGACTTTTTCGGGCGTTTGTCCGTTTGTACAAAATTTCCGCAAAGGTATACTTTATTTTTTTGACTTCTCATATACGCGAGTTTTACAGGAAAAAATGTACAAATGTACAAAAAAGTGTAAAATAGAACGTAATAGCGTTATTTTTTCTTTGTACATTTCTTTGTACATTCTTTGTACATTTTCAAAAACGTACAAAAACGTGCAAACCGTTCTACTCCGGGGCAGTTCAATTCGGACAGGACACACAAGCCGCTTGCCCCCGCGCACATTGCCCGATTTGGTTTGTGTGCTGCTTGCGGTTCAATTCGGGATGGGGGCGCATACAACAACCGCGCTCGACCAACTCCGATTTGACATGATACGGGCCGTAGTGCATACAGTACACCGCAAAATGCTGTCGAATGCAGACCGCGACTATCCGAATGGCCCTGTTACGGCCTGTACGGTGTCTAAAATGGCTTTTCGTGCCGCACTGGTACAAGTAGGCTCGGAACGGGCAAAATCGATTTTAGGCGGCATAGAACGGCTCAAACGCCTTTTTGCGGGCCGGGGGAATTGGAGGGGGTAACTCCGGCAAAATTCAGATCGGCATATCCCCCATGGGTGGGTTGTGCAGCCAAACTATTGGTTGACCTTTTTATGCAGGATCGGAACGCGGCGGAACGGCTAATATTTGCCTAATTTGCGGTGTTTTTATGCGTATCGGGCAGGTGTATAGCGTCATTTACATTTAATCAAGATTAAAATGCGCGCTATGACTATAAAAATACGTTATAGGTTGCCACGGCAACAAACAAACCGTCAAAAAACGGCCATCTCATGCGTAAATGGCCTGTTTTTATTGATTGTTGGCGGGGTTGCTGGGTTGGTTTACCCCTACTAAACAAAAGTATACCAATACTAAACTTTCCCGCAATAAACCACCTTATTATATATCGTATCGGTTCGGATCGGCACGGAGTAACAGCCAACGCAACAAAGAGTTTAACTCTATAACTTAACTCTTGACAAATGTGCTTTAACTCCTTATAATAGATACTGTCAAGCGCGGCCTGTTGTGGATCGGCCGGGATCGGATCGCAATGCACCATCACGAATTGAACAAGATGCAGCTTGCGAACCGCCCCGGCACGAGGCGCGGCGGCTGGACTTGAACATATTATTAAGAAGGGAGGGAAAGTCTATATGCCATTATCGGAAACAAGAAAAAAGTGGTTAAAGGAGAATACTGTATTTATAGGAATGCGGCTACAGAAAACGACAGACAAAGACATATTAGAATGGTTAAATGGACGGGCGGCGTTGCTTGATACTGGAAAACAGACCGAAATAAAGCGGTTAATTAGGATCGGGATGGAGGCAGAAAAAAATAATTTAGAAAAATGTAAATTGGGGGTTGACAGGAGTTAAACTCTTTGATATAATCCCTACTGTAAACAAAAAAGCGGCCCGGTGCTGGAACCACCGAACCGCCGAACCCCAACAAAGAACGGTTTAGATCGTAGCAGATCGCCAAAACGCATCTTCATAGGAGTATTGCATATTATACCATCCTCCTATGAGTTTTGCAAGAGAAGTACAAAATTTATAGGAGGAATTTTTTATGGCAAACAAGAAGCAGATCGCGGGCGTGGATTATGAAGCATTTGACAGCATGGATTACATCGGCGGGCCGTATAGCTACGTAGATCGTTTTGAGCAGGACAGCGCAACCGGGATTATTCGGCGGGGCGTATGGGATCGGAGAATCACAAAGATTTTTAATTCGGCGCGGATCGTTGTTGACGAATTGACCGCCGTGGGGCGCAAGTCCTTTTATGGAAAAGCCCGGATCGCCCATATTGAAAGCAAGTCTGGCCGTATCTATGAAATTCTTATCAGTTACAATACAGCCGTTGCAATGCTGGACAGCGCGGGACGATTCATTAGACTGTGGAACGGGTACAGCGCAACAACCGCCCGACACATTGACGCATTCTTGCGGCGGTACAAGCTGCCCGGAGTAGGAAAGCATGAATGGCTTGAACTTCCCATTGGTAAACCGTCCGGGATCGCGGTTGATTGACCGGGGCGGATCGGAATGGTGCATCACGATTTGAACATATAAAGACTTTTACAGGAGGAAAACACAATGGAACGCGAAAAAGCGATTGCGGCAATTCTGGATTATTTCAAAGAGAACGAGGACGTTTTTAATAGCTGCATTGAGGATTTGGACAGCCACAACGGGTATTTGGGCGATGATAGATACTACAGCATGGACGAATTGAGCGAGTTTTACAGCGATACAGACCCGATTGAACTTTTACAGCGCGCATATTACGGATGGGATGAGGGCAACTGGACAACAGACGAGCGCGGCGAAAAGCACCACGCCGAATTTAACCCAAACCGCGATTATTTTAGATACAATGGATATGGCAATCTTGTTAGTGCGGATTATAAGGACTATTCAGACCATATGGATGATTACGCCGTTGAAAGCATGGCGGAGCACCGCGAGGACATTTGGGATATTAACCATGACCCGGATTTGAGCGAACTCTTTGACGCATTAGAGGAAGACGAAACGGAGGGCGCAACCGATGAAGATTGACCGGGAAAAGCTGCAAGCGATTTTAGAAACTGTTTATATTATGTTCGTCACGATTTGCAATATTGAGTTTTAAGGGGGATTAAACCATGCTATACCGATTTGAAACAACCGCAACGATGAAAGAATACAACAGATCAAAATGGTATGTTGATGACGGAATTGTGCGCCCGGTGGAAGTAGAGGCGGAGGATTTGAAAACGGCTCTTAAAAAATGGCGGCAAACCGTAATAGACCGGGACTATATTGAAATCTCAAATAACGCAATTCGGAATAAATCACCCATGTACATTGACACGGCGGACGGCCCAAAACAAGTTGGATTTGTTATCACGGGCAAGACGGAATTTGAAAAGGGCAATTATAGCGGATGGAGTACACAATATATTGATTTGTGGGTTAGTGTAAAGCGGATCGAAAATATTGATGAATGGGAGGTTGCATAACAATGGCAAGCAGCATTAACGAATTAAAAACGGAGCGGACAAAACTAATTTACCCGGGAGATATAAGGGATTCAATCGCGGACGAAATAGGGCTTTCGTGCAGCGCGGCGGAATATGACGGTTTGGAAAATGCGCTGTATTGGCTAAAGGCCACGGCGGAAAACCCATACAATAACGAATTGCGTATATTGTGGGAGGTTTTGCAGATTATGGCCGAAAAGCACCCAGCAGAAATCCCGTTCTAAAGGAGGCATAACACTATGACACGGCAAGTTTTGAAATTGCAGGATTGCGGGCGGCGGTTTATTGTGACATTCAAAGAGGGGCAACCGCGCAACCCGTACACGCTGTACGAATTGAGATGGGACAACGGGGAGCATCGGCGGCAGATCGTAAAATATCAGAATTTAGAAAGTTGCCTATACCACCTCGCGCAAAGCGGTTTATTTAAGAAAGATTATTTTCCCGCTTGACACCGCCCCGGCGCGGATCGTAATATTGCAGTATGGAGGAAAGAGGCATGGAGCTATTTATAATCCCCTTGTTAATCTGGATCGCAAAGGTGTTTGTCAGGGTTGTGCAATTTGTTTTTCGGGGCGTGTGTTTCGTTTTAGGCTGTATCAGTTTAGGAATAGACACGGCCCGGAGCAGATCGGAGCGCAAGAGGGCGGACGAAATAAAGCGGGCCGAATTTGAATGGAAAAAGCAGCTTGAACAGGCTAAACAGGAGCAGCGCGACCGTGACAGGCTGGAACGGATCGAACGGCAACGGAAACGGGACGAACGGGCCGAAATAGAATGGCAATGGAAGGTTCAAAAAGAGGCGGATCGGCGGGCCGAATTGGAATGGAAAAGAAAGCGGCGGGAGCAGATCGAAAAGGAGAAGGAAAGCGACAGCAAAAAAGCGGAGGCCAAACGACAGGCACAAGAAGATTTAGACCATTTTCGGATTAAGTGTAACAACCTGCAAAAGCTATACAATGAGTATGAAAACGATTTTAATATAGCAAAAGAGCGCGGGGACACAAAGAAAGCGCGAACGGCATACAGGCGCATGATTGGCATTGATGATAATATGCGGGTAGCGCGGCGGAATATGGACAAGGCATATTTTACATTGAATAATTGCGGGGCGTGATGCCCCGCTTTTTTTATTGCGTATCGGGCCGGGGGGCGTATTGTCACGGCTCTATTTATTGCGGATCGGAGCAGCGCGGCCCGGATAGCTTGTAACGGACCGGAGCAGCGCGGCATGCTCTACCACGATTTGAATATATCGCCATGAGCAGACCGCAATGGGGCGAACAGGCTACAATGCTGAAACATAGCGCGGTTCATTATGGCCCATTGTGGGCCGTTTTAAGGCGGTGCAGATTGCCGCATGATAGATTGCACGGGCGCGGGGCGGTTCGCGGCTTTTCGGGCCGTTGTAGGCCGTCACAAGGCAAGCCGGGGCGGATCGGTATGCGGCGGCGCGGATGGGCTAAAACAGCTAATTGCGCTGTAGGCCGCTGTATGGCCTCTAAAATCGGTTTTATGTGTCCGCATGAGTATTTACCCCACCGCAACGCAAAAGGCAAAATAGGCACGTTTGTGGCGGTTTGATCGCATATGGATATTGCGGGCGAACCGGGGCAGGGGGGCCGGGGCCGTATTAGTTAGCGGTGGCTAACTAAGGCGGATGGTCACGCGTTGCATAAACCGCATGAAAAAATTTGGTTGCGGCCCGTGCATATTTGAAACGCGAAAAACCGCATTTATGCAGATTCAACCGTGGGTTGTGTTTGGGACGGCGAAAGTGCATAAAACCGTGCATATTCCGAATTGACATACATTTTTCACCCCGGGCCGTTCTACCTCTTTCTGCGGCTTTCTGCGGCTTTCTGCGATTTTTCAAAATTTTTCTTTCTGTCTTTCTGTGAGTTTCCACATTTTTCCAGCTACTTTTATTGAAATGTTGCACAAATCCCCAGCGACTTTTATTGAAATGTTGCACAAAAAAAGCAGACACAAAATGTGTAGGATTTGAACAAATTTCACGGCATAAAATTGGCAAGTTTTAGGGAACTTTTTTGTGGTTTTTCTGCAATTTATTGGAATGATCCTATGCAATTTATCGGAATAATTCTCACCGTCTTTGTTGACTTTTTTCTGGGGAATCCGCATTATTTTATTGTGCGTTTTTCTGCACTTTTATTTGCACCTTTTCCTGCGGATCGCAACGGATAGACACGCCGCTTTCCGCCACGATTTGATATAAAATGCAATAGCAATTCGGGCGGTATGCCTCGGATCGGAATGCCCAAAAAGTAAAACGACCTCCAAAAATAAGCACCCCCGGTATGTTTTTGGAGTACCCCCGGTATCTTTTTCTACATAAATATACCCGAAATGATACAATATGAGCGATCTTGCCCTATATTATATCAGTTCGGGTACAATGTAGCGTGGCAATACGCTACTCCACAATAATATCCTCGTATTTCTTCTTGATTTCTTCCGCGCTTCTCTTTTCGCCCAGCGGATCGTTGACCGTAACAACTTGCTCCCGCTTGTCCTGCATATTATCGAAATTCTTTTGCCAGAATATGCTGGTTACGGGGTTTAACTTTCCGTCCGCCGTGACCATTTCTCGATACCCGGCGCACACCGCTTGTATCTCGGTCAGTAGGTCTTTCATATCCTCCGTACCGTTTTGCGCCAGCTTTGTTGCCTTGCTTTGCGTCATACCGATGGAAAGATATGCGGTCATGTTGGAGATTTTCATGTTTGTTAGCTGCGTCAACTCAAGGTAGCTATAGAACCGTAGGCGTAGATCGTCTATATTGCCGTGATCTGCCCCTCTGCCGATTGCCGCAACCGCCAATGTGAAGTTAGCGTACCGGGCGTTGCCGTTCTTCTCAATGCTTATCGAATTGATTTTATCCGCCATTTCCTGCACGGTCATTTGCCCCGCTTCGGTCAGGTATATATGGTTCAATTCGTCTGCGGACAGCATCGGCCTTGTCTGCTGCCACTCGGATAGCTGTTGCGGAGTAGACCCGTCAATCAGCTTTCCGATAGACTTTGGCAGATCGCCGTGTTCCGCCGCTTTCTGCTTCGGCTGTTTCGGTTTCAATTCGGCGGCTTCAATCGCGTATTCCACATCGTCCTGCTGTTCCAGTTCGGGCAAGTCCATTGCGATTTGATTCTTTTTCTTGCGTGGCATTATGTTTCGTCCTCCACAATTTCAACAGGCACACCCATATAGTTCCATTGCAAATCAGGCATTTGTGGCTGTCTCGTTCGGTTTAGCGGCGCACCGCAATTCGGGCAGTTTATGTATGTGCTGTCAACCTCCGAATTGCAATACTCGCATTGACATAAACCGATCAATTCAACGTTTGGGAACGGCTCAAGAATCCCACATGGAATCCTGCTTAATTCACACAGTATTTCAGATCGTGTCATTACGGTTTTAACAGGCGCACCATCAGCATAAAATGTTATCATCTTGTCCATCCCGCACTATGTTCCCCGGTTGCCTCGTCATACAGTATGTGTACCGTTGCGTTTTGCACGATCCGCATTGATGGGTATTTCATTCCAGCGTTCCGCCTCACTCCGTCCGGGCCGATCCACATAAATCCCGGCACTCCGTCAAAGGTTATCACGGTACACCCCTCTATGGATCGCTCCGTGTCGAATTGGAATACATTGGAGTATTGCGGCTCGGCGTGTTTGCCTTGCTCCGATTTGATTTGGTCATAAGTGTTAGGCATTTTCTACTCCATTTCGCAACAGGTGTTTCGCTTCAATTTAAGTTTTTCGTCCGCCATGCGCCGTTCCCATTCAAGTTTTCTGTTTTGCATCAAGTGTTCCATCATGTACGCCTCGTACCACTCCGCTTTTGCTATATCGGATTGCGCCGTTTCGCCTTGCTTCGCCCCGGCACGGAACCGATACTTGTATGCGTTGCATATGCAGAAATAACGGACGGCTTCATCACCGTAGATTTCGCGCATTAGATCGATGCACTCATACTTGCCCTGATAATGGGCCGGGTGAGATACGTTATCGTTCATTCTTCCTCCTTCTTGTTGAACGGGCAATCCGGGCAATTCGATACCAGTTCCCCGTCCTCGTCAATGTGGTAATCGTCACAATACCCACCGCACTCATAGCACGGGTCAAACTCGTCTGGCTGATCTTCTTTCGGCGTGTAGCACTCGCACATGCCCCTTTCTGCTGGCTCTCCAACCATCCAACACGCTATCCCCTCGTCACAGAACGCAAGGCAGATATACCCTTCGGGCCAAGTGTGTGTGCAACCGCCCTTTGAGTAGTCCAGCTTTTCAATCCGCAATTTGAGGCGGCACGTTTCGCAACATTCTTTCATTCGTCCTCCTTCGGCGGCTCTGCTCTCTTCGCATCTACAAATGCCCGAGCCAAATCATCAATCATTTGATGCATATATCTTTCTTGCAAATCATTAACACTGTCAGAGATAAGGCAAGTCTTGAGGTGCAACAGCTCATGCACAAGCGTCTTTTCATAGTCAAACGGCACAATGCGCTCTCCGTAATATTTCGGATCAATGATTTCAATTCGTGCTGTCTTGCTTGCTTCGCTCCAATCCGTGCACCCCGCAACGTTATCAACCGTCATTTCGTCTGGTTTGCAGTTGTCAAACAACTTAATTCTCCACTCTTGGAGCCCCAGCCGTTCCTTCCACTCACAAAGAAGTGCTTCACCTTTTTCGGTTGCCATCAATACCCTCCTTCGGCGGCTCAGGTAGGGGCATCCAGTGAGTGATGAGTTGGTTAAACATACTCGCATAAAGCCAAACGCCGTTCTTGTATTCATCGGTTGTTACCACTCCTTCCCATGATACAAGATACCGTCCGTTCTCTTTTGGCGGCTCCTCCACCCTGTGCCACGGGGAGGCGGTGGGCAACGAATTTAACCACTCATAGAATTTCGGTACATTATCTACATCCTCAAAGAAGTGCGGTGGTAGTTTAATCGCACTACGGTCAATCAAATCTCTCATGTTTCACTCCTTTCTGCAAGGTTTTAACTTTACCATGCTTGCATCCTCCGTTCTTTTATTCTGAACATCCATAAATAAAGGCCAGTTTTTTCGAGATACCAATCAGGCAAAACAATCAACAACACAATGCATAAAATGTCTTCAATAACTCTCATTTCAGTACTTCCTCTGTTTCAATCACATACCCTTGTTTCGTGCAATTCGGGCACTCCAAATCCCGCAGTTTCGAGTCTTCGGGCCTTACGGCAATCCAACGGTGTCCACACTTCACGCAGATAACCTCGGATACCTTGTGCGGGAGGTTCTTGGTGATGTCAACGATGTCGCTCATTGAGCTTATCCTCCGGGCATTTCCGGCCAATCGCACAGAACATATTATTACTGAAATAGTGTGACAATTTCGAGCAATAGCCGCCGTCACCGTCCTTATGCGGTGTGAAGTAAATACATTTCTTGCATTTTGTTACAAATATACCCCGACCGTCTTTTCTTCTCTCGAACAACTTGATAATCATTTCCGCGCCTCCTTCCACCATTCTCCATCTGCGAACTTAGAAATACTTTCATCCTGCATCCCCATCTTCGCCCCGCTCGGCACATACATGACCGGGTTTTCTCCAAGCAGTTCGCAATCATCCGGCTCCCTGCGTTCCTTCGGACAGACAGCGCACCAATCGCACAGCTTGTCCTGCAACCGCTTCACCTCCGCTTGCAAAGCCTCTATCGCATCGGCGGCTGTGATTAAATGCTTGTCAAGGCACTTTCCGCCGCACCCGCAAGAATCACCGTAATCCGGGCATTTGGTAGGCTTCGTATTCGCCCCAGCGCAGCACCGCAACGCCTCGACCAGCTTGTTATAATCTTGCATAATCAACCCTCCCCGATAATCAGCTCGCTATATGGCAGCGTTTTAATCCACTTGCAAAACGATCTCCATTCCGGGAGCCGATGGTTTTTCCGTTGCGCATAGATCGTTTTTAACTGCCTATAATTTGTTGTCATTCCAGCCGTCAACCTAAATCCACACGGGTTGCTGTATAGGATTTCAAGATACTTTCTGTCCAGCGTTTCCCGCGCCGCTTCTGATAATTCCGATCCGTATGAAGCAATTTCGTTATACTCCGCCACCATTTCTTTCATTCTGTACACGATCTGCTGATCCACATACTCATTGTATGCAGCGTCCAAATCAAATCGGGTAATGCGGTGCATTGTGCTTTGTGAGCTAACAAAGTCTATAAAATGGTATCGCTCCAATTCGATCCATGCCTTAACGGAAAATGTCAAGTCAAACTGCACGATTATCCCTGTTAAAAACTGATCGTGGCCCTCGCCTTTCCCGGATTGCGCAAGCCGCTTTATTCCGTCCGTTATGTCACAATCAAGTTGGCTTGTATCGGTTGCCATAGGGTATTTAGCGCGGCGAACACTTGACGGAACGCCATATAACGATCCGTTAGAAATTAGTCCGGGAACATCAAGTAGATAATAGGCCGCATATGGTATTTCGCTCATTCCGTTTCGCCCTCCATAATATAGTCAATATCGTCATACTCGGATCGCAACAGTTCTATATAGTCCGGGTCTACGTGCTGCTCAACGGCTTGCGCGAATTGATCCAATGCGTTCCGTCTGCAATCGTCACAATACTTGTCATAAGTGTTTGCAGATACAAAATACTCCTTGCATATTCGGCATTGTTGCGCCTGTTCAAAACGCTTTGATCCGCATTCGGGGCAGATATATTTACCGTTTCGATCCTGCTCCGCCTGTCCGAATACTGCACCACATGATTTGCAATAATACATTATGTTTCACCTTGCGCTTTCTTGCTCTTGTCTCGGCATAATTACCTTAACGTAGTATGTAGGCATACCGTTAATTGATATGTAGTGTGTGTACCGATCATTCGCGCTTTTCATAATATGCCCGTTTCTAACCCACGCTTTTTTACACGCTTCAAAGTCGTACCCGGCATCCGTCATGATACGGTTCAGTACGGTCTTATTCACGTAAACCGCGCTTTCTGCCGGTTCCGATTTGCCCCAAAGCACTCTTGACATTTCCGGGTCAAAGTTGTTGCTGTTTTCTGCCAACACGCCGCATACGAATTGATATGCTCGTTCCGTCACATCGACTTGCTTTTGACTTGACAAGTATTCAACAACGTAATCAACTTCCATTTCCGGCTCGTTATGGAAAAACACATCGTGGGCTATCCTGTCTGCCGCCAACATTAGAGCCATGGCCCCGGCCTGTTTGTCCGTTGTATCGTGTTTAATCAGTTCGGAAAAGAAGGATTGGTACAGTTCCATGGGTTCAAACAACCCGGATTGCAACGCACCGATATACTCCGGGCCAGCCGCGCCGTAGTGGGTTTTGTAAAAGTTTGCAACCGCATTACCGTTGTCCACCAGCTTGTCCTTAACCTCGATCTGGATTACACGGTTCGCTACGCCTCCGCCAGATGTGCTTTTAACGCAAGGTTCCTCTCCCGTGAATAGGAATCCGCACCGCCACGATTTAGTGTCCTCGATCTGGTTATACTTCATCCGCCCGCGGTCTATGCCCTCCGTTATTTGCATTATCAACCTGTCATAGTTCCCCTCCCAGCGGTTTTTAATAGTCTGCAATTCGTCACCGCAAAACGGGATGGAATTAAGAAATGCAGCGGTTGACAGCATGGCGTTAGGGGTCATATTCATTGTGCGAACCAGTTTGCCAAGCGCGGGGTTGCCGAATATGGACGCTGCAATCAACAGCGAAACGGTCTTTGCCGTCCCGGTTCCGCCCCATAGGTGCATCACGAACGGGTTTTCTCCTATCAGTTCGATAAGCGGAGAAGCGAACGCCGCCGCCATAACCAGACGGATTTCAATGGACAGCCGCAACGGTTCGGTGTAATCGACCCACTCCGCAAGCGTACCCTTCTGTTTAATGGAGCTATACAGATATCTATATGTATCGTCACCATCAAATTGTATACCATCGGAGTACGGCATAAACATTTCGCGCCCGTCCAGTTCCGTCCAGCCCATAACGCTACGGGCCGGGTGGCGGGGGAGCCGTTCGTCAAACTCCGCCAATACCGAATTGAAATACTGCGCCATAAGC
>JAZNUN010000047.1:0-18304 GCA_045592345.1 Acutalibacteraceae bacterium | reverse complement strand
AGACCGCTTGGCCTCCGACTTGTTCAGCAATGAACGGCGGCGGTTTTGAACTGCTTGTAATTTGGTTTGTGACAATTATCGGAATTTCATTGATTTACAATCACAAGAACCCGGATTATTGCGGTAGCGAGCATTGATTTACGTGTGCTCTGCAAGCTTACTTGCCGGATGAGGAAATTTTTTCGTCAATGTCCCCAAAATCTACCCGTTTCGAACACATCAAACGTTAAAGTTTCTATCTGCCAACGCATTAAAATGTTCGATCAACTCAATTTCCTTTGGGTCATAGGGGCGTAAATTGGGTCGAAACAAGTCGTGCTGCCATTTGGTGAAATCGTAGTCCTTACTCTTATCGTTTTCATACCAATTCCACATGTCCGGCCACGGTTCGTTTGTCTGTGTTTTACCGACAACAAATCCCCAACAGTAGTTTGCGACGTTTTCAATATACAGCAACGGATAGATTTCCGCTACGTTGTTGTGATTGATTCGGTGTAACCATTCGGTCAAAAAAATGGGCCTGTTCAGTTTTTTTAATTCACTGATATTTTCTAAAAGCCACCGGTACTCCGAATAAGAATGAAAGCTAATAACGTCAGAAAGATCCAGCGCGTGACGTTCTTCTTTCGAAACGGGAACCCCGTTGTTTAAGCCGCGCCATATATCCGCGCAAAGCGGTTGAATCGGATCCTCGGCACGGACTACATCGAACAGAACGTTAAGAAATTCTATGGCAAGTTCACCGCGTTCTATGCCGGGTTCGTTCCAAACGTTCCAGCACAGAACTCTTTCATCCTCGCGGTATTTCCTTACTATGCTTTGCACCATTTCAATGAATGTATCTTTCAATTCGGGGTATTCCATATAATGATGCGGTTCGAGGGCCCTTCGCTCAGCGCTCAAAGGAAAACGCCCCTGGTGTTCGCCCAAAGCATACGGTTGCTCACCCATCGTCTTGGGGACAAAAACGTCTCCGCGCGGCAGGTCTTCTTCGTATCCGAGTACGAGCATTACCTTTTGCTCGTGCTTATGACAAAGCGAAATGTATTTTTCCAGCATATCCATAAAGGACTCGGGTTCTGCATAGTATACGTCGAAATTCGCCCATAAGCGAACCGTATTTAAGCCTATCTTATGAGCAAGGGCGAGTTCACGATCGGCGGTGGCAAGTTTCACATCGGATTGATAGCTTTGCCACATATCAAGGCGATTGGCACAATCACTGCCTATGAAGTTGCAACCGCGTAACCAACCTAACTTTTTGTACCAATCATTTGCTTCTTGGGCTGTCCATCTTCTTTTCACAATCAACACCTCGTAAGTTCAACAATTATGGGGGTTTGTGTGGTTTAGCACACGGATCACTCGGGTAAAACCCCATACTTTCTATATCTTGCCGCTTGCGTGTTATAGGCATCGGTATAGTCACCGGACAGCGAGAAAACCTCGCCATCTCTGAATCGCAATTCGAAAACAAGCGTTTTACCGCTAAGAGAGGTTATTTGCTTTTTCGATTTGTATTCCGGGACCCAATCGGTGCTGTCACCGCTGAATGCGATGCAGTCGTCGTGCGTGAAGCCCTCAAGGGGTCTTGCCATACCGAGAACGTTTCCGCCAACCGACTTGCTTTCATCCGAAATGTAGACGGCAAGCGTTGCGTTGGTCGCTTTCAGATTGATATGCAGTTCGCCGCCGTGCCAGATTTTTTCGCGCGTTATTACGGACGATATTTCCTGCGGGTTTTCGGAAGCGAGACCAATAAATCCGTCGTTTCTTAATCTGTGCACAAATATTTTTCCGGTTCCGGGTTGACTGAAAGCCGGGCCGTGTTCAAGCGCGGAAGCCGAGCCGTACAGATATATATTTTCGTCTTCTCCTTTTCGTACGCAGGAGACCCAAACAATATTGTAATTGGGGTTAGCAGAGTCTTCGTTGGGCGAAAGGCCGCTGATAAAAGGCTCTCTGAGACTTCTGTTCCAGTATTCGCCGTTATATGAATAGGCAAGTTGCGTATCGATAATGCCGTTTTTGTACTTTGCGTTCAATTCACTGTTGAGATGTCGATACATATGAGGAATACCGATAAACATTCCGTCATACTCAAATGCGTACATCCCGTAGATTTCGGCAAGGCGTTCATCGCACGAATCTACGTTTAAACATGGACGGTACTCGGTGAAATTCACCCAATCTGCGGTTTCTTTATATCCTGCACAGCGAACACCCCAAAAAGGGCGCTGAATGATGGTATGTACATTCTTTTTGGTGTTGTAAAAGACGGACGCCATTGGTTCGGCACTATTGGCCCAGTAGACCCCTTCCTTTACTGACCAGTGGAGCAGATCACCGGAGGTATATAGTGAGTCAACAACGCAGAGCTTATCGCCGTCATATTCAGTCATTAGCAATTTGTAGCGTTCTTGATCGTTCTCGCAGTGTTTGTCTTCATATATGTTTGCAACCTCCCAACCGCTTGGGATGGACATGATCTCATGAGGAAACATAGCGTCCTCATTCTGATCGTGCAGTTGTTCGGGAGCAAAGTGAATACCATCCTCGCTGGTGGCTGCAAACATTTTCACTCCTTGAAATTTCTTGCTGTAAGCAAGATACAGCATACGATATTGGTGGTCGCCAATCTTAAAGACATAGCCGGTACAAAAATCGGTACTGCCAATACCGTCGGAATAGGTGGCTATCCGTTCCGGCTTTCCATATTGGCGCACGACATTATCTCGGCCGAACAATTTGTTATCATCGAAGAATAGTTGCTTTTTCATAATAAAATTTCTCCTTGGCTCATAATTGACTTTTCCTACAGTATATGAAGTTTTACCGACTTTGTTTTTTGAATGGTCATATAAACGCTATTGGCATATCAATGGTGTGGTGTTCTTTCGACTGTTGACAACAGCGAGGATAACGGTATATAATTTAGCAAATCGTAATTGCCCTGCGACTTAGCGATGATGCTTGCCACAGAGAGGAAGATATTACATGAAGATAAAACTAACGGATGCAAAACGGGACGCTCCTATTGCAGAGGCGTTGTTTGGCGGTAATATGGAGCCTACTCGGCGTACCGTGTGGCAGGGCTTGTCTGCTCAGAAGGTGGCCAATCGCAAGTTCGCAGCCCGGAATGAGGGGGTTCCCTGTCGGTGGAAACTGTCAGACGGAGCGGTGTATTCCGAGATCCCCGACAGTATTTGCCAAAGCAGCAGTGTTACACTGCCTGCCGGCGCTTCTTTGACCCAGGAGGACATCCGGGTATGTGCCGGACAGGAATATGACCTGTCTTTTTGGGTGACAGGCTTGCCGCAGGGTGAGGTGCAGGTGCAGTTGATGGCGGCGGATGAACTACTGTGGCAGCAGAGGTTCACGGTCGGCGGGCAGATGCCTTTGCGTACCTCGTTAACCGCATCGGCTACGGCAGAGGCAACTCTGTGTATACGGTGTTTGCAGGGGGTTGTGCGCGTGGAGGTGGTGTCGCTGCTTCCCGCAGATGCTCTGTGTGGGATGCGGCGGGATGTGATCGCCGGTTTTAAGGCGTTGGGGATGAAAGAACTGCGCTTTCCCGGCGGTTGCTACGCCGAGGTGTACGACTGGAAGAACGGTCTGCTGGAGCCGGATCGGCGCACGCCGCTGTGGCCGACGCTGTACCCCGGTCACACGTTTCTCCTGCGAGATACCGACGGTGTGGATAATCACGAGATCGGTATCAATGAGTTTATGATCCTCTGCCGGGAGATCGGCGCTGAGCCGGTGCTGACGGTGCCGGTGATTTGCAGTGAACTGCAGGATGGGTTGAATTGGTTGCAGTATTGTAACGGTGCGGCGGACACGCCTTGGGGCAGTCGGCGTGCAGAAGCCGGCTTTCCGGAGCCCTTCGGCGTTCGGCAGTGGTGCATCGGAAATGAGATATACTATTTTGGTCGTCGTATGGAGAAGGATCCTGCCTATGCTGCTGAGGTGACCGGTAACTATATTCGGGCGATGAAGGCGATGGACCCCTCGGTGTACGCCATTGTGGCTTTTTGTCCGGATCGGCGGGAATGGAATCAGACCTATTTGAGTTTCATGGGCGATCTGGCGGATGGCATCTCGCTTCATTTTTATATGACCGATGAATTCAAGCCGAACTTCGGTCATATTACCGAGGAGATGTGTCTGGCCGTAGTGGAGGATTCTCTGCGGCCGCTGGTCGAGGATGCCTGCGCTCAGATCCGTTCTGTCCTGGGGCGCAGTATGCCGATTCATATGGATGAGTGGGCCTTCACCTGGGGACAGACGGGTGATGTGGTGAGTGCCTACGTGGATACACGTCTGCTTCGCTTTCTGTGTGCGGAGGGTCATCGTTACGGTATCTGTAGCGGGATGTACTTCCACCCGGTGAATGAGGGCTTGCTGAAGGTGAACGGCCACGATACGGAGCTCGACTGCTTCGGTCAGATCCTGCCGCTGTTTCTTCCCCATTGCGGGCAGGAAGGAATGGAGATATCTGTGCTGACGGAGGGCCGTGCAGAATTCGTTGCCAGCCGGTCGGAGGATGGAACGATATACCTGACTGCCGTGAGTTTGGATGATACCGAGGAGTTGGTCGTGCATGTGGATGGTTTTACCGTTGAGAGTGAGAGCGTGGTCCAACTGGTGCCGATGAGTTTTTCTGCGGATTGCCGAAGCTATCGGAAATACGGTGGCGAGCTGACACACGGTAACGGTGTACGCTTGTTGCCTTTGGGCGTGGTCGGAATGCGCCTAATCAAAAATGGAGATACGTGCGAGGTGCGCTGTGAATAAACCGTACAACCTGAACGTGCTTGAGACGTATTTGCCTGTTTGTGGCCTGACGGCGCCGCTTACTATCGTGCAGGTGACGGATCTGCATTTGATCTATACCGATGAGTCGGATGGGGAAGAGATAAACGCCTTGCGCGAACGGTATGCGCAGTGGTTTTCCAACGGCCCTGACGTGGCTGATGAAATACTCCGCTTTTTTGAGAGTGAGCCACCGGATGCGGTGGTATTCACGGGAGATATTGCCGGGTATCCCACGCAGGCTAATATACGTGCGTTAAAGAAGTTTCTGGCAAAATGCCCGCCGTATCTGTTTGTGTACGGAAACCACGAGCGGATCTTTACGGCAGAAGATTTGACACGTGAGCGGATGAGGCGGTTTGATTCGTTATATGCTTTTGCGGTAAAAGGGGATCCGGAGTTGCAGGTGTTTGAATTGCCCGGTGTGCGGTTGCTCGGCATAGATGATTCGGACAATCAGATCACCCCGTCGCAGTTGGAAAAGATGCAGGTTCTTTTTGAGGATGGCAAGCCGTGTCTGTTGTTTCTCCATGTACCGGTATGCTTGCCGAACTTGATAGAGCCGATTTCTTCCGGTTGGGGGGGCCCTCTTCTTCTGGGGGTTCCCAAAGGTACCAACGTGGGCGGGGATGCGATGCTGATCCCTACCGCAACCACAGAGGCGTTTGTGCGTATGCTGACAACGGCGGATGTTCCCGTAGAGGCCATTTTTGCGGGCCACGTTCACTTTTTTGATCGCGAAGATGTCTTTGCTCCCGGTAAAAAGCAGTTCATTACCCCGATGGCCTGTACGCCGGAGAGGGGAACTGTGCGCCGCATCCATCTGGTGCCTGCCGAATAAACAGAATACAGTCTTGCACGAGAATACCCCTTGTTGCAGTCGCAACAAGGGGTTTTGTTTATCTCTTGGGATAGTTATACATGCGGATGCTTTCCATGGTTCCCTGCAGACGTGTCTCGGGGGAGTGGTGGAAATCCGGTATGGCACCGAATGCAAAATCCTGCACGGTCGAAGGAATGACGCCGGGCATGGGGTGCGTGTCGCTGTTTCCATCCAATCGGAAGGTGACGGTTTTGGTGTCGTGGATAAGGCTGACGGTGTGATAGGTGGCGGCGCTGATCGCCAGGGTGCTGCGCACGTTGCCCAATTCCGCCGAACGGAAACTCAGATGGCCATCGACATCCACATAGAAGCAGTAGGAACCGTAATCCCCTGTTCCGTGAGCGAGCAATACTTGCTCGCGACCTAGGTTGTCAACAGTGAGACCGAACTCGTAACAGAAACCGCCGTTCAGATTCTGTTGATCCCGTTTGATGAGACCGATGGAGCCACCGCTGAAGCGCAAGAGGTTGCCGCCGCGGGGGCTCTCTTGTCTTTCTACACCGTGCATGGCAATGAGCGCATGGTGGTGGGCGGCATCAAAGCTCTCGTAGCCGAAAGTCTCGGTCATATCCCACCGGCCGATGCACGCAGGCGTGGGGATGATCGTGATCTCCTCCGTGCTGAAGGCTTCGCCCTTGGGCAGGGTGTATGCGGAGGGAACGACGGCGGAGACGGCAGCTGCCTCGTCGGCGTTCCAGGCTTTCACGATAAGGCCATCCGTATGGCTGACAGTCAGCGTGCGGGTCTCGCCCGGGTGCAGACAGAAGAGACTGTCATCCGCGTAAAATGCCGTGTCTTCGCTGGGGCAGGTGAGGGTCACACCGATGGCGGGCAGGCTTCCTTCGTTTCGGACGGTCACACACCCATCGGCACAGGTGTAGAAAAGTGCCGTTTTGGGCAGGGAGAACAGGCAACCGGTCTTGTTACGGTAGTTGAGCCAGTAGAAGGTGCGGAACACGGTCTCGCCTTCGCAGATAACTTCGCTGGTAATGAGCAGGGGGGTATGTGCCGTCTGCTCTGTGGTCAAGGTGAAGAAACCCAGCGGCTGCACCGTGTCGGTATGGCTGTTGCCGTTCGCTTCGCAGCATTTGATGATGCGGAGATGCTCATCATACGCGATCATACGAACCGTCCAGTTTTTGTTGTCCAGCGCATACGCCTCGTCAACCAGATAGACCGGTGCGCAGAGACCGTCGGCGGTGGTGGAATCGAAGACGGCGTAGGCGGCCAGCGGTGCATAGCTGTCTGCCAACACGTCATAGGACAGCTTCGGTACGCCGTAATAGTCAACGGTGGACCAGGAACAGGCGGGATACACGTCGGTAAACTTGTAATAACAAATACCGGTGGATTCCGGCCATCTTGTGCGGTTGCGCTCTAATGTGTGGCGTATGCCGGTAGCCTGTACAAGTTGCGTTCCCAGTATCCAGGAGGCCATCGTGTCGCTGCTGCAGAATTCCTCTACATGGTTGGAAAGATAGTACATATCGCGATAGGCGGTGATGCGGCTCTTTTCGTTAAAGATGGGGGTGTGGTGGGTGAAGCTGCAGTATTGCGGAACCGGCCACAGATCTTTTTCATCTTCTCCCAGGTACCGCTGCACACTCTCGATATTAGGGCTTGATGCAAAGCCGAACTCACCGAGGAAGGGGGACTCCAGCCGTAACGTAACGTCCAGATCCATCAGTCCCCAATAGGAGTCATAATTGTGAGTGGAACCGCCGTACGGCTCGGTGCGGTGATAGGGACGGGTGCTGTCCAGTTCCAGCGTGAGGCGGGACATCTTGTCCAGCGTTACACTCTGTGCGGGTCCGGATTCGTTACCGCCGCACCACAGAATAAGCGAAGGGTGGTTGCGCAGGCGAGGGACCGTGTAGGTGATGGCCTCCAACAACTCGTCCATGGGCTGATAACGCTCGCTGTCCCAGCAGACCGGCCATTCCTGCATAACCATAATACCCAGTTCATCGCACAGATCGTAGAATTTATCGGTTTCCAGAATACCGCCGCCCCAGGAGCGCAGCAGTTGAATGTGCTGTTTCTTGGCAAGGGTGAGGAAACGCTGGTAACGTTCATCGGGCAGTCGCAACAGTGCGTCGGTGGTGCACCAGTTTGTGCCCTTAATGAAGATCTTGCGTCCGTTAATGACAAAGGTCCAGTTGTAAAGTTCTTCTTTTTCACCACAGGGCAGAGGAGCCATTTCTATGGTGCGGAAACCGAAGTTTTCATAGAAAACCTGCGTGTCATCGTTTTCGGGCTTTACAATGACCTGCATAGTATAGAGGTTCGGGTCTCCGTGTCCGTTGGGCCACCACAGCCGGTGATCCGGCACGGCAAAACGCAGACGAACCACGTTTTCGCCCTCCGTGAGGTTGCGCTCCACCGTCACCTCGTGGCACTCGCCCGGAAAGTTTTTCGGGCTTACGCAGACGGTGATTTCACAACGGCGCGCACTGGGTGATTGCAGTTTGAGCGCACAATCCACCAGACCGTTTTCTAGATCGGCAGTTTTAAAGAAAGGGCGCTCGGCTTTTACGTCGGAGCCGCTCTCGATGCGGACGCCGGCCCAGATTCCCCGGGTGGGCAGGCAGGCGTAGTGCCAGCCGTAGACGCAGTTGATCACCACACCGCGATTCCAGCCGGTGTCGAAGTCGCCGTATTCGGAATATTCGTGGGGCTCGGCGGGGGCGTTATCGATGAACACGATGAGGGTATTTTCGTCCTGCAGGTATTCCTCAATATCAAACGCCGGCCCGCCAAACATACCGGAGTGTTTGCCCAAATAAACGCCGTTGAGCCAGAAGGTGGCCTGGTAGCATACACCCTCGAAAACCAGACGGGCATTTTTGATGCCCTCGGGGCGCGGGAAGGATTTTTTGTACCACCATTCCTTGTAGCTGTACTGGCGGGCTATCTTATCGTTGATCTCGGTCATCGGATCGGGGATGACACCGGCCTCAAAAAGAGCGGTGTGCACGGTGCCGGGCACCGGCGCTTTAATGGCGTCTGTCCACGGGTTGCAGAGCCGCGGGATATGTTCGCCCCCGTGAGCCAGCTCCCATTCTCCGTTGAGGGAATAACGAGTAATGCCGCTATCGCTGTGCGTGCCGTGGGAGGGGGAGAGGGCGACGGTTTCGGCGGGCAGGTCGATGATACAGGTCGCGGGATTCCAATACAGCTTATCTTTTTGGTCGAGAGAGATGCTTGCCACGGATATGACCTCCTTTAATACGTATCGTTGGCGTTGACGGCAAAGGATTTAAGCGCAGGCATAGGGATGCCGGCACGCTTGTAGGCTTCTTCAAAAATCGTCATCGCCGAGCGGATACCGATGCCGAAACGATCACAGCCGGCGTCCACCATAGCGAGCATCGTCTCTAAGTCACGTACGCCGCCTGCCGCCTTGATCAAGGCACTGTCGCCGATGGTCTGCTTGATGAGGCGCACGGTATCCACCGTGGTGGGCTTGGGCCCCCAGCCGGTGCCGGTCTTGACGAAGGTAACGCCGGCTTCCACTGCCAGCTCACTGCCGCGGCGGATCTCGTCGTCGGTGAGATAGCAGATCTCCAGGATGGACTTGACGGGCACGCCGTCGGCGGCATCCACCACCGCCTTAATGTCATCCCGTACCAGGTCGTACTGTCCCGATTTCAGCGCTCCCACATTAATGACCATATCCAGCTCCTCGCACCCGAGAGCAATCATCTCCTTGGCGGTAAACACCTTCATCGAGGTGGTGTCCGCTCCGGCAGGGAAACTCACGACACCGGTGACGACCGTGTCAGGGGTGTCTGCCAATGCGTCGATGACGTACTTGGTGACATAGGGCATCGGGCTGGCGCAGACGCAGTGGAAGCTCTTAACAATATCAATGAGCTGATCTACCTCACGCATCGTGACGTCCGTACGCACGGTGCTGATATCGGTGATGCGGCCAATTCGAGAGAGATCCAAATCTTTACTATTCATAATCAAACCAACCTTTCCACAAACAAAACAATAAAGATAATGATGTTTGTGCACCAATCGTACCACATAGTGCACAAAAAATCAATAGAAAAAGCGGTTTTAAAATTTTATTTATGAAAAAGGGTATTCCCATTGACAAAAGGTAATGATGAATGTATAATTTTCAATGCAAAATGGTGCATATAGGAGGTGTCGTGTTGAAGATCATAGCCTATGATTTGGGAACCGGCGGTGTCAAGGCTTCGCTCTACGATGAGAAGATGCAAACGCTGGCCAAGTCTTTCATCGAGTACGAGACGTTTTACCCCGCTCACGGGATGCATGAGCAGCGCCCGGCGGATTGGTGGATCGGAGTAGCGGCCAGCACGAAAAACTTACTATCTAAAGCAGGTGTGGCAGCGGAAGATGTGGCTTGCGTATCCCTGTCGGGTGCCAGTTTAGTGGCCATCCCTATGGATGGGAAGGATAGACCGCTGTTGGAGACGGTGCCCATTTGGTCGGATACCCGTGCGGAGGCAGAGGCGGAGGAGTTTTTCTCCCGCATTGACCGCGATGCGTGGTATATGACCACCGGTAACGGCTTCCCGGCACCCTGCTATTCCATATTTAAACTGATGTGGATGAAAAAGCATCAGCCGGAGGTTTTCGAAAAGACGGCTTACGTCCTTGGGTCAAAGGATTATATAAACTTTAAACTGACCGGGGTCAAGGCGACGGATTTTTCCTATGCATCCGGCACCGGCGCCTATAATCTGACGGCCGGCAAGATGGACACCTCTTTGTTAGAAGCGGCAGGACTGCCGGCGGATATTTTCCTTGATCCCGTACCTTCCCATACGGTTATCGGCACAGTGACGGAGCAGGCGGCCGTTGAGGTGGGACTCGCTGTGGGCACTAAGGTGGTTTGCGGCGGTGTGGATAACGCCTGTATGGCACTGGGCGCGGTTGGCGCGGAGGATGGCAAAGTGTATGTGTCTCTCGGCTCCTCCAGCTGGATTCCCGTTAATTCCAAGAGACCCGTGCTGGACCCTATAAAGAAGCCGTACGTATTTGCACATATTGAAGAGGGAATGTTTACCTCGGCATTCTCCATTTTTTCGGGCGGCAGCTCACTGCGCTGGGCCCGGGACGTGCTCTTTGCCGATAACGATGGCGAGGATATCTACCGCACGATGGATCAACTTGCTGCACAGGTGCCGGTGGGCTCCAACGGCATATTCTTCAACCCCAGTTTAGCGGGAGGCACCTCCCAGGATAAGAGCATCCATATACGAGGCGCCTACGTCGGATTGCATCTCGGCACCACACGGGAGGATATGGTGCGTGCGGCTATGGAGGGGATTTGCTTCAATTTGCGTCTGTCGCTCAACCACCTCCTGGAGAAAGTAGACATTGCCGATGGAATTCTCTTCTGCGGAGGCGGAAGCAAAAGCGCTTTCTGGATGCAGATGTTTGCAGACGTCTTTGATAGGCCGATCGAGAAAAACGGCATTGAGCAGGATGCGGCCTCTCTGGGCGCGGCGGCCATTGCCGCCCGCGGCTTGGGTCTGTGGACGGACTACGCACCGCTGAAGGCTTTGCAGACTACACAGCATCGTTATCTGCCTGAGTCGTGCGCCGCCGAAAAATACGCGAAATTGTTCCCTGCGTTTGTGTACGTTAATGAAACAGCGGCAGATATGGGAGAACGTATGCAGGCTATTCTAACTGAAATATAAGAAAGGTTGATAGTGTATGGTAAGCAATCCTTGTAAAACAGATTTCCGTTTGGACGGAAAGGTAGCGATCGTTACGGGCGCCGCATCCGGTATCGGTTATGCAACCGCCAAGCTCTTTGCAGAGAAGGGCGCGACGGTGTGTATGTGCGATCTTTTTGGCGACAAGGTCGAAGAGGCAGCAAAAGAGATCGCCGGCGCGAAAGGTTATGCTGTAAACATTGCTGACACCGCCTCGGTGGAGGCGTTGGTGCAGGCGGTTTTGGGTGACTACGGCCACATCGATATCCTTGTCAACAGCGCCGGTGTAGG
Organism: Acutalibacteraceae bacterium; assembly: GCA_045592345.1. Classification (GTDB taxonomy): domain Bacteria; phylum Bacillota; class Clostridia; order Oscillospirales; family Acutalibacteraceae; genus UBA5905. Next base: position 6,610 of record JAZNUN010000047.1, on the reverse strand, counting down.
CGACATTGAGTGGGCCGAAGAAATGAGTGAAAAAACCTGGCGCAAGGTCATCGACATCAACCTGTCCGGTACCTTCTTTATGTCCCAGCGTGTGGGACAGGAGATGATCAAGGCGGGCCGCGGCGGTAAGATCATCAGCCTGGCTTCTCAGGCCGGCATCGTGGCTATTGATCAGCACGTGGCGTACAGCGCCTCCAAGGCGGGCGTCATTTCCATGTCCAAGTCTCTGGCCTACGAGTGGGGTAAGTACGGCATTCAGGTCAACGCGCTTTCTCCTACCGTTACGCAGACGCCGATGACAGAGGGATTTTGGTATGTGGGCGAGCGTTACACCAATACGATTGCCGCCACCCCCGCCGGACGTTACTGTCAGCCGGTGGAGATCGCCAGTGCAGCACTTTTCCTGGCTTGTGACGCTTCCAATATGATCACCGGTGAAAACCTTGTCGTTGATGGCGGTTACACCATTCATTAAAAACTTAAAATAAAAAGGAGATACAGTTATGAAAAACGATATGTTCAGTTTGAAAGGCAAGGTGGCCATTATCACCGGCGGCTACAGAGGCATTGGTAAGTCGGTTGCCAAATCTCTGGCAGATGCCGGCGCAGACATTGTTATTTGGGATCTGATCGACGCTGCTGAGGTAGCAAAGGAGATCAGCGAGGAATTTGGCGTCCGCGCCACCGCTTTGGTGTGCGACGTCACCTCCCCCGAGGCCGTGGAAAAGGCGGTTGCGGATTCCGCGGCAGCGATGGGTACGCTGGATATTCTCTTCAATAACGCGGGTATCGGTCCTCACACCCCTGCGCTGGAGCTGACCCCTGCCGATTGGCAGAAGGTGATGAACGTCAACCTGAACGGTGTATTTTACGTTGCCGTTACCTTTGCCAAATACTTGATTGCGCAGAACAAGGGCGGTTCTATCATCAACACGGCCTCTATGTCGGGTCTGATTGTTAACATTCCCCAGAGCCACACCCACTACAATTCTTCTAAAGCGGCGGTCATCCATATGACCAAATCGCTGGCGGTGGAGTGGGCCGGCAAGGGTATCCGCGTCAACAGCATCAGCCCCGGATATATCGCCACCGATATGATCAAAGAGGTGCGTCAGGACTGGAAGGATGCCTGGGTGAGCAAGATCCCCTTCGGCCGTATGGGAACGCCTGAAGAACTGGGCGGTGCGGTCATTTACCTGGCTTCCGATGCATCGACGTATACGTCGGGCAGCAATATTGTGATCGACGGCTGCTACACGGTCGTATAACCGCATCAAGGGAGGACGAGATGCATGGCAAAAACACCTGCATATCGCACGGTTTATCAGGCTATCAAAAAGCAGATACGGGAGAAAAAATATCCAGTGGGGTCTTTGTTGCCCACAGAGGGTGAGTTGGAGCAAGAGTTTTCCGTCAGCCGCACCACCGTCAGACGAGCCATCGGTCTGTTGGCCTCGGATGGGTATATTAAGGTTACCCAGGGGCGCGGAACGGAGGTCTTGGATCGTTCCACCTTTCAAAACCTGAATCATATCAGTTCCATCACCGAATCGCTTACTATGAAAGGGTATACGGTGACTTCCCGGGAGATGGATATCCGCAGGGTGCGTGTGACCGGTCAGGTGGCGAAAATGCTACAGCTGGACAAGGGAGACGAAGCGTATCTTGTACAGCGTTTGCAGTATGCCGACGATATACCGATCGCTCTGATGACCAACTATTTAAGAGTGGAACAGGTGCCCGGTCTCGAACGATTTGCCGACCGTTTTTCGGGCTTGTATGCGTTTTTGGAAAAACAGTATGGCATTGTTATTAAAGAAGCCACCGAATATCTGTCGGCTACCACGGCGGATTTTTGCGAGGCGAAATTGTTGCACGTGGACGTTGGCGCTCCGCTGCTTTGCAGTCGGCGCATTTCCTGTACTGAGACCGGTGTGTTCGAATACAGCGTCAACAAGATCGTGGCTGAGAATTACGAGTATTGCGTTCACCTGAAGGGACGTTGAAAAGGAGTACGTAGTCGTGAAAAATTTCTGTATAGGTCTACTGGTTATGGTGCTGATGTGCACGCTGATGGCGTGCGGCAAGGAAGGCGGGTCCTCTGTGCTCCCTAGCACGTCGGATAGCAGTCCGACGGAGGGGGGTTCCACCATGGTCGGCGGTGTGGACGTAACGACCACCGCCGCTGACGGTCCGGCTGGAAGCACTTCGAGTACTTCCCCAAGTGCGCCCACCGGTAGCCACACCGCGTCCGAAGGAAAGACAACCGCAAACAAAAGCACGACCAAAACCACAACCAGAACCGCGGTAGCTGCCGTTCAGTTGAGCTGGTCGCTGCCCGTCTATGAGGGCGGAACGCCGGCACAGGCATTGTATGATTGCGGCGGCGGCAAGGATATGAGCGGCACATCTCAGGCACAGATGCTGGTGATTGCCGACACCACCCGAGAGCACTTTGATGCCTACTTGGCGAAGATGAAACAGGCCGATTACAAAGAGATCGCCCGCAACACGGAGTTTGGCAACGTGTACGTGCAGTTTTATCGTAAAACCGACAAGCGTCTGGTGTATACCTATTTCCTCAGCGAACTGGGGGAGGCCCGCATCATTGAAGACAGGGCCAGTACCCCGGAGTCTACCTTTGAGTATACCTGCTCCGCCGGAGACGTGACGGTGTATCAGTACGCCTTTATGCAGGACGGCCAAGCGATGACCTATGATCCCTGGTACGAGATCAACGGAATGTTCTACATTATCCGTCTGGCCGATAACCGACTGATCTGTGTGGATGGAGCGACGGCAGACTTGCAGGCGACAAAAACCGCCGCTACGGAGCTGTGGCGTTTTATGCAGGAGATCACGGGGACGGACAAGGTGCGCATCGCATGCTGGTACATTACCCACCCGCACGTTGATCATTACGGCTTTCTGCAGCAGCTTTTGCAACAGGATATGGTGAATAAAGTTACCGTTGAACGGGTGATGTACAATTTCAACAACCCGGGGCTGATTGCCGAAACCGACGCCACGGCGCTGGGACGCTTGCTGGCGGAGCGGCTGCCCAATGCATTGTACCTCAAACCCCACACCGGCCAGAAGATCACTCTGGGCAACGTGGATATAGACGTGCTGTTCACCCACGAGGATTACGTTGATCCCGTCACAGGGAAAACGATGGTCACTCAGGCGAATAACTCGACCACCATCGTACGGTTACACCTCAACGGCAAAACTATGCTATTGACGGGGGATTGGAGCGGTGGAGGCGGATCATTCGCGCCGTCGGAGTTTTCGGAGGGAATGCGGCGCTTATTGCTTATGCATACCAACGATGACAACGACAGTTATCTGAAAAGCGATATTTATCAGATCCCCCATCACGGGCTCAATACGTACACGGCGATTCTGACCAGCGAGGTTGCGGCGGAATATGCCTTCGTGCCTGCTCCGGATGCCGATTTGGACACGCGGAGAAATGTGGAGCCTGCGGCATGCGTACGGCAGTTTATCTCAGCCGGCGGTAACCCGGATCAGGTGTATTTCACCAATCGGTATACCTACGCCCTGCATATTTCCCGCCAGGGGAAGATCACCGTGGCGGCCGAGCCGATTCGAGGCGTTGATACCGGTGATGATCCGACAACGGCGTTTGTGGAAGAGGATTATCGGAATATTACGCTGAAAAAACGTGACCCCTACCGTGTTCCCACGGAGGCGGAACTGAGCAACTGGAAGAAGATTCACCGGTAAAGGAGAGTATGTAACTATGAAAAAGTTTCGTGTGGGTCTGCTGACTATGTCGGACGGCAGACCGTACCTGCATCAAACGCAGTTCGATATGAATATGCGGTATCAGAATGATATCAAGGAGGCGCTGGAGGCCACCGGCCTAGTGGAGGTTGTGGCCGGCACCGCCCCTGTTAACTCCAACGCCGCCGCTAAGGAGGAAGCTCTGCGGCTGAAAGAGGCCGGTGTGGAGATGACCATCTTCAACTACGCCATCTGGTGCTATCCGCAGTTCACCGCCGTTGCGGCCAACTATGCCCCCGGCCCGTATATTCTGTTCTGCAATATCCACCCGTCGGAGTGCGGTATGGTGGGTATGATGGCGGCGGCTGGTACCTTCGACCAGCTGGGGCTGGCGTATGAGCGTATCTGGGGCTGCATCCGGGACGAAGACGTGCTTCGTCGGGTGATGAGCTTTGTCCGCGCCGCCTGCGCTGTGGGTCGTCTGCGCGGCAATACCTACGGCAATTTCGGCGGTCGTCCTATGGGTATGTACACCGCCGTGGCCAATCTCGACCAGTGGCAAAAGCAGTTTGGCATCGACGTGGAAGATATCGAGCAGTATGATATTGTCCGCTACGGTGATGCCGTTCCGGCTGACAAGGTGGAAAAGGCACGGCAGTGGCTGGAAAAATACTGCAAGAAGATTGGGTACAACGACTCCAATTTCACCAAGGAAAAACTGGAAACGCAGATCCGTTCCTACTACGGTCTGCGGACCATCATCGAGGAGCGGCAGTTGGATTTCGTGGGCATCAAGGCTCACGGCGACCTGACCGATTGGTACGTTACCATGGATCTGGCAGAGGCGTTCCTCAACGACCCCTACGATATGGACGGCCCCCACGAGCCCATCGTTGCGGCGACCGAGTCGGATATGGACGGCGCTTTAACTATGCAGATCTTTAAGTATATGACCGGTCAGCCGGTGCTGTTTGCGGACGTGCGCCATTATGAAAAGCCGGAGGATATCTGGTTCTTCGGTAATTCCGGCACCTCTGCCACCTTCTATGCCGGCGGCTCGGACAGCTTTGAGGAAAATCTCAAGCACGTATCGCTCCTGCCGGAGTCTAAGGATTACCCCGCAGGCGGTGGTAGTGTGCACTATTTTGCCGCGCCCGGCAAGGTGACTATGGCCCGTTTGGCACGCAAGCAGGACAAATACTACCTGACCCTTGTGCCGGCGGAGATCGTACAGTTTGATCAGGAGAAGATGGAGCGACTGGGCGGTATGGCTACGCCCCAGTGGCCGGTGGCCTTTACGAAAGTGGCTACGCCGGCAGAGACCTTCCTCCGCTACTATCCCTGCAACCATATTCACGGTGTGTACGGTGATTACATAGAAGAATGGAAGATGGTAGCCAAGATTCTCGGCATCGAGGTTCAGATCTTAGACGAATCCACCAAATAACAAAGCGTCATAGATCGTTTGGTAAAAGGAGTATGTGATGAAAAGACATTTTTGCTTAGTGTTGGCAATATGTATGATTTTCACGGGTGTCTTTGCCGGATGTAACCATGTGGATGATCCTCTTGTTTCCGATACGCCTACAACGGGGTCTCAGTCTGTCGAAATAAACTCCCAGGCATCTTCGACAGTCAACAGCCCGAGCGAGACCACATCCTCCCAAACCGCGTCGGTTACCGCTGCGACGGATGCGACCTCGACTACGTCACAAACCAATAAGCCCACCGCTTCCTCCACGACGACAACCACCTCCGGCAAGCCGACAACCACCACTACGGCTCCCGTTGTGCTCGGTAAGAGTGAAAATAACATTGAGTTTATCGGTCGTTTTGCTCCCGTGGGCGGCACCGACTACAAGCAGTTCGAATGGTCGGGCAGTACCATAACCGCGGGCTTTGAAGGAACCGGGATCAGTATCAACCTCAAAATACTGCGTAACGGTCCTTACGGCGACAATGATTATTTCAATGTGACGGTGGATAACGGACAGCCCTACGTTTTAAAAATCACCAAGGGAACCGATAAGTACACGCTGGCAAGCGGACTGAAAAACGGCTACCATACCGTTGTGGTCACCAAGCGTACGGAAGGCGCCTTCGGTGCGCTCATTCAGTTTGAAGGCTTTGACTACGGCACCGGAAAGGCGGCACCCGCACCTGCGAGAAGGGAAAGGCGCATTGAGATCTACGGCGATTCTATTTCTGCCGGCTACGGTAACGAGGGCACAGGCACCGGCTTCCGTCTGAACGAGGAAAATGCCGACCTGACCTATGCTTCCATCACGGCTAAAAACCTTAACGCCGAATATACGACCATAGCGCTTTCCGGCCACGGCGTACATGTAAGCCTTTCGCAGTCCACCACCGAAGTCGTGCCGAAGTATTTTGACCGCAATCTTTACAAAACCTCCAGCACGTATCGTTTCAATCAACCCGACCCCGACGTTGTGATAATCAATCTCGGTACAAACGACTATGCCGCCGGTGTTACCGATGCGAACTACTATGCGTCCTATACGGGTTTTGTTGCAAAGATCCGCAGAAAATATCCTGACGCCTACATTGTTCTCACCACCTGCGGCGGAACCGTTCGGCCCATTGATCTCCTCCAGCAGATCGTGGATACACGCAAGACGAAATACGGCGATGATAAAATCGGTCGTTTTGTCGGCGATTTTACGGATGTGAACGGTGCCTTCGGTGCCGACGGACATCCTTCGGTATACGGTCACACACAGTTGGCGGATCAGCTTACCGACTATCTTAAGGAAAAACTCGGCTGGTAACAGACTAAGCGTCTGCCCGCTGTGCAGAACTTCCGAACAATAACAGAACCCCCTGTTGCATCTGCAACAGG
>JAZNUN010000046.1:0-8922 GCA_045592345.1 Acutalibacteraceae bacterium | reverse complement strand
CAACTCCTTGGCCCACAGAACGACATGGCTACGATCCGACTTCCCCAGTCCGACACTGCTCAGGAAGCCCAAACGCTCCTTGATCTCTTTCAAGATACGGGCGCCGATAAACTGCTCTCGCGGGGTGAGTTGTAATCTGTCAATGAAGATCAGCAGATCCTCCACCGTCTTGTCGCTCAGCTCCATAATGTTTAAGCCCCCCACCGTCACCGCCAGACTTTCGGGTTTGAGACGTTGTCCGTGACATTCGGGGCAGTCCACCTGGCTCATATACTGCTCCAGTTCCTCCCGCGCCCAATCGCTGCCGGTTTCGTTATAGCGGCGCTGCATATTGTTCAGCACACCCTCAAAGGCGGTGTAGTGGGTGCCGCTGCCGTATTCGCGGGTGTAGGACATAGGCAGTTTTTCACCCTTGGTGCCGTACAGCAGGATATTCTGGATATCTTTCGGCAACTCCTTGAAAGGCGTGTCCAGCGAAAAGCCATAGTGGGCCGCCAGACCGTCAAAATACATTTTGGCGATGGTGCCGCCGTCCTTGTAGTTCCACCCGCTGCCGGGGAAACATTCTTGACGCACCGACAGGGTGGGGTCGGGGACAATGCGGTCGGGGTCCATGGCCATAAAGATGCCCAGTCCCGTACATTTGGGACAGGCACCGAAAGGATTGTTGAAGGAGAACATGCGGGGGGCCAATTCCTCCACGCTGACCCCGTGGTCGGGACAGGCGTAGTTGCGGGAGAAGGTCAGTTCCTCGCCTCCTACCACGTCCACGGTGAGCAGGCCCTCCGCCAACCCCGTGGCGGTCTCCACCGAGTCCGCCAGACGGCTACGGATGTCCTCTTTCACCACCAATCGGTCCACGATGATCTCGATGGTGTGTTTTTTGTTTTTATCCAGGTCGATCTTCTCCATCAGATCGTACAGGATACCGTCCACACGGGCACGGGCATAGCCGCTTTTGCGGGCGCCCTCCAGTTCCTTGACGTACTGACCCTTGCGTCCCCGCACGATGGGCGCCATCAGTTGGATGCGGGTGCCTTCGGGAAGGGACAGAATGCGGTCCACGATCTCGTCCACCGTCTGTTGGCGGATCTCTCTGCCGCAGACGGGGCAATGGGGGATACCGATGCGGGCATACAGCAGACGGAGATAGTCGAATATCTCGGTGACAGTACCTACGGTGGAGCGGGGGTTTTTAGAGGTGGTCTTTTGGTCGATGGAGATGGCGGGGGACAGACCCTCAATGAGATCCACGTCCGGCTTGTCCATCTGCCCCAGGAACTGACGGGCGTAGCTGGACAGACTTTCCACATAGCGACGCTGACCCTCGGCATAGATGGTGTCGAAGGCCAGACTAGACTTGCCCGAACCCGACAAACCCGTAAATACGATGAGTTTATCGCGGGGCAGTTCCACGCTGATATTTTTCAGATTATGGGCCCGTGCGCCCTTGATGATCAGTTTGTCGTTAGCCATAGGTTCCTCCTGATAGGGTCGTATCGTGTAAAAAATCGTTGCAAAAGGCGGGTATTTATGCTATGCTGAAATCATAGGATACTACGGAAATACATAAAAAAGGAGTTGTGCGTATGATTCGTTATGAGATCGAGGGCGGCCATCTGCCGGTGGTCATCTGCTATCCCGAGGCAGGGGAGACCCTGTGTACCGAACGGGGTGCTATGAGCTGGATGAGCCCTAATATGCATATGGAGACCCACACCGGCGGCGGATTAAAAAAGATGTTCGGCCGTATGCTGTCCGGCGAGTCCCTGTTTATGAACGAGTATACCGCACAGGGCGGTCCCGGTATGATTGCCTTTGCCTCCAGTTTCCCCGGCTCCATCATCCCTTATCAGATAAGCGAGGGGAATGGCCTCATCGTGCAGAAACGGGGCTTCTTGGCAATGGAAAAAGGGTTGGAGCTATCCGTATATTTTCAGAAGAAACTGGGTCGCGGCCTGTTCGGCGGCGAGGGCTTTATTATGCAGCGCATCAGCGGCAACGGCATCGTCTTTTTGGAGATTGACGGTCACTGCAAGGAATACACGTTGGGCGTGGGCCAACAGATCGTGGTGGATACCGGCTATCTGGCGGCTATGAGTGAGACCTGCACTATGGATATTCAGCCTGTGCAAGGCGCCAAAAACATCTTCCTCGGCGGTGAGGGCCTGTTTAACACCATCATTACGGGACCCGGCAAGGTGTACCTGCAGTCTATGCCGTTGATGGAAACCGCCAACGCCCTGATGCCTTATCTCAACCTCAACAGCGATAATGACAGTAACGGCGGTATCAACATCCGCTTGGGCAATTAAATCGTTTTTCGGCACACCCGACCACGGTCGGGTGTGTTTTTTACTTCATCTGTTGCAGTTCTTTAATCCTATCTCTCAACAAAGCGGCGTGTTCAAACTCAAGCAACTTCGATGCGTGCCGTGGGCGCTCGCAGTCATTGCAGACCGCTGATTTACTATGCGCCCACCCGAGAATGGGCGGGGCCCATTCTCCCGCATTTCTGTTCCGTAGACCGCACGCGTCGCCTACTTCATCTGTTGTAGTTCTTTGATACGGTCACGCAATAACGCTGCGTGTTCAAACTCCAGCAATTTCGACGCGTGCTTCATTTCCTTGGTCAGTTGGCGGATGAGCTCCTCCCGCTCGGCGCGGGTGAGGGACATACCCTTGACGTTCTTGACCTTTTTGCCACCGCCGCTGGAGATCTCCAGCACCTCCCGCACGTCCTTGCGGATGGTCTGGGGGATAATGCCGTTGGCCTCGTTGTACGCCATCTGGATTCGGCGGCGGCGGTCAGTCTCCCGCAGGGCCGCCTCCATGGAGGGGGTCACGGTGTCAGCGTACATAATCACGGTGCCCTCCGCGTTACGGGCGGCACGTCCGATGGTCTGGATGAGGGAGGTCTCGCTACGCAGAAAGCCTTCTTTATCCGCATCCAGTATGGCCACCAGCGACACTTCGGGGATGTCCAGACCCTCGCGGAGCAGGTTGATACCCACCAGCACGTCAAATTCGCCCAGACGCAGGTCACGAATGATCTGCATCCGCTCGATGGTGTCGATGTCGTGGTGCATATACCGCACCTTGACCCCGTGGGTGTCTAAATAGTTGGTCAGGTCCTCTGCCATCTTTTTGGTCAGAGTGGTGACTAGCACCCGTTCCTCGCGGGCGGCGCGGAGGCGAATTTCCTCCATCAGATCGTCGATCTGCCCCTCCACGGGTCGCACCGAAATGAGGGGGTCCAGCAGACCGGTGGGGCGGATGACCTGCTCCACGGTCTGGGCGCTCTTGCTTTTTTCCAACTCACCGGGGGTGGCGGATACGAACACGGCTTGGTTGATATGACCGTAGAATTCGTCAAAGTTCAGCGGTCGGTTATCGTAGGCGCTGGGCAGACGGAAACCATAGTCCACCAGACTCTTTTTGCGGGCGTAGTCGCCGCCGTACATACCCCGCACCTGGGGCAGGGTCACGTGGCTCTCATCCACGAACAGCAGAAAATCATCGGGGAAATAGTCCAGCAGGGTGCAGGGAGTGCTGCCCGCAGGCCGCCCTGACAATACGCGGGAATAGTTCTCGATACCCTTGCAGAAGCCAATTTCCTGCAGCATCTCCATATCGTAGGTGGTGCGTTGTAGGATGCGCTGTGCCTCCAGCAGCTTACCCTGCTGGATGAACTCCTTGTGCACCTGCTCCATCTCCACGCGGATGCGGTCGATGGCGGCGGCCATTTTCTCTTGGGGGATGATGTAGTGGCTGGCGGGGAAGAATGCCACATGGCTGATGACCGCCTTCACCTGCCCCGTTAGGGCATGGATCTCGCTGATACGGTCGATCTCGTCCCCGAAAAACTCAATGCGGAATACCGTGTTATCGGAATAGGCGGGGTACACCTCCACCACGTCGCCGCGGACGCGGAATTTGTTACGGGTGAGGCTGATGTCGTTGCGCTCGTATTGCAGCTCCACCAGTTTGTGTATCAGCTCGTCCCGCGGCTTTTCCATCCCCTGCCGCAGGGATATGACCATACTGCGGTAGTCGATGGGGTCACCCAAGGTGTAGATGCAGGACACGCTGGCTACGATGATCACGTCCCGCCGCTCGGACAGGGCAGAGGTGGCGGAGTGACGCAGACGGTCGATTTCGTCATTGATGGCGGAATCCTTTTCAATGTAGGTATCGGTGGTAGGGATGTAGGCCTCCGGCTGATAGTAATCGTAATAGGAGACAAAGTACTCCACCGCGTTGTTGGGGAAGAATTCTTTAAATTCCGTGCATAGCTGGGCGGCCAGGGTCTTGTTATGGGCGAGAACCAGTGTGGGACGGTTCACCTGTGCGATGACGTTAGCCATGGTAAAGGTCTTACCCGAGCCGGTGACACCCAGCAGGGTCTGCTCTTTATACCCTTTGTTCAGACCGTCAACCAACTGCTGAATCGCCTCGGGCTGATCACCTGTGGGGGCATAGGGGGATACCAGCTGAAACTTGTCCACAACAAAACCTCCTTTCACCGAATGTATGTTTGCTCAATACATCAGTATATCATACATTATTTTAAATGTAAAAGAAAAAATCCGTATTTTCTGTAAAAATACGCAAAAAAGCGGCTCTCCGTACAGGAAAGCCGCTTTTTATAATCCATTAGTTGGGGATCCATTGCATTTTGGTGAACACCTACTGTTGATATAAAGTCAAGAAATGAGGAAATTGGTCAAACCTCTTGCATTTAGCACTTTAATGTGCTACACTAATAAAATAAACGACTTTTACCGGGTAACCGTTACCCTAAAGGAGCGAAAACTATGCGTATCGTGATCAAAGTAGGCACATCCACCCTGGCACACGCCACCGGATTGTTGAACATCCGTCGGGTGGAGCAGCTGTGCGCCGTGATGAGCGACCTGAAAAACGCGGGACATCAGCTGATTTTGGTGTCCAGCGGTGCTATCGGTATGGGTGTGGGCAAACTGTCCCTGTCGGGACGCCCCACCGATATCCCCACCAAGCAGGCCGCCGCCGCGGTGGGTCAGTGCGAGCTGATGTACACCTACGATAAACTGTTCACCGAGCACAACCACACCGTGGCCCAGCTCTTGGTGACGGGTGCCGACTTGGACAACGACCATCGGCGGGATAATTTCCGCAATACCCTGTTCCGTCTGCTGGAGCTGGGGGCTCTGCCCATCGTCAATGAAAACGACACCGTCGCCACCGAGGAGATCGTCATCGGCGATAACGACACCTTGGGTGCTATCGTTGCCACCCATACCCAGGCGGATCTGCTGATCCTGCTGTCGGACATAAATGGCTTATATACCGCCGATCCCCACCAAAATCCCGATGCGCGGTTGCTGACCGATGTGGAGTCCATCACCCCCGATATTGAGGCGATGACCGGCGGCGCGGGTACCAAGTTGGGCACCGGCGGTATGCAGACCAAGATCTCCGCCGCCAAGATCGCCACCGCCGCGGGTGTCACGATGGTGATTGCCAACGGGCAGGATCCGTCGGTGCTGTACGATATTGTAGAGGGTCGCCCCGCAGGCACCCGATTTAAGGCACAGGAGGTGGCACGATGACCACGCTGGAGATTTTGCAACGGGCCAAGGCGGCTACCGCCGCCCTGTCCACCCTGACCACCGAAACAAAGAACGCCGCTCTGCTGGCGATGGCAGATGCGCTGGTGGAGGACACCACCTCCATCCTCGCAGCCAACGCCGCAGATATGGAGGCGGCTAAAGCTACCATTTCCCCCGTGATGCTGGACCGTTTGGCGCTGACCGAGGATCGTATTGCCGCGATGGCGGAGGGCATCCGTCAGGTGGCGGCACTGCCTGACCCTGTGGGTCACACCCTCAACGAAACCATCCGTTCCGACGGCTTGCGTATCCGCAAGGTGTCCGTCCCCGTGGGTGTGGTGGGTATTATCTATGAGAGCCGACCCAACGTCACCTCTGACGCCGCCGCTCTGGCGGTGAAGTCGGGCAACGTTTGCGTCCTGCGCGGCGGTAAAGAGGCCTATCGTTCCGCCGCCGCCATTGTCACCGCCCTACGGCGGGGACTGGAGCAGGCGGGTCTGGCGGCGGATATGGTGAATCTTATTGAGGACACCACCCGTCAATCCGCCACCGAGTTGATGAAGGCGGATGCCTATGTGGACTTGCTGATTCCCCGCGGCGGAGCGGGTCTGATCCGCGCTTGTGTGGAGAACGCCACCGTACCCTGTATCCAAACGGGTACGGGCATCTGCCACATTTATGTGGATAAGGCGGCGGATTTGGATATGGCGCTGAACATCGTGGATAACGCCAAGATGAGCCGCCCCTCGGTGTGCAATGCCTGCGAGGTTTGCTTGGTACATCGGGATATTGCCTCCGCTTTCCTGCCCCGCTTACAGGAGCGGCTGTGTGACCCTGCCCGCCCCCACACCGCCGAATTGCGGCTGGATACGGCGGCCGCCGCCATCATCGACGGCACCCCCGCGGGTGAAACCGACTTTGATACGGAATTTTTGGATTATATTCTTGCCGTCCGTGTGGTGGAGGACGTGGAGCAGGCCATTACCCATATCGCCGCCCACTCCACCCATCATTCGGAGGCTATCGTTACCGCTGATGCCGCCACCGCCGCCCGTTTCACCGCCGCGGTGGACTCCTCGGCGGTGTACGTCAATGCCTCCACCCGTTTCACCGACGGCGGTGAGTTCGGTTTGGGATGCGAGATGGGTATCAGCACCCAAAAGCTCCACGCCCGCGGCCCGATGGGTCTGGCGGAGCTGACTACGTATAAGTACATCATTACCGGAGAGGGACACGTGCGATGAATAAGAAAAAGGAACTGTTATGGTTTTTGATTCCCTTTGTGTTGTTGCCGATTGTTGGTGCATTTGGCTATTTGTGTGAAAGGGTAGATACAACACCGCAGTTTCTAAACATAGAGAATTATTTTCGGTTATATATAAACGACCCCACTTTTTGGGGAGCTTTAGGGAATACCATTGTAGCCGAGTGGATTACCGCCGTTGTCTTAGCGTTGGTGTTGGGATTGTCTGTGCGGTGGATACCTATGCCTCGTACCACAAAATATATTGTTATCTTTGTGACCGCCACAATATTGACGATGGTGGTGTGGGTAATGGGCGTACGGTTGATGCCCCGATGGTATAACCTGCTGAATTTTGTGAAGTACGGTAACGCCGCCGCCTTTTTCGCGTGGCTGGCGGAGTGGATTTGGACGGCTGTAAAAAAGCCGAAACAGGAGTGTGAAACGTGATGAAAATCGGATTTATCGGCGCCGGCAATATGGGCGGTGCCTTAGCCACCGCCGCCGCAAAGGCGGCAGGGGGGCATAACCTGCGTATCGCGGATCTGGACGCCCAAAAGGCGGAGGATCTGGCGTCTTCCATCGGCGCTGTTGCCACCGACTCCGCCACCGTGGCGGCAGAGTGCGATTACATCTTCTTGGGTGTCAAGCCGCAGGTGATGGAGGCGGCGCTGATCGCCTTGCGTCCCGCCTTGGCGGCACGGGAGCAGAAACCCGTGCTCATCTCTATGGCGGCGGGCCTTACCGTGGCGTGTATCCAGGATTGGAGCGGCGGCGCGCCCACCATCCGCATTATGCCCAACACCCCTGTGGCGGTGGGGGAGGGGATGACCCTCTACACCCTGTCCACTGAGGTGACGGCAGAGCAAAAAGCGGACTTCACCACCTTTATGGCTACATCGGGACGGCTGTGCGAACTGCCCGAGAACCTCATTGATGCGGGATGCGCCGTGTCGGGGTGCGGACCTGCCTTTGCTTACCTCTTCATCGAGGCGCTGGCGGCGGGGGGCACGGAGAAGGGCTTGGACTCTGCTCTGTCGCTGGAGCTGGCGGCCCAGACGGTGCTGGGCGCGGCCAAGATGGTGCAGGAGACCCGTCGCGACCCCATCGCCTTGAAGGACGCAGTGTGTTCCCCCGGGGGCGCCACCCTGCAAGGTGTGGCGGCACTGGAGCGGGGCGGCTTCCGCGATGCGGCACTGTCCGCCGTGGACGCGGCGTATAGGCGCACGCTGGAAATGAAGCAATAACAAAAATGCCGAGGCATCTGCCTCGGCATTTTCTTAGGGTAGAGCGAAAATCCCTCTTCCTGAAACGGAGTTCGGATTGATCGCTCTCTAGTTATTTTTCCTCTTCCCAGACGACGGGGGCATCCTTGTACCGCTTTTTGAATATCTTTCTGCGGAACAGGAAGATGGTGTACGACAGCCACAGTACAAAGAAGACGGCACAGGCGATGGCGGCGTTGGTGACGGATTGACCGGCAAAGCCCAGCAGGAACAGAAGCGGTGCGATCATCACCATAGCGGGGAAGTTGGAGAGAATATACAGGCTGGAGGTGGGGGTACGCAGACCGGGGTCGATCTCTTTCATCAGAATCATACCGTTGGAGGCGGTGCCGGTCATAGTGCCGAAGCTCATCAGGAAGAACTCGTGTTCGAAGCCCTTAAAGCACGCCTTTGCCACCAGACGAATGTAAATGTAGGTGACGATGGTACCCACCAGGCTGAGGATGATAATGGGCAGGATGTAGTTCTTGATATCGTTGATCTCGATGGCCGCCACGCCTGCCACGATCATCAGGTCAAAGGCAAAGCCGGAGATACGGTCCATCTGATAGTTGTTGATATATTCCCGATGCATCAGATTGCGTTGCCGCAGCTGCTTGACTACGAATCGGATCAGCATTGCCGCCAGCGATGCCCACAGGAAATTAAAGCCCCAGGCGATGCTGTTGGTGAAATCCGAAAGAATGCCCAGCAGGTACATCAAGCCGAAAGCAAGGGCATAGGCCAGCGTCACAAAACCCAACTGCAGGGTGAATTTATCCACCGATTCGTTGTCGGGGATCTCGTTGCCGTCGGGGTT
>JAZNUN010000045.1:0-54995 GCA_045592345.1 Acutalibacteraceae bacterium | reverse complement strand
TCCTGCGGGGTTTTCGGTCCAGTCAGACGCCCACGCATCGCCGTCGATCCCCCACATATACACATAATTTTCCAGTTCGGCGATCTCCACCGCACTTAGACAGCCGAGATCGGTCTTAAGCAGACGCAAGATCTCCTCCGTACGCAGTCCGCCGACGGCAATACGCAACGCCGCGCGGATATAGACGATCAGCGGCTCATCCAGCAGATCCTGTCGCGCATCAAGCGAATAGGCAATGCCCTCCTGCTCCAGCGCATCCTCCAGCAGACCACGATAGTCCGTCAGATTGCGTGCAACGACGGTGATGTCTCGCAGACGATAGCCCTCTTCGCGCAACAAGCGACGGATATGGCGAGCAACAACATCGCATTCCTCGTAAATATCCCGGCACGGGGTAACCGTCACGGCATCCGCCGCACCGTCGTACACCGTAGGCGCGGGAGCGTACAGCCCCGCCTCCAATGCGTGCAATGCACCGTCGGGATTGCGGCGGTTATCCGTCAGCAGGCGCAATTCCCACTGCCGATGATGCTCGTCCGCCAGCTTTTTAAGATGGTCGATGGTGTCGGTTACCGGCTGAAACAGCGTAAACTCACGGCTGTGATCCATCGCCCGCGACCATTTCGCGCCGGGGGTGTCGGTGGTCAGTGCCACCGTCATCTCCTCCACGCGGGAAATAAGGCGACCGAGTACCGTCAGTTCCTGCTGTGTGAAGCCCTTAAATCCAAGCACCATCACCGCCGCACCGTCGGGCAGGCGGCTGTCGGGCAACGCCGCGGCTAAACGGGTAAGCTTGTCCGCTTCCTCTAAACCGCTGCCCGCGATTAGCCCCTCGTACACCGCAAAGATCCGTGCGAGATCCTTCACTTTTTCTTGCAGGCTTCGTCCCGTCAGCGAGCCCTCATTCGCCAGTTCCTCTTGTACACGGTCAAGCTCCTCAAGGGGGACGGCGCACTGACGCAGTTCTCCCCACAGCACTAAGAGCTGCTCAACATAGGCACTGTCGGTGACCAGACGTGGATCCGCTCCCATCAGCGGTTCACCCGCGTCCCGCGCGACCGCCGCCACCTCGTCGAGCGCGCGGCTCATCAGCAAGGCACGCACACCGTCATCCAGCGGCTCTCCGGCTACCCCACCGACCTCACGGAACACCGTGTCTGCCAGACGAGTGAAACTGAGCACCTGCACGCGGTTCGCCTGCTGTGCGCCGAGACGCGCGAGCAGCATCCGCTCGCTCTCAAACGAGTATTGCTCCGGTACGATGAGCAGTACACGTTCATGTCCCTGCTGTACCAGAGTTTCTATGCGGTCGAAAACCGCGTGACTTTTCCCGCTTCCCGAGCGACCGATGAGCAGCTGCAGCATCCCGTCACATCCCTTTGTTTTATATATAATATCAGTATACAACATTATGGGGCAAAATCCAAGTGTTTTTCCACACAGTTTTCGGTTGACAAAACCGTCGGTTTGCGGTAAACTGTCAAACGAGTGAGCTGAGCAGCCGCGGGTGCCCATAGCACACGAGGAAAGTCCGAGCTCCACAGGGCAGGATAACGGCTAACGGCCGCCGGGGGTGACCCTAGGGAAAGTGCAACAGAGATATACCGCCGCGTTCATCGCGGTAAGGGTGGAAAGGCGAGGTAAGAGCTCACCGGCACGTTGGAGACAACGTGGCCCTGCAAACCCTATCCGGAGCAACGCCGACAGAAGCGATACATTAGCCCGATGTGCTTCGACGGGCGGCTTGAGCTGTTCGGCAACGTTCAGCCTAGATAGATGGTTGCTCACGACAGAACTCGGCTTACAGGCTCACTCAACTATATATGGAAAAGGCTCCGTGAAAACGGAGCCTTTTTCTTTTGGAATATTATTCGGCTTTTTTCGGGAAATGCTTTACATTCTCTTATAATATATGATATAATGAGTAAGATTATAGGGATAATTTTGATTTTTCTCAACTATTCTCTTAGTGAGGTGCGGATTATGGCACAAAACGGATTGTTCCGCTCCGCTATGGGCGGATTTAACAAACAGGACGTTCTGCAATATATTGACGAGATCACCGCCGCATGGAACAACGAGCGCCGTGAGCTGGAACAGCGGGCTGAGGCGGCTATCGCCGCCCAGCAGGAGCTGACCGCCGCCAACGAGGCGGCTGTTACCGCCGCCGAAGCAGCGATGCAGAAGGCACAGGTGGCTGAGACTCAACTGACCGAGACACAGCAGGAGATGTATAACGTCACCGCCGATCTGGCGGAGAGCCGTGCCGCCGCCGACGAGCTGGCCGCCCAATTAGAGGACGCCCTGCGCCGTGTGGCACAGTTAGAGGCTACCGTCACCGCCGTCACCGCTCAGCGGGACGAGGCCATCGCCGCCGTGGCGGATGCCCGCGCCCAGTTGGCCGAGAACGAGAATATCGCCCGCGAGCTGGAGGACAGCCGCCAGCAGGAGCAGCGTCAGGCGGAGCAGATCAACGCCATGCAACAGGCCATCGGCCGCTACGAGCAGGTGCTGGGCGACGCCGACACCGCCCATCAGCGGGTGGACGGCATTGTCCGCCCCTTCATCGACCAGGCCAACCGTCAAGCGGATGAGACCCTGGACAGCGTCCAGGCTGTATTGGCAGGTGTGCTTTCCCAGTTGGGCGAACTGCAGGGTAGCGTTGAGCAACGCCGTCAAGCTCTCCGTCGGTGCAAGGCAGATAGCGACAGCCGTCTGAACGCCGCCTTCGGCGATTGGCTGGGGCAGACCAAGGATGCCTTCAATCCCTACGACCGCCACTTTTTTCGATAAGCCGCTCCCCTCTGTGACCCCGTCGACTCCCCCGCCGCCGGAACCCGTTCCTACGGCCCAACCGGAGCCGACACCCATCACAGAGAACAAGAGCGGTGGTTATATCCCTAACCGCGTACCCGCCCGACCCGCACCCCGTAAAAAGGGATTGCTGGACCGTATAGAGGGGTGGTTATCACGGAACTGAAAATACATACCAGCCACCTGCGGCGGGAGATCCCCCGTCTGCACGCGGGAGATCGGATACTGTTGTCCGGCACGGTATATACCGCCCGAGATGCCGCCCACAAGCGCCTGATGGCGCTATTGGACGCGGGGGAGGCGCTCCCCTTCCCCCTGCAGGATGCGGTCATCTATTACTGCGGCTCCACCCCAGCCCCTGCAGGACTGCCCATCGGCGCCTGCGGTCCCACCACCTCCGGACGGATGGACCCCTACACCCCCCGTTTGTACGGGTTGGGTGTGTGCGCCACCATCGGGAAAGGAGCGAGGGATGCCGCCACCTGTGCCGCCATACGCGAGAACGGCGGTATCTATCTCTGTGCTATCGGCGGTGCCGGTGCTTTAGCCGCCCGCCACGTCCGCACCGCCCAAATCATCGCCTTTGACGATCTGGGGTGCGAGGCTATCAAACAGTTGGAATTAGAGGATTTTCCTCTTTTTGTGGGGGAGGATTGCCACGGCGGCAGTCTGTTCCTCAGCGAATAAGTCCAAAAATATTTTTATTATAGGAGTGTTATCATTATGGCAGAACTGAAGTATGAAATCGTGAAAGAATGCGGCGTCCTCTCCCAGTCCCCCACCGGCTGGACCAAAGAGCTGAACCTCATCAGCTGGAACGACCGCGCCCCCAAGTACGACATCCGTGACTGGGCCCCCGACCGCACCAAGATGGGTAAGGGCGTCACCGTGTCTGCTGACGAGGTTATCCTGCTGCGCGATCTGCTCAACGAGCTGGATCTGTAATTCATAATTAAGGAGTGGTCTGATGTTTATCATTGAGATCCTCAAGGCCGTCGCCCAAGGCATTGTAGAGGGCATCACCGAGTGGTTGCCGGTCAGCAGTACCGGTCACATTCTCCTGCTGGATGCTTTTTGGAAAATGAATGCCTCTGAAGCCTTCTTTGACGTGTTCAAGGTGGTCATCCAACTGGGTGCCATTCTGGCGGTGGTGGTGTTGTATTTCAACAAGCTCAACCCCTTCTCCCCCAAAAAGAATGCGGCGGAGAAAAAGGGAACCTGGGTGCTGTGGAGCAAAGTGCTGGTAGCCAGCATCCCTGCGGCTGTGGTGGGTCTGGCACTGGATGATCTCATTGACGGGGTACTATCCACCCCCGTAGTGATCGCCACCGCGCTGATCGTCTACGGTATCGCCTTTATCATTATGGAGAGTCGCAAGAATCACGCCGCTAAGGTCGAAACCGTGGAGGACATCACCTACAAGCACGCCTTTGGCATCGGCGCTTTTCAGATGTTGGCGTTGATCCCCGGCACCTCCCGCTCCGGCTCCACCATTTTGGGTGCCTCCCTGTTGGGCACCTCCCGCACTGCCGCGGCGGAGTTCTCCTTCTTTATGGCGATCCCCGTGATGCTGGGCGCCAGCGGACTGAAATTGGTGGACGCTCTCCTACTGGAAAGTGTGTCTTTCACCTCCGAGGAATGGATTCTGTTGGCTATCGCCACGCTGGTATCCTTCGTGGTATCCCTGTTAGTCATTCGCGGTCTGATGGCCTTTATCAAAAAGCATAGTTTCAAGCCCTTCGGCTGGTACCGCATCGCCCTAGGCGCGGTGGTGCTACTGTGTGTGGCGCTGAACTGGCTGTAAAATGCATAAAAAATAACCGAGTGCGTTGCACTCGGTTATTTTTTATGTTATATCAGTTGTCCCGCTTCTTGGTGGCGATCTCCACCAGAGCTTTAGCAATAAACTCCTCGGCGGTCATAGCGCCCAGGTCCTCGCCGCCGCGGGTACGGACGGACACGGTGCCATTCTCCATATCGCGGTCGCCCACCACCAGCATATAGGGAACCTTCTTCATCTGATGCTCACGGATCTTGTAGCCCAGTTTTTCGGAGCGATAATCGCCCTCGGCACGGATGCCGGCGGCCTTCAACTGCGCCTCCACGCCCTTGGCATACTCGTGGGCACGGTCGGTGACCGGCGGCACCACCTCCTGGTCGGGAGCCAGCCACAGGGGGAAGGCCCCCGCAGATGGCTCGATCAGGTAGGCCAGAGTACGCTCGTAGCAGCCCAGAGAGGTGCGGTGGATGATATAGGGGGTCTTCTTCTGACCGTCGGCGTCGGTGTATTCCATACCGAACTTCTCCGCCAGCAGCATATCGATCTGTATGGTAACGATGGTGTTCTCTTTACCAAACACGTTCTTATACTGGATGTCCAGCTTAGGCCCGTAGAAGGCGGCCTCGTCGATGCCGATGGAGTACTCCACGCCCAGGTTGTCCAGAATCTTCTTCATCACGTCCTGAGCCTCGTTCCACTGCTCGGCGGTACCCTCGTACTTGTTCTTGGGGTTCTCGGGATCCCACTGGGAGAAGCGGAAGGAGCAGTTCTCCAGCATACCTACGGTGTCCAAACAATACTTAGCCAGCTCCAGACAGCCCTTGAACTCCTCCTCCAACTGATCGGGACGGAGCACCAGGTGACCCTCGGAGATGGTGAACTGACACACACGGATAAGGCCGTGCATCTCGCCGGAGTCCTCGTTACGGAACAGAGTGGAGGTCTCACCCAAACGCATAGGCAGGTCGCGGTAGGAACGGGCGCGGTTGAGGTACGCCTGATACTGGAAGGGGCAGGTCATGGGACGCAGGGCAAAGCACTCCTTCTCCTCATCGTCGGGATCGCCCATAATGAACATACCGTCGCGGTAGTGGTCCCAGTGACCGGAGATCTTGTACAGCTCACGCTTAGCCATCAAGGGGGTCTTGGTCAGCAGGTAACCACGCTTCTGCTCCTCATCCTCGATCCAGCGCTGCATCAGCTGGATCATACGAGCGCCCTTGGGCAACAGGATGGGCAGACCCTGACCGATCACGTCCACGGTGGAGAACAGTTCCAGCTCGCGGCCCAGCTTGTTGTGGTCACGCTTCTTGGCCTCCTCCAGACGGGTCAGGTGCTCCTCCAGCTGGCTGGCCTTGGGGAAGCCGATGCCGTAGATACGGGTCAGCATCTTGCGGTTGGAATCACCACGCCAATAGGCACCGGTAGCGGACAGCAGTTTGATAGCCTTCAGGCGACCGGTGTCGGTCAGGTGAGGACCGGCGCACAGGTCGGTAAAATCGCCCTGGGTGTAGAAGGAGATCTCAGCATCGGTGGGCAGATCGTTGATCAACTCCACCTTATAGGGTTCGTCCGCCATCTTGGCCAAAGCCTCAGCGCGGGGCAGGGTAAAGCGGGTGATCTCAATACCCTCTTTGATGATCTTCTTCATCTCGCCCTCGATGGACTCCAGCACCTCAGGTGTGATGGAGAAATCGGCGTCAAAATCGTAATAGAACCCCTCGTCGATAGAGGGGCCGATGGCCAGCTTCACGTCGGGGTACAGGCGCTTGACCGCCTGAGCCATCACGTGGGACAGGGTGTGCCAATAGGCCTTGCGACCGTCCATGTCATCAAAGGTGAGGATGGCCACCTCGCAGTCCTCGGTCAGAGCGTCACGCAGGTCCGCCACCTTGCCGTTGACATAAGCGCAACAGGCGTTGCGGTACAGACCCATAGAAATATCACGGCACAGGGCATCCAGCGTGGTGCCCTCCTCCACCTCGCGGATAACACCGCCGGGCAAAGTAATGTTCAACATATATCATTCCTCCAGACAAAATAAAATCGGTGTTTTGGTGCCATACAAATAAAAAACGCCACGTCCCCAATGGGACGAAGCGTATACTCCGTGGTTCCACCCAATTTCCGCCGCGAACACACGGCGCTTTGGTGACCGATAACGAGGTCGGGCGGCCCACCTTATATCAGCAGGCACTCCGGGGTGGTGGGCATTCTGCGGCGGCGTCACGCTCTCTCACCAACCGAGCGCTCTCTGCATCAGCCTATCGCAAGCCGTCCCCATCAACGTATTGAAACCAGTTTAACACCGACAGCGAAAAATGTCAAGAGTTACAGCGCAATTTCGCCATCTTGCTATTTTAAAAAACATATGATATAATGGACGTATCCGAAAATGGATAAAGGAGTAATTGACGATGATTTATATAGTTGAAAACGAGACCTTGCGGGTCAAGATCAGCAGTATGGGTGCCGAACTACAGTCGGTACGCCGCACCGATACTAATATCGAGTATCTGTGGCAGGGCGACGCCGCCTACTGGAGCCGCCGCGCCAGCAACCTGTTCCCTATCTGTGGACGCCTGGCGGGTGGATGCTACATCTACAACGGCAAAAAATACGAAATGGGTGCCCACGGCTTTGCCCGTAATATGGAGTGGTCGGTGCTGCATCAAAAGCCCGACTCCCTCACCCTGCAGCTGTTGCCCACCGAGGAGACTTTGACCCAGTACCCCTTCCGTTTCGCACTGGAGATGACCTATGCCCTCAGCGGCAACAGTCTGTCGGTCACCACCATCGTCCACAACGAGGACGGGGCGGTGATGCCCTTTGCGGTGGGCGGTCACCCCGGCTTTAACGTGCCTCTGGTGGAGGACGAGACGTTTGAGGATTACCGCGTGGAATTTGACGTTCCCTGCGCCCCCGAATGGCTGGATCTGGACCCCGCCACCTGCGGATTTACCGGCAAATACAAAGCTCTGCCTCTGGAGGAGGGGCGCTATCTGCCCCTGCGGCACAACCTGTTTGACGGAGACGCCATCTTTATGCGGAATATGCCCCGGGAAATCACTATGAAGAGTCTGAAAAGCGGACACAGTGTGCGGATGGCCTATCCCGACAGCCCCTACGTTGGTCTGTGGCACAACCCAGGCACTGACGCCCCCTTCGTGTGCATTGAGCCTTGGGTAATGCCACCCGCCCCTGCCGGCACCCCCGAACTGCTGACCGAAAAGGATGGTATGATTCATCTGGAGCCGGGCAACACCTACCGCAACACCTATACGATTACCGTGGAATAATGAACAGGCCCTGACCGAAACGGTCAGGGCCTTTCTTGTACAAAAATAGGCGGGAACGGATAACCCGTTGCCGCCATTTTTGCAATTATGCTGGGACAATTAAATCAAGAAGGAATTAGGCCTTCTTCTTAGAGAACAGCACCACGGCACCGGCGGCGATCAGAGCGATCATACCGGCCAGCACGATGACGACCACATTCTCACCCAACTTGTCGGTAGGCTTCTTGCCATCCTCATCAGCGGGCTTGGTAGTGGTGGTGGTATCGTCCTTGATCTCAGCTTCCTTCTTGGGGGTGACGACATTCTTGGAGTTGGTCAGCTGGGTCAGAGCCTCGTCAGTCCAGAACTGCTCGCACTTCTCGCAGAACCAGTACTCGATGTTGCCTTCCTTATCCTCGGTAGCCTCAACAGCGGGAACGTGGATGACATCGCCGCCCAGAGCGGGGATGACAACGTTCTTCAGGTTGGACACCTCGGTCAGCTCCTCGTTGGTCCAAGCAGCACCGCAGTGAGAGCAGAACCAGTACTCAATGTTACCGGTGTAGTGGCAAGCGGGCTCAACAGCCTCCATGTGAACGATGTTGTGGTCAGCCTCGGGGTTGGTCAGCTCGCCGCACAGGGCGCAAACCTTGTCGCAAGCGTAGGTGTAGCTGTGGGGAGCGGTACGGGTAGCGCCGCACTCGTTACAATCAGCGTCGCAAGCGTCGTCGTACACGTGGTCAGCAACCTCGCGGGCAGCGCCGCAAACGTTACAATCGGCATCGCAAGCGTTGTCATACACGTGGGCAGCGGGAGTATGGGTCTGACCGCAAACGTTACAATCAGCGTCGCAAGCGTTGTCGTAGGTGTGGTTGCCGGTAGCGGGGATATCCTCGGTGTAGTTGTCACCGCAGATGG
This sequence comes from Acutalibacteraceae bacterium, assembly GCA_045592345.1. Lineage (GTDB taxonomy): Bacteria > Bacillota > Clostridia > Oscillospirales > Acutalibacteraceae > UBA5905. The sequence continues at coordinate 46,205 of JAZNUN010000045.1, read as the reverse complement.
GGCAGGTGTAGGTCTTAACACCGGTATTGCCGCAATCCTCGGGCTTGGTCACAGCGCCCTCGTAGGGATGAGGAGCAACCTCACGGACAGCGCCGCAACCGTTACAGGTGGTGTCGCAAGCGTTGTCGTAGTTGTGGCCAACGGTCACGGAAGTGCTCTCGAACTCAGCGGGAACGGTGTCGAAAGCCTGGTTGGTGAAGTTGTCGGGATCGGTGGTGTCCACAGTGATGGCGTAGTCGCCGTCAGCGGCGCCTTCCTTCACCTTGAACTCATAGGAGAACAGGGTGCCGGTAGCGGTCACGTCGGGGTTCAGGAAGTCAGCGAAAGTAGCCTGCTTGCCGCTCTGCTTGGGGCCGAAGTTCACGCTGGTAGCGGGGAAAGCATCGCCCTTGACCTGGTTGACCAGCTCCAGAGCAGACTCATCATAGGATACACGAACACCCCAGCCTGCCAGACCGGGATTGCTCTCGATCTTAACGGTCAGGGTAACGGTCTCGCCGATGCAGGCGTTAGCCTTGTCAACGGTACCGACAATCTTAGCGGTGCCATCGGCCAGAACCAGAGATACGGGCAGGGCGGCCAGCAGCAGCAGGGCAGCCATGCAGATTGCAATAATTTTCTTCATAGTCAATCACCTTTCTTTATTTAATTTATTTAAACTCAATGTCCCAGCCATTGAGATATTGCTGTAAGAGACCCAAGTCTTTAATATTGATCTTGCCGTCACCGTTAAGGTCGGCGGCAGACTCTTCCAAGGTCACGTCCCATCCGTTCAGGAGCTGCTGCTGCAGACCCAAATCCTTGATGTTGACCTTGCCGTCGTTGTTCACGTCGCCGGGCAGGCACTTGCGCACCTCAGTCTCGGCATTGACCACGTTGAACAGAACGGACTCAAAGTCATAATTGAACAGATCGGCGTCGTCATAGCGGACAGTAATGGGCGTGGTGCCCTCTGCCGCGTCGTCCTTGACCTTAAAGGTCAGGGTGACGAACACACCGCTGTTGGTATTATCAGGATGGATGGCGTCCACCCAGTTGGCGATGAAGGGGGCGGTGTAGGGGCCGTAATTCATATAATCGCCGGCAAAGCCCTCGCCCGCCTCAACGTTGGTCAGCTCTAACTTAGTGGTGTCGTAGTCAATGGCCAGTTTCAACGAAACCAGACCGGGGTTGTTATCGATATACACAGTGGCGGTGATCTCTTTGCCGATAAAGGCCTTCTGAGCCACGTCCACACGGATGGTGGGCAGGTCGCCCTCCACCACCTGTACGGTGTAGGTAGCATTGCCGCTGCCCACAATGACGGTCAGAGTCTGTGTGCCCGCCACGGCAGAGTTGTAGCCGGTGATGATGGCATCGGCCAGAGCCACGCGGCCCTCGGCGCCGTCGGCATAGGCCACATCAACGTAACCGCCGGTCAGGTCCAGAGTGTCGTTGCCCACAGCATACACGCGGGTGTAAGGAGCGGTCAACTCGAATTTGGTGACCACACGGGTAGCACCGCACTCTTGACAATAGCCGTCGGTCAAGCTGTTAAACACGTGGGGGGCCACCTCACGTACATAACCGCACACACAAGAGGTGTCACAGGCGTTGTCGTAAATATGGGCGGCCTCGTTGTTCTTAGCGCCGCAGGAACAGGCGTTCCAGTGGGTGGCGTCGTCATAGGTCCAGGCGTCGCTGTAGCTGTGGGGGATCACATCCACCACAATATCCTCGGCAGACACCTCAGAGGTGCCGGCGGCATCGGCAAAGTAGCCGCCGCAATTCTCACAGTACCAATACTCCACATGACCCGTGTTGTAGTGGTCGGGAGCCACCGCCGCGTAGTGCACCAGATTGGCGCAGGTCACGTTAACGGTGGCGGTGGCGGTGTAGCCGCCGTCCTCGGTGGTGACGGTGATAGTGGCAGTGCCACGCTTATGAGCGGTCACGGTGCCGTCGTCGGCAACAGTGGCCACTTCGGTATTGTTGCTCTCCCAAGTGACGTTCTTGTTATAAGCGTTCTCGGGGGTGAAAACGGGGGCCAGAGCGGCGGACTCGCCGTTCTTCAGATTCAGCACGGCGGGATCCAGCTCCACGCCGGCCACGTGCTCGTACACCTCCACGGAGCCGTCCACCCATTCAAAGTCAACCGTATCAAAACTCTGGGTGCACATATTGTCCGGGTCCTTGGTGAATACCTCCAGGGGATACACGCCGCCGGGGGCATTCTCCTTGATCTTGAAGGTCAAGGTAAACAGAACGCCGTTGTTGGTTACGTCGGGATTAACGAAATCCGCAAAAGACGTACGGGCAGGACTAACCATCGGGCCGAAAGACACACTGGCGACGGGGAAAGTGTCGCCCTTGGTCTGAGCAACCAGCTCCAAAACGGTTTCGTCAAACGACACATCTATCATCCAGCCGGCCAGGCCGGGGTTGTTGGCCATCTGCACGGCCACCGACACGGTGTCGCCGGCATAGCCGCCCACGTGGTCGGCCCAGACGGTGGGGGCGTCATAAGCCCCCCCCACCATAGAAAACGCACCCAGCGGCAGTGCAGATGCCAGCATCAGCACCGCCAGCAGGATAGACCATACTTTTTTCATAAACTATCGTTCCTCCTTAGTTGCAGACGGCTGTATCAATACAGCTCCACGTCCCAACCGTTCAGATGACGCTGGATCAGCGCGAAGTCACGGTTGTTGACCTTACCGTCGCGGTTAACGTCCAGAACGGTGGTATCCACCTCCACGTCCCAACCGGTGAGGTAACGCATCAGCAGACCCAGATCCTGCATATTCAGCACACCATCGCCGTCGGCATCACCGGGAACGCCATCGGTCAAGGTAATGGTGCCGGAAACGGTCTCGCAGGGGACAGCATCCAGGCTGCCATCCACTATATCCTCGGTGAAGGGTACAATGCTGATCTCGGACTCGCCCAGCTCGGCACCCTCCTTCACGCAGAAGGTCAAAACCACAATGACACCCTCGTCGGTGACCTCGGGGTGAATGGCGTCCACCCACATCACGTTGAAGGGGGACTGCATCGGGCCAAAGGTAGCGGCGACGTAGGCACCCACACCCTCGGCACCGATCAGCTCGAAGCGGGTATCGTCAAACTCCACGTTGAAGCGGAAGCCACACAGACCGGAGTTGCGATCCACAGAAACGGACACGGTAAAGGTCTCGCCGGGACGAGCGTGAGTATTGACCACAGAGAACAGGACGGGGTCCGGAATATCACGATAGACGCCGCACTCGTTACAGTCGGGGTCGTACTTGGTATCGTATACGTGGTCGGCAGCCTCACGGACAGCGCCGCACTCGTTACAGGTGGTGTCGCAGGCGTTGTCGTACCAGTGGTCAGCGGCCTCACGGATGGCGCCGCACTCGTTACAGGTGGTGTCGCAGGCGTTGTCATACCAGTGACCCTCTATCCAACGCTCGTTGCCACAGATGTTACAGAAGGCGTCGCAACCGTTGTCGTACTCGTGATCACCCACCGGACGGAATGCATCACAGATGTTACAGAACTCGTCACAGGCGTTGTCGTACTCGTGAGGGGCCTTACGGGGACGGCCGCACAGGTTGCAATCCTCGTCGCAGATGTCGTCGTACACGTGGTCGCACTCGGGGATGGGAGTCCAATTCTCGTTGGTCCACTCATAGTGCCAGGTGGCACCCAGCAGGCTCTCGTTGCCCCACTCCTCAATGTACATCGCGTCGCGGTCCGCCTCGGTACCCTGATAGTACACGTCAGTCAGGTTGTAGCAACCGCGGAAGGCGTTCTCCTCGATGGTCTCCACCGTGATGGGGAGCTCGATACTGGTCAGACTCTCACAATACTGGAAGGAGCGGTACATAATGGAGGTAACGCTGCTGGGGAAGAAGACCTCCTGCAGGTTGGTGTACTCGAAACCGTAAGAAGGAATGTAGGGGATGCTGTTACCCAGATCCACCTGGGCCAATGCGGAGCCGGAGAAGGCGGCGCCGCCCAGCTCCTCAATACCGTCACCCAGCTTCACATCATCCAGATTATCCATCTGAGCAAAAGCAAAGTGGTTGATATGGGTAACGCTATCGGGGATGATAATGCTCTTCAGACTATCACTGTCATAGAAAGCATACTCGCCGATGAGCTGTAAACTATCGGGGAAGGTAACCGCCTGCAGACCGTCACAATCGTAGAAAGCACGATTCTCAATGGAGGTGACGCTGCCATCATTGGGGATGATACTGCCGGGGCAACCCACCCACAACGCACCATCGTGAGTGATGATGCAGTTGCCGTTACTGAAGAAGGTCTTGTTGCCCTTCTCTACCACCAGGTTGGTCAAGGTATCACAGCCGGAGAAGACGTAGCGATCAATGTAATCAACGCCGGTGGACAGGGTGGCAGACGCCAACTGTTCACAGTCGCAGAATGCCGATCCGTAAATCGCGGTCACGTTGGCGGGGATATACACCGACTTAAGGCCGGCCCCAGCAAAGGTGCTCGACTCAATAGCGGTCAGACCGCTGCCGATATGCACCGAGGCCAGATCTCTACACCACTCGAAGGCACCGCTGCCCAGATAGGTCAGGCTGTCGGGCAGAACCACAGACTTAACGGGGGTATTGGCAAAAGCAGAACCCCCAATCTCCTTAATGCCCTCGTTCAGGGTCAGATTGGTGACCTCACTGCTGTAGAAGGCACAATTGTCAATCATCTCCACAGAGCCGGGAACGTTCAGATCGGTCAGACCGGTCTTATAGAAGGAATAATAACCAATATACTCCAGACCCTCGGGCAGGTTGATGCTCTCCAGAGCAAAGGTCTGCTCAAAGGCGCTCTGCTCAATGCTGATCAGGCCGTCGGGCAATACCACAGTCTCCAAACTGGCGCAGGAGGCAAAGGCGCAGTACACGATCTCGGTAACCTTGGGGGAAACCACCACGCTGGTAAGCTTGGTGTTCATAAAGGCACCGTCGGCGATCTCCTCAACGGTCTCGGGCATCACGTAGTCACCGGTCTTATCCTTACGGCAGGAAATGACCTTGGTCATTTCCTTATTGTAAGTGACGCCGTCGATGGACACAAAGGCCACGTGATCCTCGGCATAGGTAACGTCCAGAGAATCATAAATGCTGTAATAATCCAGCGCCTCCAGATTCACCACCGTGGCGGGAACCAGATAAGCGGGATTCTCGCCGCCCATGGGGAAGGCGATGAAGGTGTCCAGCGCCTTATTATGCAGTCCACCGTTCACCACACAGAAATAGGGGTTATCCTCGGAGATGGTGATGCTCTGCAGCTGCCAGCAATAGCCGAACATCTCGGCGTTCAGATTGGACACGCCGGCGCCGATGTGGACGCTCTGCAGATTATCCAGGTTGCTCAGCACGTAATCGCCGATGGTGACCACACTATCGGGCAGGATCAAATGCTTCAAGGTGGGCCAAGCGTCGCTCAGACCCGCCACGGCGGTAACCGGCTTGCCGTTGATCTCAGCGGGGATCTCCACCGTCTCATCAGACAGATAGCAATCGGTGATAATGATGCTGTCGGAGTTCTCCATATACTCAAAGGCATCATTGGAGGACAGCGTGGAGACCTGAATGTCATACTCAAACTCATAGCCGGCGATGGAGCCGTGCCAGGTATTGGAACCGGGCAACAGATGGTTGTCTCTGCTCTGGCTATCCACCAACATAGAGTACCAGATACCGTTCCAATCGAAACCGGTGCAGTTAGAGTACACGGTGCCGTCCTTCATCGTAATGGTCAGGCGCGGCTCGATATTATTGGAATAGTAATAGAACCAACTTACCTCGATGTAGTTATCATTCTCATCCCAATAGGAGGAGGTACGCCAATAGCCGTCCCGCTCCTCGATCAGAGAGATGGGGTTAGCCACCACAGAGGCAACGGGGGTCTCCACGATCTCGATGTTGTAGGTGAAATCGTAGCCGGCGATGGAGCCGTTCCACTCGTTGACACCCAGCTCCAGATAATTCTGTGCCCACTGGCCGTCGTACTGCAGGTAGTACTCCTGGCCGCCCCACTCAAAGGAAGTGTCGTTAATGACCGTGCCGTCCTTCAAGGTGATAGTGACGTTGTCGGAGTTGGGAGACATACTGTAGTAATAGAAATAAGTGACGTCGATGCGGTTACCCTGTTCGTCGTAGTACCAGTCTTTGCTCCAATCACCGTTATGGTACTGGATACGGACGATGGGGTCAACCACCACGGAGGCTACGGGGGATTCAACCACCTCGATCTCCACCGTGTAGTCATAGCCCAGCACGGAGCCGTACATTACGTTGTTGCCCAAGGTCAGATAACTATCGGAATTCTGGCTGAAGCCGCAACTGTACCAGCTGTCGTTATACACAAAATGATCCTCGTAGACAGAGCCATCCCGCATGGTCACGGTGTAGCTGAGGTCCAGATCGTTGTAATAGAAGTACTTGTAGGGGACATACTCCTCCAGCTCGCTGTCCCAGCGCTCGCCCTCGTTCCAGTAGCCGTCGCTATTCTCAATGACGGTGCAGGGGTCAAACACGATGGACTGAATGGGAGAAGGCTCCACCACGATCTCGATGGTGTACTCATAGCCCAGAATCTTGCCGGAGAGCTGATTGGTGCCCAACTGCAGGTGGTTGCCGTGATGGTTCTGGTCAAAAGAGAAATTGTACCAACGATTATTCCACTCAAAGCCGCTTTCAACATCCTCGTATACCGTGCCGTCCTTCATGGTGACGGTAGCACGGGGATAGAGGTTATAATAGAAGTAATCACAGGATTGCTCATACCCGTCCTGCTGACAGTAGGACTGCCAAGAGCCGCCCCAGTTTTCAATCACGGAATAGGGCTCGAACTCGATAGAGGCGATGGGGGTGTCGATAACCTCGATCTCAATGGTGTAATCAAAGCCCATCAGGGAGCCGTCAATGTAATTGATGCCCTTCTGCAGCGGATTGTTGTACTGGTTGACGGAGAAGTCGTACCAGTAACCGTTCCATTCCAGGCCGGTCACATCCTCGTGCACGGTACCATCCTTCATCGTGACAGTAGCACAGGGATAAACGTTGTGGTAATAGTAGTATTCCTCAGTGATATACTGCTCATTCTCCTCGTCCCACACGTCACGGGTGGACCAATAGCCGTTATAATGCTCCACCAGAGCGAGGGGAGCAAACTCAATGGAAACAATAGGACATTCCTCAATGGTGACGGTGTAAGTACCTTCGTAGACCGTGCCACGAACATCTGCGGAGTAGGTGGCGGTGTAGACGCCGCCCTCCTGCCACTGGTCGGTGGGTACGTCGTACTCGACGTCGATATAGTACCAACCCACGTCATCTCCGAAATCGGAGTAAGTACGGGTTTCTACACTGCCGTCCGAGTAGTACACGTCGTAGCGGGGCTCAAGGGAATACCCCACCTCGATCTGATACATCAAATAGGACTGATCGTGGAACACCAGGTCGGTAACCACACAGGGCTCGTACGTTTCAATGCACACCGGGAAGGAGCCGTCGCCGTAGCTATAGAAACGGGCGCCCAGCTTGTAGGTGACGCCGGCTTTCATCTCGCAAACAACGCGGAAGTTGCTACCCTCGCCGCCGTCGTCGTCTTCTGCCAGCCAATTGCCGTCAACGTCGTAGATGTAAGCGCGGGTATCTCTATCCGCCATGGAATAGAACTGATACCAGCCGCTCTCGGCGGGGGTGAACCAGAAGTATGCCCAGTCCTCCTCCATCACCGCGTCGGTGGTGACGCCCAGCTCGATGGTGGGATACTCCTCAGCGGCGTACACCGCCAGACCACCGAAAGGTACGGCCATAACCAGCATCAGCAATGCCAGTACCGTAGCCAGGCCTCTCTTGAACATTTTCATATCAAAACACCTCATTCTGAAAAATTGTGTTTGCCTACTTTATCGTAACCCCATAGGGTAAAGCTGTGGTTAGTGAGCCTTACAGGGTAAGGGCTCGTTCGCTCTGTCGTAATACCCAACGTACATCCGCGTGCAGGAGGAGGAGAACAGTTTGCCGCTCTCCACACAGAACACGCCCTTACGCACCGCGGCGCAGGAGGGAAAATCGGTGACGGTGTGCTCCGGCAGGTGGCTCAGAATGGAGCCATACAGCCGATCGGCAATATTGCCGCCGTCGCAATCACCGTGGAACACCGACATACTGTATGCGGGGGTGACGCCCACAAACCAGTTGCCTTCACCCCGATTGCCTGTGCCGGTCTTGCCCGCCACAGGGATGTTGGTAGTCAGCGCCTGGTCACCGGTGCCGCCGCCCTTGACCACGCCGCGGAGCAGCTGGTTCATAATATAGGCGGTGGACTCTTTGATGATCTGTTTAGGCTCGGCGGTGTGGGTGTATACCGTCTGCCCCGCCGCGTCCCGTATCTCCAGCACCGCGTGGGGGGTGACATACAGCCCCGCGTTGCCGAATATCTGATAATAGCCCGCCATATCCACGGCGGTGACACCCTGCTCCATCGAACCCAGAGCAATGTTGCCGATGATCTCATCGGAGCCCTTTTGCTCCATCATCATTTTCTCATACTCCAGGTCAATACCAAAGGAGTTCTCTAAAAACTCAATGGACTTATCTACGCCCAAGCGGTACAGACAATGCACCGACGTGGTGTTGAGGGACTGACGAATACACTCGTACAGGTTGGTTTTTTGATAGCTGTAAGTACCGGTGGCGTTTTTGGGCCAATCGACGGTGTTGCCGTCGGAGTCGGTGGTCTGGCTGTACGGCTTGTCCGTGATCTGGGTGGACCAATCAATCAGGCCCGCGTCCAGTGCCGGAGCATAAACACCCAGCGGCTTAAAGGACGAGTGGGGTGCCTGAGGGGTGAGAACATAGTTCTGTTCGCCTACGCTATAGGTGGCCAACAGCCGACCGTTATAATCGGTGACGGCGGAAGCAAAATCCAAATCCTTGGGCGCCCGCTCTTGATACCCCGTCTTCAATGCGGCGAATACCGCGGTGTCAAAGGCGGTGTGGATGCTGTATCCGTCACGGAACAGGCTGAGCTGTGCCTCCTCGACCGTGGTGTCGGTGGCGGCAGCCAAGGCGGTGATCGCCTCTATCAGCACCACATCTATGTAACTGCTGTAAGCGGCGTCGGTCAACGTATCTGTCGACGACATCAGAGCGGTGGGAGTGCCCATCACCCCGCCGGCGGCATCATACACCGTCACGCCGGCAACATCGGGCTCACCGCATCCGCACAAACCCACCAGCATAGCCGCCGTACACAGCGTTGCTATCCATCGTTTCATCGGATACCTTCTTCCTTCAGCTGGTCTACGTATTCCAACAGTATCTGAGAGAGATACGCACTGGGCTGCTCGTCGATCTTGCGCCCCAAGGGGCTGAGCCGCTCTTCGATGGTCAGCACCCGCTCCGCGGTGCGGACCAACTGCTGTTTACATATTCTGGCGCTCTTGGTGTCCCCCGCCTCGCCGTACAGGCGGATGCCCACCTGTAGTTTATCGATATAATCACGGCATTCCACCGTGGCAAAGGGGGCGGCATCCATCGCCTTGGCCTTATAGTCAATGAAACGGGCGAAATCGCCCTTGGAATAAGCATAGTTCGCCTTGGCGGTATAGGCCACCGCCACGTATTCGTTACGGGCCAGGATCTTATCCGCCAGTGCATCCATCTCGGTGACGCTCTTGGTATCCTTCAGCACCTCTATTTGGCTGAGGGTTGAGGGGTACATCTTACACACCGCGTCGTGCAGACCGAAGCGGTACAGCCCCTTGACTGTGCCGAAGTAAAGACAAAGGGCGGTGAGAACCACCGTAGCGGTGACCCGCAGGGTGCCCGCCGCGGACAGTCGCCGCTCGGTAAAAGCATCGGTGTCGGTAAACAGCAGGAACATCATAAACACCGCGGTATACTGCAGGTCGAAATCGAAGCAGGAGTGGGCTACCATAGTCATCAGCACCAACTTATACCGTGCGGAAAGTGTCTTGGACAAGACCGAGCGGACAATGGCCGCCAGAAGAACCAAACAGGGAATCCAACCCACGTCCATCAGGATCTGCAGAAAATCATTGTGGATGTACATAATGCCGTACACGCCGGTCTGGATGCTCTGCTGGACGAAGTAGTAGCCCATATAGCCCATACCGAAGGGGTGACGCAGGATGACGGGCAGGGCATCGTAGGCGTACAGCAGACGACCCACAAAGGTACTGGAATTCAGCGTGATGTTCAGATAACGACCGATAACATCGAAACTGTCGGTAACGGCACAGTAGCCTACCACAGCCAACACGCCCAGCGCCAAACCGCCGGCGGCAATCAGGCGAATACGCTTGTTGCGATTGATCAGCAGGGCCGCCACGTTGGACACCGCCGCCACGATCAGCACCGTACGGCTGCCGGTGTACAGGATACCGAACAACAGCACCGCGATACAGCCGAAATCCCACCAGCGCCATTTATCCTTGGTCAGCAGCAGCAGTTCCGCTACCAGCAGCAACGCCGCAAAGGTGTTGGGATACTGCAGGGGGCCGGACAAACGGCCCGCTACCGCGAAGTAGGTCTCCATACCGGGGACGTACATCAGTCCCAGCGAGATAACGGTGGTGGCGGTCAGCATATACGGCAGACCGATGATCGCCTGCTCCCGTCCGTCGGGCTGTTGCATCAGCACCAACAGGTACAGGGGAACCGGCAGGAACTTATAGAAGCCGAACACCGCCTCGCTGCTGTCCACCGCCCACAAGGGGCTAAGGGCATAACCCACGATGAGCACCGCCATGGCAACGGCGGTCAAGGTGACGGATACGGTCAATTGCCGATTCTGCTTCCATCGCAGGCACAGCCATATCAGCAGCACCACCGACAATAGGCAGGATAAGTACTCGTGAAAAATACCTACGCAGAACAGAGAGGCATACAGCACGACCTGCGAGAATGAAAGCTCTTTGATTCTTTGTAAGCACTTCATAACCGCTGATCTCCGTTCCTCGTTTTGGGCATAGGTACACAACTATCCATACTCACTTCGCATTATACACTAAGTCGGCGTTGGTGTCAATATTATATATAATATTTATATATAGAAAATCTTGCTTAGCGGGTAGGGTAAAGTAACAAAAAACGACCCCGTCCGCAAGGGACGAGGTCGTGGATCATTATGGGTTTATTGCGCCGCCGAGGGAGCGGTAGTGGTCGTGGTGGTAGTCGGGGCGGCGGTGGTGGTAGTGGTGGCATTGTTCAGTGCCGCCAGATCGGAGTCAGTGATCTGGTCCAGCGCTACCTTGACCTGAGCGTCCTCGGTGGGAGCCAACAACTGGTACACCGATGCCTGTTCTGCAGGCAGTTCTGCCACAACGGAGGGGACAATGCCCTTATCCTGCCAGCTGCCGGATTTCATCAAGCCGTAGCTACCCACCGTCAGTTTGACGGCGGAATAATCCGCCTCTAAGGTGAAGAATTCCTGATACTTCGCCTTGCCCGCGGTGGTCTGACCCACCACGGTGGTAAAGCCTGCATCCTGCAACACGCCCGCGAAGAACTCGGCCTCGCCGGTGGTGCCGCTGTTGACCAGTGTAACGCTGGATACGCTGAGCTGGTTGTTTACCGCGGAGGTCAGCTTAGTTTCGTTGCCGTTGACGTCGGTGAGGGTACCGTACACGCCGATGGGCATCACGTACTCCAACATCTCCTGTACCGCCTTGGTAGAGCCGCCGGCGTTATTACGCAGATCGAACACAAAACCGGTCACACCCTGCTCCATCATAGAGGATATGGTGGCGCGGAACTGGTCGGGAGTGTTCTCATAGAATGCCAAAATGCGGATATAACCCACAGAATTGATAACCTGCTCCTGTACGGTACGCACTACGTACTCAAAGGACGCCAGTTCATAGGCGTGGGAACTCTCTCCCCGCTGAACGGTGAACAGTACCTTGGTGGCGGTGTTCATCAGCGTCTGCAATTCGGACAGGCTCTTATCCGCGGCGGGAGCGCCGTCCACGGCGGTGACGATATCCCCCTTCTGCACGCCTGCCTTACCGGCGGCGGAGTTGGGCTGGACACGGCTGACCACCACACGGGCGTCGGCATCCAGGCTGAGGGTCACACCCACGTTATTGGCTTTACCCGCCAGACGCAGCTGCTCGGAGGCATAGCGAGCGGGATCATAGTACACCGCATAGGGGTCGTTTAAGCCGTAAATATAGCCCTGGGTGATACCCTTACGCAAAGATTCCTCGTCCAGATTGGGATAGTATGCGCGCACCTTTTTATCCACGTCGTTGATGTGGCTGTACATGGCCTGCCGCTGGCTGACCAACTGCAACTGACTATTAAAATGCCGCATAGCCAACAGCATGGTCAGCGACACAGTCAGCGCCATGGTCAGCAATATCAAGGTGATGGTGGTGCTCAGACTGATTTTTCTTCTCATAGAATTCCCTCCGTTTCGGATGGAGTGTTAGTTATATTTAGGGTCGACGTAGTTGGGATAGGGGTCGATGCGTTCACCGTCTAATCGCACCTCGAAGTGCAGATGGGGGCCGGTTACATTGCCGGTGTTACCCGCCTGGGCGATCACCGTTTTGCCGCCGACGACCTTTTGCCCCAATTTGGCGAACATCTTGGAACAGTGAGCGTACATCGTATGAACGGGACGTCCCTTGCTGTCTTCGCCGTGGTCGATGATGACGCAATAGCCGTAGCCGTAGCTCCAGCCGGTGCCGTAGCGGCTGGTGGAGTTGACCGCGATAACCACGCCGTCCGCGGCGGCCACGATATTTTGGCCGTAGATAGGCACCGCACCCTCAGATATATCTATACCACGGTGCATGGTGCCCCAGCGAGGTCCAAAGGGAGAAGAAATATTCCGTACGGTGGGGACAGGCCAGTACATCAACTTATTGTTGTACTTGCCGGTAGAGGCGGTATTCTTGATCAGGGCCTCAATAGCCTTGTCTGCCTCCTCCATCTTCCGTCGGGTTTCCGCTAACTCGCTGTTGTAAGAGGAAACCTCCGACTGTAGTTTACGCACCTCAGTCTGGGCGGCGGCATACAGAGTATCCAGTTCCCTTTTCTTGGCGTCGGACACCGCTTTGAGCCGCTTTACCTCCGCCTGTTCCTCTTGGATGGCCGCCTTTTGGGTCTCCAGTTCCGCCTTTTGGGCGCGAATATCCTCCAAAACGGACTCCAGCTCGTCCATCGTAGCCTGATCCCGTGCGGCGATGCATTCCGCCGCCTTGGACTTCAGCAGATAGTCGGTATAATTGTCCGTATTCAGCAGACGCTGAATGGTGGACAGGTTGCCGGTCTTGGCGATGGCACGCAGACGCAGACCCAACTGCCGATGGGTCTCCGCAATGGCAGCCTCCTTGGCCTCAATATCCTTCTGGGCCGTGCCGATCTGGGCATTTTTCTCTTCAATGCTCTTGTTCAGATTGGTTAACTGCTGCTGCATCAGATTGATCTGCTGGGTAGCGTTGTCGATCTGAGAATCCAGCAATTCCTTGCGCTTTTTACTGGCAGACAGGTCGGAGCTGGCAGCAGACAGCTCCTTTTTGATCTTCTTTTCCTTTTGCTCCAGTGCTTTCAGCTGAGCCTCCAACTCACTGCGGCTGGCCGCCGACACCGATACGGTAGAGGCGGAGCAGGCCAAGGAGACCAGCACCGCAACCGTCGCCAGCAGAGCGTAAAAACGCCGCCGTTTCAGCTGTTTCATAGGCGCAGTCCCCCTTCCTGCTTGAGGTACTTGCTCATAGAAATGACACTGCCGCAGACGCCCACCAGCATACCGCCGCCCAGGAAGCAGATCAGCAAGGGCAGCCATTGGGTGCTGAAGGGTACCAGTTTCAGCAGAGGATTATCAAAGGTAAAGTTCTTCACCGCGGTATAATACAGCAGGGAAATCAGACCATAGCCGACACCGCCTGCCATAGCGCCCACCAGCAGTCCCTCCACCACGAAGGGGAAGCGGACAAAGCCGTCGGTGGCGCCCACGGATTTCATAATATAGATCTCCAACCGACGGTTGTGCACCGTCAGCTTGATGGTATTGACAATAATAAACAGGGACACGATGAGCAGTACCACAATGACACTGCCGCCGATGGCCAGCACCACCCGCCGCACCGCGGTGAGGGTCTCGGCGGTATCCGCATCGTAGGATACCTCCTCCACGCCGGGGATGGAGCCGATCTCGTCCAACGTCTGTTGGAACAGGGCCAGATCCTTCAGCGATACGATGTAGGTGTCGGGCAGGGGGTTGTTCTCGCCCATAAAACTATCCATAGTCTCGCTCTCCAGAGCGCCGGCGTATTGGGTAAGAAAATCCTCCTTGGACAGGTATTCCACCTGCGCCACGTTGTCCATATTATTGAGTGTCAGACCGATGGCGGTCACCTGCTCGTCGGTCTGGGTAGCATCCAGATACACCGCCATCACGTTCTGCTCGTAGGCGTTCTGGAACATCTGATTCACGTTGACGAAAATAAGATAGGCAAAGCCGGTAAGCAACAGACAGCACACCAGCACGCCTGCGGAAGCCAACGCCATCAGGCGGTTCTGCCACGTATTGCGGCAACCCTCTTTGACTAAGTACTGAATTTCGTGCAATTTCATACCGGCGCACCTCCCTGCGCATCCGCCATTTGCCCCAGCGTCACGGTGGCAGGGCGGCCCGTATCCGACACGATATGCCCCTTCTCCAGCGTGATAACGCGGTGGTTGAAGTGGCGCACCAGCTCGTGGGCGTGGGTCACCATCAGCACGGTGGTTCCCCGCTCGTTGATCTGGGTCAGCATCTCCACGATGTCGTGGGACATACGGGGGTCCACGTTACCGGTAGGCTCGTCGGCAATGATCAGTTTAGGATGGTTGACCAACGCGCGGGCCAAGCCCACCCGCTGTTGCTCGCCGCCGGACAGCTCCAAGGGATAGCGGTTGGCCTTTTGCTCCAGGCCCAACAGCTCCAGCACCAACTTAACACGGCGGTTGATCTCTTTCTTGCGCTTACCGACGACACGCATAGAGAAAGCCACGTTATCAAACACCGTCATGGTGTTGATCAGACGGAAATCCTGGAACACGATGCCCATGGTGCGGCGGAAATAGGGAATCTCCTTCCGCTTTAAGCGGGACAGGCGGTAGTTGTTCACCACCACCTCACCGGAGGTGGGGGTCTCCTCCCGCATGATCAGTTTTAAAAAAGTGCTCTTACCGGCGCCGGAGGCGCCCACAACAAACACGAACTCGCCGTCGTCAATGTGTAAGTTAACGTCCTCCAGCGCATGGCTGCCGGAACCGTAGGTCTTATAAACGCCGCGGAACTCGATCATACACAAACGCCTCCTTTTTGTTGTGATTCTGACGGGACCGGACCCCGTCTGCGGTCTATGCCCCATTATACGGAACACCGCAGGACAAAACAAGTGAAAAGAATTGGAAAAACCAACTCAAGCCGCCGACAAGATCTGCCGACGGCTGAGATAAAAATCAATATTTAGTGGGGTTGGCGCTGAGGTACTTCTTCACCATCAATGCCACCTTAAATACGATGGCGTCGTCAAACTCGCGCAGGTCCAGACCGGTGAGACGCTTGATCTTCTCCAAGCGGTACACCAGCGTGTTACGGTGGACGAACAGCTTGCGGGAGGTCTCGGACACGTTCAGATTGTTCTCAAAGAACTTCTGGATGGTGAACAGAGTCTCCTGGTCCAGAGAATCGATAGAGCCGCGCTTAAACACCTCCCGCAGGAACATCTCGCACAGGGTGGTGGGCAGCTGATAGATCAGACGGGCGACGCCCAGATGGTCGTAGCGGACGATGGGGCGCTCGTTATCGAACACCTTGCCTACCTCCAGAGCCACCTGCGCTTCTTTGAAGGAACCGGCCAGGTCCTTGATTCCCTCCACGGTGGTGCCGATACCCACGGTGGCCTGGGTGAAGAACTCGCTGCCTAGGGTGTCCACAATGGAACGGGCCAGTTTCTCCAGGTCCTTGGGGTCGGTGCCGTTACGCACCTCTTTAACCAGAGCGATGTCGGTCTCGTTGATATTGATAACAAAATCCTTCGCCTTATCGGGGAACAGGTTCTGCACCACGTCAAAGGCAGACACCTCAGTGCGCGAGGTGATACGGATCAGCAGGACCACGCGGGACACGTCGTTGTTAAAACGCAGTTCGCGGGCCTTTAAATAAATATCGCCGGGGAGAATGTTGTCCAGAATAACGTTCTTCACAAAGTTGCTGCGGTCAAACTTCTCATCGTGGAACTGCTTAATGCTGGTCAGCGACACCGACAACAGCGCCGCATAGCGGGCCGCGGCCTCGTCAGAGCCCTCCACAAACAGCACGTATTCGCTGTGGGAGCGGGAGCCGAAGGGGGTATAAGTGTACCCCTCCTCCACAAAGGTCTTACCCGCCGTGAAGGCGTCCGGAGACAGAGCGGAGCTCTCCCCCACCCGACCCAGATCGCTGCATGCGATCACGGTCAGGTTTTCGTCAATGATACCCACCGTCCGCTCAATGGCCTCTTTGGTCTGGTGGATGACGCTTTGGAATATACGGTTGGACATAGTCAGCACTCCTTTTCGGCAACGCAAACGGCAGGGTACGAGCATACACACAGGTATGGAACCCCCATCCCTGCCATCGGAAAACTGTATACTCTCTCCGCAATTTGCGGCGGCTTTTTGTGATGCGTGCGAGGGACACCTTGGCCGTCGCACGACATACCACTCTTATTTTATACAATTTTTTGCCATTTTGCAAGAAGAAATCGCGAATTTTCGGTATTATTTACAAAAATTTTTACTTTTAGGGAGTAAATTCACCGCCAGAGGCGGTGCACAGAAAAGAGCCGAGGCAACTCGCCTCGGCTCTTTTACGGTTTTATGCCGATTATTTCAGTTCCACGTCCCAACCGTTGAGGTGTTGCTGGAGGAGAGCAATGTCACGATTGTTGACCGTTCCGTCTCCGTTCGCATCACAGGCATCGATGTTAATATCAACTTCCCATCCGTTCAAGTACCGTTGCAGACAAGCTATATCACGAACATTTACTTTGCCGTTACCGTCGACGTCGCCGGGCACAAATACGAACGTCTTGTCAATGTAGAAATAGCCGCACTCACCGCAAGTATACACCTTCCCGTCGCGAGTGCCTACACCATCATCAAAACTATGAGGGGCACTCTCCGCCATGCCGCAGGTGCAGGTGCGAGAATGGACATCAGGATCGGTTACATCCGGCGTCGGTTCGCTCCACTCGTGAAAATGGCCTAGCTCGTCAATGGTTTTGTCAAACAGAACACACCAGTTATGCAAAGGCAACACAGTGTGGTTGTCATTCAAGTTGCCGCTCTTGTATTGAATACTGTCGCCCTGCGTATCCCGCAGATGTCCCCTGTTATTGTTTACCCATTGATAGGCGTCCGTAGAAATGTCACCGTAGGTGAGTCTGTCTGTGTTTTCTACGGCGTCGGCGCACACAATTTTGACCGTGTCAGAGGATGTAATAGAGACATCCGTGATGGTTTTCTCTGTGCCGTCTGCGGCATACAAACGAAAGCCCTCGTTGGGCACCTCGTTGGCGGCATCGGCAAAATAGTCGCCGTCAAAGACCAAAGAACCGTACGGCACGTGAAATTTCACCAGCAATTCGTTGCCACGCGTATTGGCGGCGATGGGTTTCAGTGGCTCAAATTTCTCACCGTCTAGAATCGTGCGTTTATAGGCTATGCCGAAATAGGCACCAAGCCAATCTTGGCTCTCGGAAGTGAAATGTAGGTTGGCGGCTCTTACATTATCAAGGTGGTAAGTCGCACCCGCACAAATGATGTGGGGATAAGTTTCTGCGGCTCCGACATACTGATTATAAACCTGCTTTGCCCGTAGATTTTTGTTGTAAATATACGATTGCCACGTAATACATTTCACGTCCTCCGTCTGACCCGTAATGGCCTTAACGTCGGTATCAATATCCAGACGCAGTTGCTCTAAATTGGCGGCATAGGTGCCCTTCAACCCACTACCCAGAGAGCCTTGCACCCAGCTGAACGCCTCCACCACCAACCGCTTATCCATAACGGTAGCAATCATATGGGCCTGTTGCACCTGCGCCACCAAACGATTGTAGTAATCCGTACCCTTTGATAACTGTGCGAGGGTTTTGCTACCCATACCGGGGGCGGTGCCCAACAGCGGATAGGAAACCACCGTCATATCCAACCCGTCTTCGTCCTCCATCAACTGTTTGACCATGTTCATTTGTGCCGAAACGGGGGTCTCTCCGGTGGTTTGCTTATAAGAGGCGGTATCGCTGTTTTTGCCCGAAAACTCCACCGCGGGAACAAAGGCGGTTGCTGTCACGGATAAATCGGATAAAGGATTGTTCTTGATGCCGGTATCTAACATCAAATTATCGTACCGCGCCTCGGTAGTGATGGCGGCGGCATCGTAACCCACAGACCAACTTTGTCCATAACAGATAAACATGTGAATAACATCTGCATCGTCATCAGACAACGCGATAGAGGTAGGCTGTACGGCGAAAATCATACCGACCGCCAACAGCAGCACACTGACAAAAACACACAATCTCTTTTTCATATAAACGCCTCCAAAATATCCCGAATTGGGATATTTTGGATTATACCAGTGTGGGATAATTGTGTCAAGAGGGGGTGTCGCTATGCGCTTAAAAGCGATACGGAAAATGCGTGGCATTTCACAACTGAAATTGGCGTTGGATCTAAACACCAGCCAAAACACCATCAGCCGCTATGAGACCGGCGAGCGGGAGCCGGGTATCAAAGAGTTGATCGCGCTAGCCGATTATTTTAACGTGTCAATCGACTATCTGCTGGAACGCACAGACAATCCCAATCGATATGATTAAAGCCTTGGAGTCAATCTAAGGCTTTTTTGTTTGCCTGTTTTATTCCCGATCGCAGGACGAGAACCTCCGCTGCCCCCCACCCAAGTCGGCACAAGAAAAGGCTCCCTCCGTGAGGGAGCTGCCGAGCGAAGCGAGGCTGAGGGAGTGTGGTGAGCCGCTGTGAAAAAACTCCCTCCGTCTTTCGCCTGCGGCGAAATCCACCTCCCTCGATGAGGGAGGCTACGGAGGCAATCCAAGGTCAGTACGAAGTCGTAGAGGACGGGGTCCCGTCCCACGGGCGAACGCAGTTCGCCCCTACAAATCCCACCGAAATCGGTGCCCACAACGCAAAAAAGCCACCGCAACCAGTGGTTGCGGTGGCAGTGAGCGCTATAGAATTAGTTGCAGATGGTGCGCTCGGTCTCTTTGTCGAACAGGTGAATCTTGGTGTTCTCGATGGCGATCTCGACACCCTCGTCACCGGGGTGAGCGGTGGAGGTGGGCTCCACGCGAGCGGTGAACTCGAAGCCCTCGACGTTGACGTACAGGAAGGTCTCGGCACCCATCATTTCGGTAACCTCAACGTTGGCCTTAACCTTACAATCGGCGAACTCCTCCAGCAGACGGGGCTCGTCGTGGACGTCCTCGGGACGGATACCCATAACGACCTCTTTGCCCACATACTCCTCAATGTTGGTGCCCTCCAGCTTGGCGGCGGGCAGGGGGATCTGATACTTCACACCACGGCGGGTCTTGGTGTCCTCGGAGCCGAACTCGACGTAGTAACCCTTATCGTTCTTGCCGATAACGGAGTCGATAAAGTTCATCTGGGGACTGCCGATAAAGCCGGCAACGAACATATTGCAGGGCAGGTCATACAGACGCTGGGGCGTATCCACCTGCTGAATCAGACCGTCCTTCATAACCACGATGCGGTCGCCCATGGTCATAGCCTCGGTCTGGTCGTGGGTAACGTAGATAAAGGTTGTACCCAGTTTCTGGTGCAGTTTGGACAGCTCGGTACGCATCTGGGCACGCAGCTTAGCATCCAGGTTGGACAGGGGCTCGTCCAGCAGGAAGACCTTGGGCTCACGGACGATGGCACGACCCAGAGCCACACGCTGACGCTGACCACCGGACAGAGCCTTGGGCTTACGGTCCAGCAGGTGAGCGATATCCAGAATGCGGGCGGCCTCCTCAACGCGGCGCTTGATCTCATCCTTGGGAGTCTTACGCAGCTTCAGGCCGAAGGCCATGTTATCAAACACGGTCATATGGGGATACAGAGCGTAGTTCTGGAACACCATGGCGATGTCACGGTCCTTGGGAGCTACGTCGTTGACCAGACGGTCGCCGATGTACAACTCACCGGAGGAGATCTCCTCCAGACCGGCGATCATACGCAGGGTGGTGGACTTACCACAGCCGGAGGGACCGACCATGATGATAAACTCTTTATCCTTGATCTCCAGATTGAAATCGGAAACGGCCACAACGCCGCCAGGATACTTTTTGTAAATGTGCTTCAAAGAAAGACTAGCCATAATTTACCTCCACATACTTCTATTTCGTAATCAGCCCGCACTCAAAAAGACGGACAGATAAATTCCGACGCTATTACTATAACACGCTTTTTCGTTTTAAACCATACCTAAAATGCACAAAGTTTTGGGCAACTTTATGGGAAGAATTTATATACACCCGTTACAATGCCTAATTTTATTGCACATTTTCGGTCAATATGCTCATTTTTTCTTGCTCGGTCAGAGGGCGGCATTCTCCCTCTGCCAGCGACTCGTCCAAATCCAAACCGCCCATTTTGATGCGTTTCAGCCATTCCACGTGGCACCCCACGGCGGCAAACATCCGCTTGATCTGATGATACTTGCCTTCGTAAATGACCACCTCAAACAGGGGGTTCTCCCCTGTCTCCAACAGCCTCAGGTGGGCGGGTTGGCACACGGTTCCATCCGCCAGGGTGGGACCGTCGCGAAAAGCCTGCGCCCCCTCCTCGGAAAGAGGCTTGTCCAGCCGCGCCAGGTAGGTTTTGGGGATGTGGTGGCGGGGGGACAGCATCCGGTGGGCAAAATCGCCGTCGTCGGTGATCAACACCAGCCCGTGGGTATCCTTATCCAACCGCCCCGCGGGGAACAGCCCCCGACGGCGGTACTCCTCCGGCAGCAGATCCACCACCGTCGGCACTTTTTTATCCCGCGACACGCACAAAATGCCGTCGGGTTTGTTCAGCATAAAATACACAAACTCCGCATAGCCCAACGGCTTACCGTCCACCGACACGGTATGGGCGGCGGGGTCGATCTTCTGCGCCGCTTGACGGCACACCACCCCGTCCACCGACACCCGCCCGCTGCGGATGAGCCGACCCGCCTCACTGCGGGTGAGGGTGCCCTGAGAGCACAACAATTTATCCAGTCGTTCCATGGGTTTCTCCTTTATTTTCGGTCATATCGGGGGTCAAAGGGGTCAGCCCCTTGCAAAATCCGTCTGCCGCCGCAGAGGCAATGTCCCCCGCCACAACGCGATCCTTGTAGGTGTAAACACGGGCATTCACCCGCTCCTCACCGGGGTAATTAAGCACCCTGTAAGTATAGCATTTCACCCGCTCCCCCTTGTACGCAGACAGGTCGTATCCCGCCGCCTGCAACAGGGCGTTGTAGGCAGAAAATGCGGCATCCTCATCCACGGGGACGGTAATCTCTTGCAGGGCGGTCCATTGAGGGGCGACCTCATAGCCCATACTCTGCAGATATGCCACAGGATTGGCGGCGGCAGGAGCCGTCACCGGTACCGTGCCGCGGGACAACGCCTTGGTGCCCAGCACCACCGTCAGCAATACGCAAAACACCGCACCAAAAGCCGCCAACCGTGGGCGGGTGGTTTTCATTGATAACACAAACATCCCTGCATCACTCCTCAAAAGAGTCTATGCAAGGATGTCTGGGTATATGTCAGTCTGCGAAATACACGCCGTACCAGACCAGGAACATATACACGGTCCAGATCTTACGGCTGTTGTCTTTCTTACCCGCCTTATGCTGATCCAGCAGTTTCACCAAGTAATCGGTATTGAAATACTGCTGTGCCACGGAGGAGGTAAAGGCTTCTTTAACCTTGTTGTAATAGGCATCCTCCCGCAGCCATACGCGGATGGGGACGGGGAAGCCCAATTTGGGCTTGGTGGCGGCGGCGGCGGGGATATGCCGCTTGGCCGCCTGACGCATAGCGTACTTGGTGGTGCCGCAGGCGATGCGATGCTTCACGGGGATGCGAGCCGCTACCTCAAACACCTTTTTATCCAAGAAAGGCACACGCAGTTCCAGAGAATGAGCCATACTCATACGATCCGCTTTCAGCAGAATATCTCCCACCATCCAGCGGTTGATATCCAGATACTGCATACGGGTCACGTCGTCCTGACCTTTACAACGGTCGTAATACTCCTTGGTATACGCCGTGGGGTCGGTGGCGGGAATATCCTTCAACAGACGGGATTTCTCCTTCTGCGAGAACATATTGGCGTTGCCGATAAACCGCTCCTCCAAGGATTTAGAGCCGCGGATGAGGAAGGACTTGCCCTTAATATCCGGCAACAAAGAAGCGCAGGCCCCCACCGCCTTACGCAGCCAGCGGGGCAAACGCTGATAGCCCCGCAGAGAGAAAGGCTCGTGGTAGATGCGGTAGCCGCCGAACAATTCGTCGGCGCCCTCACCGGACAGCACCACCTTGACCTGCTCCGCCGCCAGCTTGGACACAAAATACAGCGCTACACAGGCGGGGTCCGCCAAAGGCTGGTCCAGATAGTACTGCACCTTGGGTAGGCTCTCCCAATACTCCTCTTTGCCGATGATGTGGGTGAAGTGCTGAATACCCACCTCGTGGGCCAGTTCAGCCGCGTAGTTGCTCTCATTATAATGTTGACCGTTATCAAAACCCACGGTAAAGGCCTTTTGACCGCCGAAATAGGAGGCCACGTAGCTGGAATCCACGCCGCTGGACAGGAAGCAACCTACCTCCACGTCGCTGATGCGATGGGCAGCCACGGAATCGGTGAACACCTCGTCGATGGCATCCACCGCCTGCTCCAGCGTCATATTTTCGTCGGGGGTAAAGGTAGGCTCCCAATACCGCTCCACCGTCACCGCACCGTCCTTGTAGATCAGATAGTGGGCGGGGGGCAGACAGGAAATGCCCTTGAAGAAGGTGTCGGTGGGCACCGAATACTGGAAGGACAGATACTTATCCAACGCGGCGGGGTTAAACTCCTTCTTCACGTCGGGGTGACCGAGGATGGACTTGATCTCCGATCCGTAAACCAATCGACCGTCCTCCAGCAGGGTGTAGTGCATAGGCTTGATACCGAAATAGTCACGGGCGATAAACAGGGACTGCTCCGCCACGTTCCAGACGGCAAAGCCAAACATACCCCGCAGACGGGGCAACAGATCGGCACCCCACTGCTCGTAGCCGTGGAGCAGAGTCTCGCCGTCCCCCTCGGTGGCGAAGACGTGACCCAACTCGATCAACTCCGCCCGCAGGTCTTGATAATTGTAAATCTCGCCGTTAAACATCAGTACCAAGGACTTGTCCTCGTTAAAGAGGGGCTGGGGAGCGCCCTCAACGTCAATGATGCTCAACCGCCGAAAGCCCATGGCGATGCCCGCGTCGGTGTAATAGCCGTCCGAATCGGGGCCGCGGTGGGTGATCACCTCGGTCATCTGCCGCAGGTATTGCTCACGGTCAACCAGCTGACCGGTAAAGCCGCAAAATCCGCACATAATGGCATCTCCTTTATGTTAAAATCCGTGGAAATTCGTATTATCCTTTTTATTGTATCACAAATCCTGCCGAGATAAAAGGAAAATCTTTATTTTTTGTAAAAAAGGATGGATATTGTTTCCGTGATGTGGTATTATGTATAACAAAGAATCGGCAA
This sequence comes from Acutalibacteraceae bacterium, assembly GCA_045592345.1. GTDB lineage: Bacteria > Bacillota > Clostridia > Oscillospirales > Acutalibacteraceae > UBA5905. The sequence goes on along the minus strand of JAZNUN010000045.1, from coordinate 22,377 downwards.
GGAGGAAAACAATGCGTATTGCTTTTTTTGATGCCAAATCCTACGACAAACCGTCCTTTGACCGCTACGGCGCGGAAAAAGGCATAAAATTCAAGTATTTTGAGGCCAAGCTCAACGAGGATACCGTAGACCTGGCCAAAGGGTACGACGGCGTATGCTGTTTCGTCAACGACACGGTGGACGCCGCAGTCATCGACCGTCTGTGCGATATGGGCATCGACCTGTTGGCTCTGCGGTGCGCCGGCTTTAACAACGTAGATATGCGCTATGCCCACGGACGGTTGCACGTACTGCGGGTGCCCGCCTATTCCCCCTACGCGGTGGCGGAGCACGCCATGGCTCTGTTGCTCACCTCCATCCGCCGCATTCACAAGGCATATATCCGCTCCCGCGATTTCAATTTCAGTCTGAACAACCTGACCGGCTTTGACCTCCACGGTAAGACGGTGGGCGTCATCGGCACCGGCCGTATCGGGCGGGTATTCATTGACATCTGCCGAGGCTTCGGTATGCGGGTGCTGGCCTATGATAAATTCCCCGCCCCCGGTCTGGACAACGGAGACACGGTACAGTACGTGGAACTGGAGGAGCTGCTCACCCGCAGTGATATTATTTCCCTCCATTGCCCGCTGACTGAGGATACCTATCACGTCATCGACGCCGAGGCGCTTGCAAAATGTAAGAAGGGTGTGGTGATCATTAACACTTCCCGCGGTGCGCTGGTGGATGCGGAAGCGTTGCTGGAGGGCATTAAATCCCGCCACGTGGGCGCCGCCTGCCTGGACGTGTACGAGGAGGAGGGCGACCTGTTCTTTGAGGATAATTCCGGCCACATTCTGGAGGATGACACATTGGCGCGGCTGATCTCTATGCCCAACGTCATCGTCACCTCCCACCAGGCATTCCTCACCGAGGAGGCGTTGGAAAACATCGCCGAAACCACGGTGCAGAATCTGGCAGACATCACCGCACAGGGACAATGCGCCAACGAGGTGTGCTGGCGAGGAGACCACGCCGAGGACTGCAAAAACGGCAAATGTTTCTGATACACGCACAAAGGACCCGAGCGAATATGCGCTCGGGTCCTTTACTATATAATGGGTTAGGATACGGGGGCGTCGGCAATTTCCGCGATGATGGCGTTCATCTCGTCCAGATGGCGGTACATATCCGCCGCCAACGCCAGCTGGCAGCGGGCGCGGACCAGATTGTGACCGGGGTACAGGGTCTTGAAATACTGGTCGCCGGTGATATAGTCGTCCAAGAAACGCACCGCCAACTCCACGGTGATGACAAAGGCGCCCAGCGCCAAGGTTTCCACCTCAAGGGGGGTCAGGGAGTGGGTAATTTGAGGAACGAAGCCCTCGGCAAAAGCGCGGAAGCGGTTCATATCCAAAGATACGTTGGCTACGTTGGGCTCATCCTCAGGGGCGGTGTTGGCGGCAAAACGCACCGCGTCGCCGAAATCGTGGGCGGTCAGACCGGGCATCACCGTATCCAGATCGATCACCGTCTTGGCCTCGTGGGTATCCTTATCAAACAACAGATTATTGATCTTGGTATCGTTATGGGTTACACGCAGGGGCAACTCCTGAGAGTCGATATACTCGTTGAGCTTGACCGCCATCGGCTTCCATTCCTTGATCTGCTCCACCTCGGCAGTTACCTCGTCGGCGCGGCCGCAGGGGTCCTCGTTGACGTGGCGCAGCAACACCGCAATACGGCTGCGGGTATTGTGGAAGTTGGGGATGGTCTCGTACAACTGGGTGGCGTCAAAATCCGACAGCATGGTCTGGAACTCGCCGAAGGCGCGTCCCGCACTACGCAATAGATTCAGATCGTCGCTGGTGTTGTAGGTGACGGTGTTGGGCACGTAGTCGGATACCCGCCAGAAGCCCTGATTACGCATATAGTAGTTCTTGCCCTCGGGAGTCTTGTAAAAGTGCATCACGTGATCCTGGCTCTCGCCGCGCTCCTCCAATTTGGCGGAAATGTGCTCGGTGATGCGACGGATATTACCCATAATACGCTTGGGGTTTTTGAAAACAAAGATGTTCAGTTTCTGGAAAATGTACCGATGCTCCTCCTCGTAATTGCGGATGGTAACATCATAGGTGCAGTTGATATTACCGTGGGTGACCACGGTCACGTCCCGCACTTCTCCTTCAAGGCCGAATTGCGCCGCAACGTGGGCGATTCTTTCTTTCATAAGATACGTCCTCCTCATTTATGATGCAGGAATACATCTCTTAGGGTAGAACGACAAATCCGAACCCGCCTTAAAGCGGCGGATTTTGGCGCTTTTCACCCTATTTGTTCTCGAAAGGCGACAGCCTTTCATCGCCCAAATAGAGCTAAAATCACACAAAATCTGCTCGCTTTTAGGTCGCAGATTTTAGAACGAAGGGATTTTTGTTCTATCAAGGCATAAAACGGAGGAAATACTGTATGTATTTCCGAGTATTTTAACGAAGATAGAGCGAAAATCCCTCTTTCTAAAACGGAGTTCGGATTTGTCGCTCTACCCTATGGTAGCACACAATTCCCAAAGTGTCAACCTCCGCAAAAAAGGACCCCCGTTTTTGGGGGTCCTTTTACCCTTTATGACCAGCCGCCGCCGGCGATATAATCCGCCAGCAGATCGCGGGCGAAGACGGTGGGGTCGTACTCCTCAACCACCGTCAGCTTGTTGGGTTTATACTGGGCGGTGTAGCTGTCCACCACCACGTAATAGGTGGAGAGGGGGTTGATCTTGTTTTTAACGGAAGTGCCGTATTCACTGTAGGAAATATAGTAATCGGAATTGTTGGTATTAATAAAGCGGGATAGCAGATATCTGCCCTGGATGGAGCACAAAACGATCTGGTTGTCAAAGGGCAACACCATCTGCAGATCGCCGTATTTGACAGGGCCCGACGCCAGCTTGTAGGGGCTGCGGGTATTGAGAAAACCGCCGCCCAGCACGATGTCGTAATCCTTGCCCCAGGTGGTTTCGCCCAGTTGACAGTAGAGCTCCGCCACCTTATGGCAGATGTCGCTGCCGCTGCGATAGGAGCGGTTGTTTCCCAGTACCTTGTCCGCCTTAGAGATGGTGCCGCTGTATTTGTTCAGCAACTTATCCACCATCGGGTCATCATCCAAAGACTGGTAGGCATAGGTGGAGACCAGCTCCGCCTCCTTCACCTCGGCCTGCAGGGTGATGCTGTTGATGGCCACCTCAGCGTGGGAGATGCCCCCCTTGTTATCGCCGCGGTTCTGCAGGTGATACACACCGTGCTCGTCCTTGAGCACGTAGCCCTGATGGGTGTGGCCCTCAAACACCAGATCCACATATCCGTCGGACAGGGCGGTGTCATAATAGGATCTCAACTGGGACGAGGAAACGGAGCCGGACTGGCTCTTACCATAGCCATCGTGGAGGACGTAGACGATGAAATCCGCACCCGCCTGACGCAGACGGTCTGACTCCGCCTTCACCAAGGCGGTCAGCTCACTGCCCACCTTGAAATACACGTCCTCGGTCTTGTCGGCAGAAATGGAGGAATAGCAATCACCGATAGCACCGATAATGCCGATCTGCACGGTGCCCTGATCCACCATCACCGAGGCGTCACAGTAGGAAACACGGGTGTTGGAAGTCCTTTCATAAATGTTGATGGCCAAAAAAGGGAACGCCGCCGTCTGGGCATTTGCCTCTAAGTAGTTCTCGCCCCAATCGTAGTCGTGGTTGCCCACCGCCATAGCGGTGAAATCCAGTTCGTTCATCCAATCGGTGAGGATCTGTCCATAGGTCAGATTGGATTCGGAACTGCCCTGCCACATATCCCCCGCCGCCAGAAACACGGCGTTCTCATCCGTGTCACGGGCATTTTTGAGATAGGTGGTCAACTCGTCCACACCGATCTGCTCGGAGGTGTCGTCAAACTTGCCGTGGAGGTCGTTGATGCCGTAAAAATCAAAATACACAACCACCGACCGATGACAGGTGTCGCACACCTCGTCGCTGTTGGCGTCCACGTGGCGCTTACATCCGCTTTGGTCGTTAGAAGAGCCGCCGTTCTGACCGCCCTGCTGGGTGACGTTGACCGCGCCGCCGTTCCCGTTGGTGGTGCCCTGCACTGCGGCAGAGCCGCCGTTGGGTACCGTCACGCTATTGTCGGTAGGTCTACCCTGTCCCAGACCGCCGTTGGCAATATAGGCGGCCATCAGGTCTCGGGCGTAGACGTCGGCGGTGTATTGCTCCACCACCGTCAATTTATTGTCGGCGTTGTTGGCGGTGGCGGTGTCCACCACCACGTAATAGGTCTTAAGAGAATCCACCTTACCCTTAACAGACTCTCCGTAATCGCCGCAGGCGACGTAATAACCTGAGGGGGTGGTGTCCAGAAAACGAGAGGACAGTTCTGCTCCTTTAATAGAGCACAGCACCAGCCCATTCTCCGAAGGGAGCAGGTTTTTCAGGTCGTCATAGGTGACCTCGCCCGCCGCCAGATAACCGGGACTACGCACCGACACAAAGCCACCGCCCAATACGATGGCGTATCGGTCGCCCCACTGCTTCATACCCGCTTGATAGTACAACTGTGCCACCAGCTGGCTCAATTCGCTCTTGCTCAGGTTGCGGGCAGAGGTGCCCAGCACCCCCTCGTAGAGCGTGCTTTGACTGCTGTCGGCGGGCGTGCTCTCCCCCGCTCCGTCGGCAGGGTCCCGCCCACCGAGGGTCAGTATCAGCACAACGGTGAGGATCACCGCCGCCAGCACAGCCGCCGCAGTGATCCACACCCACCGTTTTTTCAGTAGGTCTTTGAACTTTTCTAACATTTACATCGCGTTCCTTTACTTAAGCAAAATGTTATTCAACTGCTGTACCGCCTGATCGTAGGTCTCAAAGCTGACCACATAGTCGCACAAGTTCTCGTTACGCAGTTCCGGCTCAATGGCCATCAAACGGTTGACCTTGTCCTCAATGGAAGAGTTTTTCCGCAGGATGGAGGCCATCAGCGCCTTTTTCTCACGCTTAATGTAGATGGTGACCACGTTCTTGAAGTACTTTTTCAGCGACATAGCTCCGCAGATATCCATGGTGGTCAGCACCCGCTTGCCTTCATCCAGGATCTTCTCCACATCCGCCTTACGGGAGCCGTAGCCGTGCCCCGCATACATAGAGGATTGGAACATTTCACCGCTGTCCCGCATCTCCCGGAAGGTGTCTAAATCCACGTAGTTATACCACTCGTTTTTCTCCACCGCGGTGGGATCGTGGGTGGTATAGCTGACCAGTTTTTCGTACTGATCCGTACCTGCCAAAAACTGCGTGGCAATCTTGGATTTACCACTACCGGAGGGGCCTACCAGCACCACCACGTTGGGGTCACGGCGCTTGGAATCGGCGCTGACGTAATAGCTCTCGGCGATGGTCTCCACCAGCCGCAAAAATTCGTCATAGTTGTTCACCGCCAGCATGCCGGTGGCCTCCTGATTCCAGGGGCGACGCATCAAAATGGGATATTTGGCGGTGGAACGGGATACGTTATGCATGGCATCGTCGAACAGGATGTCCACGCTGATCTTATCCTTGCGGGCACCCATATAAATATGGTCGGCGGGAATCTCGGGGAACTCCTCCATCAGTCGCTGGGCGCGGATACCCATAAACTCAGGCGGTACCGCTGTGGAAATGTACACCTCTGTCATCTGACTGAGTTTGCGGACAAACTCCTTAGCCCCCTTATACACCGGCTGTGTGCGGTAGAATTCGGGGTCGTTAAAATACTCATAGACCGTGTCAATACGGGTTCCCAGAGGACCCCAGGTGGATTTTTCATAAATGCTCAGCGGTGGGTCAAAATGGTGTTTTTCATTGGCCAGTTTAATGGCATAGGACGTGCATTCCATCAACAGGTCATCCACATCCAAAGCGGTGGATAAACGATACTTTCTACTCATAAATGGGTCCTCCTTTTCTCAAAAATGGATATATTTCCTTATTGCAAGCTCCCGAAGAAATTGGGTACTTGTATGTGTATTATACACCAATAACGGGTATGCTGACAAGAGCCAATTTTTAGACGACATTATTTTGCGTTTTTTCGCAAAATATCCTTGCCTTTTGCGGGGTATTGTGATAGTATATTAAGGTAGATAAATATAAGGGGTAATTATGCCCATTTTTTGGACGGCAGGACACCCGCCGTCCCGGAAAGAGAGTACCGTATGGACAGAAGCTTCCGCCTATCCACGGCGTTGGATGTGGATGACCTGTTGCTGGAGTGCGTACCCTACGCTATCCGCCTGGCCAATGAAAAATATCATTTTGATCCACCCCTCACCATCCATGAGGTAGACCGCTGGGGACCGTTAGGGACTCGTGCGGACGTGATTTTTGAATTGATGGATTCTCCGGACTTTTTCCGTAACCAGCCGCCCATCAAGGGGGCTAAGGAGTTTGTCCGCAAACTCAGTCAGATGACCGAGGTGTTTGTATCCACCGCCGTGTGGGCACCCTATATGACCCTACGGTTCCAACGGATACTGGAAGAGTTTCCCGAAATTCCCCAGGACCATATTCTGATCGGCTCCCGCAAGGATAAGATCGACGTGGACATCCTATTCGATGACGGTCTGCACAATGTGGCAAAATCCACCGCCGCCTATCCCATACTGATGCGCCGCCCCTGGAATCAGGAGGCCACCGGTCTGTTGGCGGTGAACAACTACGACGAGTTCCTCAAGTTGGTAGAAACCATCGCCGACAGCTACAGCACCAAGCAGGAACAACTGACGCTGGACAAACCCGGCATCGTGGTGCTGGTAGGTCCCTCCGGCAGCGGCAAGAATAAGATTGCCCGAGAGTTGCTGCAGCAGACCTCACAGTTTGAAAAACTGGTCAGCTCCACCACCGACGCGTCGGTGGCGGCACGCAAAGACTGCAACTACCACTACGTGTCGGAGGAGGACTTCCGCCGCATGCACGACGACGGCGCATTCTTCGAGTCCACCACCTATGCCCACCGTGCCTACGGCTCCCGTAAGGAGGACGTAGAAAAGATCTTAGCCGAGGGCAAGCACGTGCTCACCGTCATGGACATCTGCGGCGCTATGGCGCTGAAAACCTTGTTCCCCCACGTAATCACCATCTATGTGCAACGGGATAAAAAAGAATTGATCAAGACCATCCTCAACAACGACACCACCACCGAGGACAAGGCTAATCGCCTGCTGTTCATCGAGGCGGAATCCCGTAACGCGCAGATATGCGATTATACCGTACACTTCAACACCCCCCAACAGGCGGCGGAGCAGATCCGTCAACGCCTGGGGGTTTAACGGGGAGGTGAGATGCGTATGAACGACCTGCAAAAAGCCAATTTCGGCAAACGCATTATGTCCGCCCTGTTTGACAACATCCTGCTGGCCACCTTGGCAGTAGGCATCGCAGTGGTGCTATCCCTGTGCCTGGGATATGACGCTCAGCTGGACCGCTACACCGCCATCCTGGACGGATACGAGCAAGAGTACGGCATCAACCTACAGATACCTACCGCCGAATACGAAAGTATGAGCCAGTCGGACAAGGCCGCCTATGACGAAGCCTATGCCGCCATCGACGCCGCCCTGCGGCAGGACACGGAATACACCGCCCTGAACCTGCGGCTACTGAATCTGCGGATGATCATCCTGTCCTTCAGCTTGTTGGCGGCGGTGCTGGTGATTGAATTCTTTGTGCCCCTGCTGTTCGGCAACGGGCAGACCTTGGGTAAAAAGATATTCGGTATCGGTCTGATGCACATAGAGGGGATTCGGGTCACCGGACCTCAAGTGTTCATCCGTGCCGTATTGGGTAAGTTCACGGTGGAACTGATGCTCCCCGTCTACATCGCCCTGCTGACGCTTAACGGCAGTCTGGGCATCGTGGGACCCGCCCTGTTGGCAGTGCTGGGCATCGTCCAGATCATCTGCTTGGTGATCACCCGCACCAACGCTCCCATACACGATATCTTTGCCTCTACGGTGGCGGTAGACTTCGCCAGCCAGCGTATCTTTGAGGATCGTGAAGATCGGGACAATTACATTAAGAAAATCCACGCGGAGCAAGCTGCCCGCGCCGATTATTAATTTCGTTCTGAAAAAACTATAATACATAGGAGAGGGAATTTGTATGAAAGTTGTTTTGCAAAATCTGACAAAAATCTTCCCCAGCCGCGACAAGAAAGAGGGCGGGGAGGTCGTTGCTGTCAACGACTTTACCTTTGAGATCCCGGACGGCCAGTTGGTCGGTCTGTTGGGTCCCTCCGGCTGCGGTAAGAGCACCACGCTGTATATGATCAGCGGCCTGCAGAAGCCCACCGGCGGTAAGATCTTCTTCGGTGACGACGACGTAACTGAGCTGTCCACCGAAAACCGCGGCATCGGTCTGGTGTTCCAGAACTATGCGCTGTATCCCCATATGACGGTCAAGCAGAACATCCTCTTCCCCCTGCAGAACCTGAAGGGTAAGGATAAGCTGTCCAAAGAGGAGATGCTGGAGCGCGCCCACGAGGCCGCCCGTCTGGTGCAGATTGACGAGCTGATGGAGCGTAAGCCCAGCGAGCTGTCCGGCGGTCAGCAGCAGCGTGTGGCCATCGCCCGTGCTCTGGTCAAGATGCCCAGAGTGCTGTTGCTGGATGAGCCTCTATCCAACCTGGACGCCCGTCTGCGTCTGCAGACCCGTGAGGAGATCCGCCGCATCCAGAAAGAGACCGGCATCACCACCGTCTTCGTTACCCACGACCAGGAGGAGGCTATGTCCATCTCCGACATCATCGTGGTGATGAAGCTGGGCGTTGTCCAGCAGATCGGCGAGCCCCAGTCTGTGTACGATGATCCCACCAACCTGTTCGTGGCCAAGTTCCTGGGCACACCCCCCATCAACGTGCTGGAGGGTAAGGTGCAGGACGGCAAGGTGTACATCGGTGACGAGGCAGTGCTGTCTATCAGCGGCGTAGAGGATCAGGACGTGTACATCGGCATCCGTCCCGAGGGCTTTGAGCCGGCCGCCGACGGCGCTTTCACCTGTGCTCTGAACAACGTGGAGGTTATGGGCCGCGACTCCAGCGTAGTGGCCACCCACCCCGCCTCTGCCAATCCCGTCATCCGCGCCATCATTAACTCGGACATCAAGGTGGATACCTCTGCCGATTCTATCCGCTTCAACATCAAGCCTCATAAGCTCTTCCTGTTCAACAAGGAGACTGAGGCGCGTATCTATTACGAGGTGAAGTAATATGGTAGATAGTAAACAACACTGGAAGGCATGGCTGTATCTGTCCCCCGCCCTCGTGTTGCTGTTGGTCTTTACCGTATGGCCCATCTTCAACACGGTACGCATCTCTATGTTGGAAGGGTACGGCAACATGGCGGCCATCGGCGGCCAGACCTTTAATTTCGGTATCGGTAACTTCTTAGAGGTTATCCAAGAAAAGAATTTCCTGCAAAGTTTGGGCAACACCGCCGTGCTGTGCGTGGCTACCGTGCCCATCTCCACCGTGCTGGCCCTTCTCATCGCGGTGGCGCTCAACTCCATCAAACCTCTGCAGAAGACCCTGCAGACCATCTTCTTCCTGCCCTACGTCACCAACTCCATCGCCATCGGCATGGTGTTCGCGGCTATGTTCAATATCGTGGGTCTCAAGGGCTCCTTTACCAACGGCACCGCCACGGCGGATAGCTGGGGCATCATCAACAACGTGATCCAGTGGCTGGGCGGTGACCCCGTTAACTGGATGAACTTCGGTTCCTCCATCACCAGCAACCGTATCGTGATGATCGTGTACATCGTGTGGAACGCCCTGCCCTTTAAGATCCTGATTCTGCTGGGCGGTCTGCAGAGCATCAACAAGCAGTACTACGACGCGGCCAAGGTGGACGGCACCCCCAAGTGGCGCGTGCTCACCCGCGTGACCGTACCGCTGCTGTCCCCCATGCTGGCCTACGTTATCATCACGGGCTTCATCGGCGGATTTAAGGAATACTCCAGCATAGTCGGTATCTTCGGTGACAAGATGGGTCCCGCCGGCGCCCGCGGACAGATGAACACTATGGTGGGTCTGGTCTACGACTCGCTGGCGGATGACGCCACCGGCAAGGCCAGCGCCGCCGCTCTGATCCTGTTCGTGATCATTCTTCTGGTGACCTTGTTCAACAACAACGTCATCAAGAAGCACGTACATTATTAAGGAGGTGCGGATATGGCTAATCATAAAGACAACGTGATGCAGGCCCGCGACATCCAGAAGATGTCCGTCGGCCAGACCATCACCCGTATTTTCGGCCAGACCGGCACCTACGCCTTTCTGCTGATTATGGCGCTGATCGTCCTGTTCCCCTTCTACTGGATGATCATCTCCTCCTTAAAGACGCTGGCCGAATACCGCCAGGCCGTCCCCACCTTCTGGCCCAACGAGATTATGTGGGGCAACTACGCTGAGGCGTGGGGTGCCGCCAATCTGGGCCGCCTGTTTATGAACACCCTGTACGTGGGTGTGGTGTCCACCCTGCTGAGTCTGGTGATCACGGTGCTGTCCGCCTTCGCTTTCGCTCGGTTGGAGTTTAAGGGCAAAGAATCTCTCTTCGGCGCCCTGCTGGCCACCATGATGATCCCCGGCGAATTGTTCACCATCACCAACTACCTGACGGTCAACCGTCTGGGCTGGATGAACACCTTTACCGCTCTGATCGTCCCCTTCCTGGTCAGCGTGTTCTACATCTACCTGCTGCGCCAGAACTTTATGCAGATCCCCAACGAGCTGTATCTGGCCGCCAAGGTGGACGGAACCAGCGATCTCAAGTACCTGTGGAAGGTGATGATCCCCCTGGCTCTGCCCACCCTCATCTCCATCACTATTCTGAAGATGATGGGCGCCTGGAACTCCTACATCTGGCCCAAGCTGGTTGCCAACGATCCGGCGCATATGCTGATCACCTACGGTCTGCGTAACGCCTTCTCGGATACCTCCGGCCAGGCCAACTATCCTGTCCAGATGGCGGCTGTCGCCATCGTGTCCGCCCCGCTGTTTATGGTATTCCTGTTCCTGCGTAAGTATATTATGGCAGGCGTCAGCCGCAGCGGTATCAAGGGTTAATAGACACACCGTGTCTGTAACATAGATTTATTTACTGAGAGAGGAAGGAAACGCTATGCAAAAGAAACTCATTGCTCTGTTGATGTCGGTGCTGATGCTGGTGAGCGTGTGCGGCCTGAGCGGCTGTACCATCGGCGGAGGCAACGCATCCAACGCCTTTACGGTGCCGGAGACCGGCTTCAACACCGAGGAAACGGTGGAGATCACCTTTACCCACACCATGGGCTCTAAGCTGCAGGACGTGCTGAACACCTATATCGAGGAGTTCAACAAGATCTATCCCAACATTAAGATCACTCACCAGTCCGCCGGCGGCTGGGGCGATATCAACGGCCAGATCAACACCGAGATCGCCGGTGGTAACCAGCCCAACATCGCCTACTGCTATCCCGACCACGTGGCTATGTACAACATCGCCAAGTCCGTGGTGGTTCTGGATAACCTGATCAACAGCGACGTAGCCCTGGGCGACGGCATCATCGGTCTGACCGACGAGCAGAAGGCCGACTTTGTGAAGAGCTACTACAACGAGGGTCTGGTGTACGGTGATAACCAGATGTACACTATGCCCTTGAGCAAGTCCACCGAGGTTCTGTACTATGACAAGACCTTCTTCGAGAAGAACGGCCTGTCCGTTCCCACCACCTGGGACGAGTTGTGGGCCACCTGTGCCAAGATCAAGGCCATCGACCCCAACTGCTATCCTCTGGGCTACGACGCCGAGGATAACTGGTTCATCACCCTGTGCGAGCAGATGAAGTCCGGCTACACCTCTGCGGAGAACGGCGGCGAGTATCTGTTCAACAACGATACCAACAAGGGCTTCATCAAGAACCTGCGTGAGAACTATCAGAAGGGTTACTTCACCACCCAGGAGCTGTACGGTTCCTATACCTCCAACCTGTTCGTAGAGACCACCGACACCCGCTGCTATATGTGCGTGGGTTCCTCCGGCGGCGCCTCCTACCAGATGTCCAACAACGATACCGCCGACGGCTCCTTCGCCTTTGAGGTCGGCGTGGCTCCCATCCCCCAGTATGACCAGAGCAACCGCAAGGTCATCTCTCAGGGCCCCAGCCTGTGCATCCTGAAGGGTGGCAAGACCACCGATCAGCAGGTGCTGGCCTCTTGGCTGTTCGTCAAGTTCCTGTGCACCAACGTGGAGTTCCAGGCCGAGTTCTCTATGGCCTCCGGCTATATGCCCGTTATCGACTCCGTGGTGAATAACTCCGCTTACGCCAACTGGCTGGGCACCGCCAACGGCAAAGAGAATCTGGTGGCTCAGTGTGTTAAGGTAGGTATCGATAACCGTAACGACTACTTCGTGTCCCCCGCCTTCAAGGGTTCCTCCACCGCCCGTGTGCAGGTGGGTAACCTGTTGCTGAAGTGTATGGTGGACGAGGCCGCGGACGATGCCGCGGTGGATGCCCTGATCGATCAGGCCTTCGCCGAAGCCATCGACGAGTGCGAATAATCGCACCCGTTACATAAGGTGTGAACTATGACTATGAATAAGCGACTGATCGCGCTGTTGGCCCTGCTCTGCATGCTGCTGACCTGTATGGTCGGCTGCGGCGAGAAAGAGCCGGAATATGTGGACTACGTGGCGGAGACTAAGTTAGACCTGAACTCCGACACTATGAAGCAGGAGGTCACCGTCAAGAGCTATATTGACGGTGACACCACCCACTTCTACGTCCCCACCGCCATCAGCGATACCGGTGTGCTGAAGGCCCGCTATATGGGCATCAACACCCCCGAGTCCACCGGTAAGATCGAGGAATGGGGTAAGAAAGCCTCTAACTTCACCAAAGAGAAGTTGAGCACCGCCGAGTCCATTTATGTGGAGTCGGATAACAACCAGTGGAACGTGGACTCCACCGGCGGCCGTCACCTGGTATGGGTGTGGTACAAGCCGGAGGGAGCCGCCGACTACCGCTGCCTGAATCTGGAGCTGATCCAGAACGGTCTGTCCATCTCCTGCGGTACCGTTGATGACCGCTACGGCGAGCAGGCCTCCGCCGCCTTCCAGCAGGCTAAATTGAACAAGATGAACGTCTTCTCCGGTCAAAAGGACCCCGACTTCTTCTACGGCGATGCCTACGAGATCGATATGAAGAACCTGCGCACCAACGTAGAACTGTACAAGGATGCCAAGGTGGCCTTTGAGGGCGTTATCACCCGCATCAACAACAACTCCGCCTACGTGGAGGAGTACGACGCCGAAACCGATATGTACTACGGTATGGCGGTGTACTACGGCTACGCCACCGGCGAACTGCTGAACGTGATGAAGATCGGCAACCGCGTCCGTGTGGTGGGTACCGTGGCCTATTACGAGGCCGGCGGCACCTGGCAGGTATCCGGTCTGAGCTACCGCGTGATGAAGCCGGACGATCCCACCAACACCATCAAGCTGAGCGACGGTCACAAAGCCTCCAACGTGGAGACCGATCCCTCCATCTTCGCCAACGGTACGATGGACGTGGAGGTTATGTCCTCTCTGGACGGCGAAGAGACCGAAATGAAGACCTTTAAGTACGCCGATCTGATCATGAGCACCTCCGTTTCTATGAAGAATCTGACGGTGGTGGATACCTACACCACCGACAACGGCGGTGAATCCGACGGCGCTATGACCCTCACCTGTCAGGCGGCGGACGGTACCATGATCGACGTGCGTACCATCGTCCTGCGGGACGCCGACGGTAACCTGAAGACCGAGTCGGATTATCTCAATAAGACCATCGATGTCATCGGCATCGTGGACTACTTCAGCGGCTCCCACCAGATCAAGGTGTTCACCGCCGAAGAGATCAATGTACATTAAGTCAGAAGAAAGGAAGATCACGAGCTATGAAGAAAGCATTATCCATTGCACTGGTCCTGGTGCTGGCACTGTCTCTGTTTGCCGGCTGTAAGGGCAAAGAGACCCCCCTCACCGACGCTGTTGCGTACCTGGAGGGTATGTACCAGACCGGCGAAAAGGGCGAGGTTATGCCCATCGACGCCGACAAGGACGTTGTGGCCTCCGTAGCCATCGACGGTGTATCCTATCCCGTTGAGTGGAGCATCAACATCACCGAGGGCGCCGCTGACTCCGTCAAGATCGGCGAGAGCAGCACCGAGAACTGCGTGATGATCGATCTGCCCGACGTGGCCGAGACCGACATCCTGTTCTCCGCCATCGCCACCGTTAAGGACGAGGAGGGCAACTCTGAGGCTGCCACCTTCAACTACAAGATGGCCTGCACCCTGGGCGATCTGGACATTCTGGACAAGGCTTATGCCCTGGCCGACGGCGAGAAGCTGAGCGGCACCCCCTCTCTGACCGGTGATATCGTGGAGGTCAAGACCCCCTATGACGCCACCGCCAAGAACATCACCGTGGTTATCCAGGTCGGCGACGCCGCCGACAAGCTGATCCAGTGCGTGGGTCTGCAGGGCGACTATGTGGACGGTCTGGTTGTGGGCGACAACATCTGCGTTACCGGCGTTCTGGGTAAGAACGGCGGCATCGTGGGCTTTGAGAGCGGCTGCACCCTGGTGTACGTGAACAAGGCCGACGGCAGCACCCCCGGCACCACCACCGGCGTCATCGGCGGCGAGTCCACCACCCTGGGTGATGGCACCACCACCGGCAACGGCGGCGGCAATAACGTCACCGGCGGCAACACCACCACCAAGCCCACCACCACTACCCTGAAAGTGGTCACCGACCAGGCTAAGATTCTGAAAGATGCTTTTGCTCTTGGCCGTAACGAAACGACCCCCTACATCGCTCAGTTGACCGGTAAGGTCATCGCTTTTGATAAGCGTGATGAGTACGGCAACGTCACCCTGACTATCAGCGTTGGTGGTAAGAATATTATCTGCTACAAGATGAAAGGCAACGGCGCCGACAAAGTTAAGGTGAACGACACCATCACTGTTAAAGGTGTTATCAAAAACTTCTTCTACGACGAAGACGACAAGTCCGGCGATGTGGAGTTTACTTGGGATGAGGCCAGCGGTACCGAGGTTACTCTGGTAAAACTGGTTGCCGGACAGGCTGAGACCAAACTGACCAACCCCAAGGATATTGTTAACGCCGCTTTCGCTCTTCCCCAGGGCGGTGAGTTATCCTACGAATACGAGTTGACCGGTGAGGTTGTCAGCATTGGCGTATACGATTCTAGCCAGAAGCTGATCACCGTTGACATTAAGGTAGAAGGCAAGATCATTAAGTGTTACAAGATGTCCGGTAATGGGTTGACCAGCATCAAGGACGGAGATAAAATCACTGTTAAGGGCAAAATTAAGAATTTCAATGGTACTGTTGAGTTTGATTACGGCTGCCAGATGACCAAGCGTGTGGCCGGCACTAACAACTCTGCTTCTTTGAAGATGGTCGATTCTCCCAAGGCCGGTGTAGCTTATAAATTTGGTATGATTCAAGGGAATGTGGACAAAGACAAGGTGTACTACATCACCGGTAAGAAGGACGGCTACTATATGGGTACCGCTACCAACTCTGCAGCGGCTGTTGATGTGTATCTGGAGAACACCAGCGGCGGTTTCTATCTGTACGCAATGGTAGACGGCGCCAAGAAGTATATCAATATGGTAGTCAACGGCACCCATGTGAATGGTGAGTATGAGAGCTCCGCCAAGACTGTGTACACCTATGACGCTACCGCCAAAACCATTGTGGCAACCGTAAACGATGCTCCTTACTGGTTCGGTACCCGTAACGATAAGAACTACACCACCGTGGGTCCCTGCAAAACCGAGTACGAGGGCTTCTACTGCCACTTCTACGCATAATTCTCTACACATCCTTAATACGTTACGGCTGTGCGGTCATTACCGACCGCACAGCCGAGCATAATAACACAAGGAGGATATTCCAATGAAAAAAATCATCGCATTGTTGGCCTGCCTGTGCCTGCTGTTGCCCATGTCCGTCTACTTCGTAGCGGCTGACGGCACGCTGACCATCCCCGAGGCCAACGAGCTGGGCCTGGCTCAGGGTCAGAACAGCTACACCGCCGAAAAGTATTCTGTCACCGGCAAGATCGTAGGCATTTCCAACACCCAGTACGGCAATATGTACATCGCTGACGACAACGGCAATCAGCTGTTTGTCTACGGCATCTATGACGCCACCGGCGAGGTGCGTTATGACGCTCTGGACTACAAGCCTGTGGTAGGCGATACCATCACCCTGCTGGGCGTTATCGGCACCTACAACGGCAACGAGGCTCAGATGAAGAACGGCTGGCTCACCAATGTCGTCAAGGGCGAGGGCTTAGAGAACACCGACCCCAAGGCTAACAGCGTGCTGACCATCGCCGAGGCTATCGAGTTGGGCGCTTCCAAGATGCACAACATCTACACTGAAAACAAGTACTACATCACCGGTACCATCACCGAGGTGTACAGCGACATTTACGGCAATATGTATGTCACCGACGGTAACGGTAACACCCTGACCATCTATGGTACCTGGAACGCCGACGGTACCGTCCGCTATGATGCTCTGGAGACTAAGCCCGTAGCCGGCGACACCATCATTCTGTACGGCATCATCGGCCAGTACAGCAACAAACCCCAGATGAAGAACGGCTGGATCGTGGATGAGCTCCCCGCAGAGCCCGAGCTGCCCGCAGGCGACACACTGACCATCCCCGCCGCTATCGAGTTGGGTCTGGCCCAGGGTGCGAACACCTACACCGCTGACAAGTATTACGTCACCGGCGAGATCGTAGCCGTTTCCAACAGCACCTATGGCAATATGTACATCGTGGATGCCGAAGGCAACCAGCTGCTGCTCTACGGCTCCTACAGTGCCGACGGCGAAGTTCGCTACGACGAGCTGGAGTACAAGCCTGTGGCCGGTGATACCGTCACCGTGTACGGCGTTGTGGGCACTTACAACGGCAACGAGGCCCAGATGAAGAACGTGTGGATCACCGACGTGGTCAAGGGCGAGGGCGTGGAGAATACCGATCCCGCCGCTGACAGCGTGCTGTCCATTGAGGAGGCTATCGCTCTGGGCGCCTCCAAACTGCATAACGTCTACACCGAGAACAAGTACTATGTCACCGGTGTGATTACCGAGGTGTACAGCGACATTTACGGCAATATGTATATTGCCGACGAGGCGGGTAACACTCTGACCATCTACGGCACCTGGAATGAGGACGGCACCGTCCGCTACGATGCTCTGGAGACCCAGCCTGTAGCCGGCGATACCATCATTCTGTACGGCATCATCGGCCAGTACAACAGCACCCCCCAGATGAAGAACGGCTGGATCGTTTCCTCTCTGCCTGAGATCGATGACGACGACAATAATAACGACAGCAACAACGACAACAACACCGACGACGGCAACACCGACAATGGTAATACCGATAATGGTAACACCGACGACGGCAATATCGACGACGGCAACACCGATAACGGTAACAACGATACCCAGGGTGAGACCGATAAGATGGGCGAGAACACCGCCATCATCGCTCTGGCCGCTGTCCTGATGGCTCTGGCCGCTGCCGGCGTCATCGTCTTCAACAAGAAGCGCGCTTAATTCGATCCCTTTCTAAACTCTCTCTCATATAAAAAACGGCAGTGGATATCCACTGCCGTTTTTCTGTTGGCGGAAGAAAAAACCGCTCTACACACCCGCTCCCGATTTGGATAAGGTCTGTAGGGGGCGGCGTCCCCGACGCCCCGCAAAATAAGGCCTGCAACAAGCGTTGCAGGCCTTGGTTCTTATTCCTTCGTCAGTTTATCATACACCACCGTATCGGTGCGGTGGATGGTCAGCGGCATCACCGAGATGTAGCCGCTGATGGTAGCATCGGTATCTAAGGTCAGGTCGCCCCCGTTTACGTGAACGCACAGACCCTCAGCCTGATACAGCCCCTCCCCCACCGCAGGAAAGGCATCGGAATAGTACGGACCGCCCTGATGGGTGATGCACACCCCCTTGGGATCGGGGGGAATATTGATGTTGTAGGTGGGGTGGATGTCCAGCAATCCCTTTTCTCGGATATAGTCCATCACGCGGGGCAATTCCACCGTGGCGTTAGGGTAGTTTTCAAAACTGGTGGACAGCGCCAGAGAGGGAATGCCCAGCAGCGCCGCCTCGCTGGCGGCGGCCACAGTGCCGGAATACATAATATCGGTGCCGATATTGTAGCCACGGTTGACACCGGACAGCACCAGATCAAACTCCATCTTCAGCCCCAACACCGCAAAGCGAACGCAGTCGGCAGGGGTGGAATCTACCGCATAGGCGGTGACCCCCTCCTCCAGATCCACTTTTTCAGCGGTAAAGGGTTTGTGTATCTCAATGCCGTGGCTCTTGGCGCTCTGCTCATACAAGGGAGCGACCACCGTCACCTCACCCAGCGTCTTGGCCCAGCGGACCAAGGGTAATAACTGCTCGGCGCGGATGCCGTCGTCGTTGGTAATCAGTATTCTCATAACCAATCCTCGTGGGTTTCTTTATATTCTTTCACCAGTGCGTCGGCGTCCGCCAGCAGGGCGTCCACCTCATCACGGCTGTACACGGTGGCTCCGCAAGCGCAGGCGTGACCGCCGCCGCGGTATTTTTCCGCCACCGGATTGATGGGCATAAAGCGGGAACGCAGACGAACGCGGATGGAGCCCTCGGCGTCGCCGTTCTCGATAAATACCATCCAGCAGATACTGCCGCGGATAGAATCCAGCGTACCCACGCAGGCGGAGGCCTGCTCCAATGTCAAGCCAAACTCCTCCTGCATCGCCTTATCGATGTAAATATAGGCAACACCGTTTTCGGTAATCTGCATCCGCTGATAGATGCTGGCCTTGAATTTCAGATACTCAAAGGCCTCCAGGTACAGACGAGCAAACAGCAGTTCGGTATTGACCCCCACGTCCAGCAGAGCGGCAGCACAGCGCATCGTATTGCCGTTGACCCCCTCGTACTTGAAGCGACCGGAGTCGGTGACCATACCCGTATACAGGTGGGTGGCGGCCTCGGAGTCGATCTTTAACTCGTCGGCAAAGGTCATATAGAAATCCACGATCATCTCGCAGGCGGAAGAACGCTCCTCCTCCACCCACTGCAGGTCACCGTAGGTTTCCAGCGGGATGTGGTGATCGATCTTGATAAGTTCCTTGCACAGGGTGTACTTCTTATTGGAGATACGCGCCTCGGAGGCGGTGTCAATGACAATACCCAGAGCATCGACGTACAGCTCGTCCGCCACAGGCTCGTCCTCGGGACCCATAAACTCCAGATACTGGGCGGTATCCTCGTCAATGAGGTAGACCTCCTTCTCGGGCCAGGTCAACTGGATAATGCGTTTAAGTCCCTTGGTGGAGCCTACGCAGTCGCCGTCGTTGCGAACGTGACGAAACAGCATAATCCGGTCATACTCTTTAATTTTCTCTAAAATCTGTTTTTTCACTTGGGTGTTCATTGTTCTCCTCCTCGGGCAATGGCTTTTAGGTCCTCCAGCATCGCCATAGCGGTCTCGCGGTCGGGGACGGTGGCGCCGCTGGCTTTCTGATGACCGCCGCCGCCGTATTTGACGGCGATGGGGTTAATGTTATAGCGGTTGGAGCGAATCTCGCATAGCACACCGCTGTCGCTCTCGGTGAAATTCACCCAAATATCCACGCCCTTGATGTCCCCCATGGTGTTGACCATACCGCGGGACACGGTGAACACGTCCACGCCCAAGGCGTTGAACTCCTCTAAGGTGGTGTAGATATACGCCACGGCGGTATCGGTGCGCTGAATCTTCAGGGTGAATTTGGCCTTTAGCTGTTTGCCCTCCAGATTATCCGCATACAGGTGACGGAACAAGTCGGCGGTATCAAAGCCGGACTCCATCAGCGCCGCCGCCAAGCGGAGGGTGCGGGGGGTGGTTCCGTCGTAGCGGAAACGGCCGGAATCGGTGACCATACCCATATACAGGGGCAGGGCGGCGGCGGCAGGGATGGTCCAGCCGGTCTGCACCGCCATATCCGCCATCATACCACAGCAGCTCTCATAGGAGGTGTCCACCACTTCGACATCGGTAAAAGTCTCGCAGTAAATATGATGATCCACGCGGGCCGTTTTTTCCGCCAAGGTATAGCGGTCATCGCTGATGAGATGGGGGGCGGCGGAATCCAGCAGAATCGCCAGTGCCCCCGTATAGACATCGTCGGAAATGTCGTCCATCACACTGTCCGCCAAAAAAGTGAAGTGCTTGGCCTCGTCACCCACGGTGTACACCGTCTTGTGGGGGTAATTGGCCAAAATTAAATGCTTTAAGCCGATTTGGCTACCCATAGCGTCACCGTCGGGGCGGCTGTGGCGATGGATGATGATAGTATCATAGGCCTCGATCAGGGCCACTATGTCCTTATACATAATAACCGTACCTTTCCGCCCCATAGCGAGGCGTTGTGTGTATTACAGTTTATTATACTACATTATTTAATAAATAGCAATGGGGAAAATACGGTAAGCAGATGGTGGCGAAGAAAGACCCCCACGGATCACTCCGTGGGGGTCGGGAGCTATTTACTTATAGCGAATTTGGCTTAGATCAGCCTACAGCAACCTCAGCATAGGAGCCGGTCTGAGCCTCACCATAGATGGTGGTCTCCACACCATTGATCTCGATGGTGTAGTAGGGAGTCATAGTAATCTCCATATCCAGCTTGTCAGCGGGGATATTAATGACGCGGAAAGCGAATTTGGCAACGCCCTCCTCCAGATCGTACATACGAACGCCGGGGATATCCTTCTCAGACACGCCGTTGGAGGCAATCACGCCCAGACCCAGCAGCTTGTAGCCGTTGTAGGTAGCGTTGGTGTAGTCGGCCTGTACGAAGGTGCCCTCCTTCACCACAATACCTTCAACGTAAGCCTCAAACAGCATAGCCAGACCGCTCACGTCCTCGGAAACAGACTTGCCAATAAATACGATGGGGCTAGCCACCTCGCGGATAGCACCGCAAGCGTTACAATCGGCATCAAACTCATTGTCGTAGGTGTGGTCGATCATAGGCAGCTTGACAGCCATCAGGTTGGTGTTCAGAGTGCAAGCCTCATCCAACCAAGCAGCGCCGCAGGTCTCGCAGTACCAATACTCGATGTTACCCAGCTCAGCACAGGTGGCGTCCTTAGCCTCCACGTGGATGATGTTGCCGTGGGAAATGTCGCCCTCGGTCTCACCGCAAACGGAGCAATACTTGGGATTGTCGCAGGTAGCGTCAACCCAGGAGTGCTCGGCCATGGGCAGCTTGACCGCCATCATATTGGTGTTCAGAGTGCAAGCCACATCCAGCCAAGCAGCGCCGCAGGACTCGCAGTACCAATACTCGATGTTACCCAGCTCGGTGCAGGTGGCTTCCTTAGCCTCCACGTGAACGATGTTGCCGTGGGCAACGTCGCCTTCGGTCTCACCGCAAACAGAGCAATACTTGGGATTGTCGCAGGTAGCGTCAACCCAGTCGTGACCCAAAGCGTCGGTGTAATCGCCCTTGTAGCTGTCACCGCAGGCGGTGCAGGTGTAGGTGGTGTAGCCGCCGTTCTCGCAATCAGGCTCGGTCACCACAGCCTTATAGGAGTGACCCAGAGCCTCGCCCTCGGTAGCACCGCAGACAGAGCAGGTCTTGGCGGTGTCGCAATCAGCGGCAATCCAATCGTGACCCAGAGCGTCGGTGTAGTTGCTCTTATAACTGTCACCGCAGGCGGTGCAGGTGTAGGTGGTGTAGCCGCCGTTGACACAGTCGGGAGCGGTCACCACAGTCTTGTAGCTGTGACCCAAAGCCTCGCCCTCGGTCGCGCCGCACACGGAGCAGGTCTTGGGGGTATCGCAGTCAGCGGCAATCCAAGAGTGACCCAAAGCGGCGTTCAGAACCTCGCCACAAACGGTGCAGACCTGATCGTTCTCGCAATCGGCCTCAGCGCCAGCGGTGTGACCCAGAGCAGAGGTGTAATCGCCTACGTACTCGTCACCGCAAGCGGTGCAGGTATAGGTGGTGTATCCGCCGTTCACACAATCGGGCTCGGTCACCACAGCCTTATAGGAGTGACCCAGAGCCTCGCCCTCGGTCTCACCGCAGACGGAGCAGGTCTTGGGGGTATCGCAGTCAGCGGCAATCCAAGAGTGACCCAAAGCGTCGGTGTAATCGCCTACGTACTCGTCACCGCAAGCGGTGCAGGTATAGGTGGTGTAGCCGCCGTTCTCGCAATCAGGCTCGGTCACCACAGCCTTAT
>JAZNUN010000044.1:0-8209 GCA_045592345.1 Acutalibacteraceae bacterium | reverse complement strand
AAAGCAGTTTCTTCGCCGCAGACGAATGCGCCTGCGCCGAGTCTGAGTTCAAGATCAAAATCGAAGCCGCTGGAAAGGATGTTCTTTCCAAGGAGTCCGTATTCCTTAGCCTGCTCAATTGCGAGCTCAAGACGCTTAACGGCAATGGGATACTCGGCACGGACGTAGACGTAACCCTGGGTGGCGCCGATGGCGTAACCCGCAATGGTCATAGCCTCCACCAGACAGTGGGGGTCGCCCTCCAGCACGGAACGATCCATAAACGCGCCGGGGTCACCCTCGTCGGCGTTACAGACAACGTACTTCTGGGGAGCCTTGTTGGGGGCGGTCAGCGCCCACTTACGGCCGGTGGGGAAGCCACCGCCGCCACGGCCGCGCAGGCCGGAATCGGTGATGCACTTGATGACGTCGTCGGGGGTCATCTCGGTCAGCACCTTACCCAGAGCGGCGTAGCCGTCCATAGCAATGTACTCGTCGATGGACTCAGGGTTGATGACGCCGCAGTTACGCAGCACCACACGGTTCTGAGTCTTATAGAAGGCGGTGTCGGACAGGGCCACATTGCCCTTGACCTCCTCAGCGCCATCCTTGTAGACCAGACGGTCCACGATACGACCCTTCAGCAGGTGCTCGGAGACGATCTCCGCCACGTCGGACTCCTCTACACGGCTGTAGAAGGTGCCGTCGGGGTGCACGATAACCACAGGGCCCAGAGCGCACAGACCGAAGCAACCGGTCTGCACCACTTTGATCTCTTCTTCCAGACCATTGGCGGCAATGTTGGCATTGAACGCATCAATGATCTTGTTACTGCCCGAGGAGGTACAGCCGGTACCGCCGCAGATCAGAACATGAGCTCGAACCATAATTGATAACCTCCTCGTTTTTTACAGATTAGCGTTGCCGATGGTGTACTCGGCAACAGGCTTACCGCCCTTCAGGTGCTCCTCAACAACGCGGGCCACCTTATCGGCGGACATCTTGACATAAGTCACTTTCTCTTTACCGGCCTCAAAGACCTCCACAACAGGCTCATACTGGCAGATGCCGATGCAGCCGGTCTGGGTGACGGTCACGCTGGCGGTCAGACCCGCCTCGTTGACCTGCTCCACGAAGGCGTTGAGCACGGGACGGGCGCCGGCGGCAATACCGCAGGTAGCCATACCCACCACAACACGCTTGTCGGAGGAGCCTTCGCGCAGAGCAACCTTGCCCTGCATCTTCTCCTTAATGGCCTGGAGTTCTGCTAACGATTTCATACTATATCTTCCTTTCCTATGATATCTGATTTAAACACAAGGCTCCTCGGCGGTGTACTGGTCGCTGAGATAGCCCGATATCCATTGTAGTACCTCGAACTCTGCCAGAGAAACCTCGCCGAGGATCTCCCGCAGCTGTCGGGTGTCCAATTCCACCACGCGTCCGTCGGGCAAACGGTGACGGAACAGAAAGTCCGTGTCCGGATGCCCCTGGATGAGGGTGGTGACCGTCGCCGTCAGGTCGCCCAGAGGGGGACAGTCAATGTGGTCGGTGTGAAACACCGCCGTTACCGTGGTGCCGTGGTCGGTGGGATGGTTATCCTTATGCTTGGATGCCACCTCCATAGTACCCTCGGTCTGTTCCGCCGCCATACGCAGTAGCGGCAGACCCAGCCCCACCGCGCGGGTGGTGCGGGTGGTATAGAAAGGGTCGGTGACCCCCCGCAGTACCTCCTCGGTCATACCGCAGCCGTCGTCCGTCACCTGAAAGGTGAGGACGCCGTCCTGCTCGGTCAGCAGCAGTTGGGTCAGGGTGGCCCCTGCTTTCACCGAGTTTTCGGCAATATCCAAGAGGTTTAGAGATAATTCTTTCATAGTCCCCTCCGCAGTATCTCAATGAGATTAGCCCGTACCAACGCTGAGGAATAGGGCTCGTCGGGAATCTCCAACCACGCATCCTTATCCCGTATATCCCACAGCACGTGGGCGTCGGAGCCCACCACCACGCGGGTGGTGTCCGCAATATGCTGTTGGCGGTATTCCGCTTCTTTTTCCCCATCGTGGAGCTCCACGGCGGGAAAGTGCATATCCGGAGGCAGAAAACCCAAGGTGGCGATAATGCCGTTAGCCTGTCGGTCCACGTGGGCGGGGTAGCATACACCGCCGAACCGCGCCGTCAGAGCGGGTGCCTCCTCCACCGATACGGTGGTGGCGTTGGACAGCAGGTGCGGCTCGATGTCCACGATCTCGTCCTGTGCGTCCATCACGTACTGGTCGCCGAAAATGTCGGTGCGGTTAGGAATGAGGATCCGTCGGGTCTGTATCTCCCGATCAAAGTCCATCGCCGACTCCAGCGTAGGAAATAGGCACACCATATGGATATCCTCCGCGGTGGTCAGCTCCATACCGGGAACGGGGATGATTCCCTGCTTTTTCGCCGCCTCAAAGAAGGCGGGGCAATTGCGGCAGGTATTGTGGTCGGTGAGCGCCATAATCTGCAGACCTGCCAGCACACCCATACCCACAATGTTGTTGGGGGTGTTGTCGTTATCCCCGCAAGGGGACAGACAGGAGTGGATGTGCAGGTCATAGTAATAGCGGCTCATAACGTTTCACTCAGCCGCAGGGCGGTATCGTAGGCGGACAGGGGACTGGTGAGCAGGTTGATGCCCTTATCCATAGCCAGTTGGGCCACACCCTCGTCGGGGGTGACACCCTCCGCCAGCAGGATACAGGCGGTATCCGCCAGCGTAGCCACCGCCACGATGTTGCGGTTGGACATAATGGTGATCCACGCTTCATCCGCGCCGGCACGGCCCATCACCCAGCTGAGCAGGTCGCCGATGTACACACCGGTCACCTCCCGCTGAGGGTCGGGCAGAGCATGGGCGGTAAAGCCCATCTTATCCACCAGTTCTTGAACGGTCATTCTTCACCCTCCTTCGGTAGCACACGGCACAGCAGACAGCCATCCACCGATGCATCCCCCCGTACCACATCCTCTGCAAAGGCGCGGCAGGTGGGGGCGCCGCAGGCACCGCAATCCAGACCCGGTAACTGACCCTTCAGCGTCTGAATCTCCGCCATCATCCGCATAGACTGGGCAATGTTGGGGGACAGACGGGAAATGGGCTGGTACTCCGGCAGTTCCTCAAAGAAGTAGTGGGCGGGAATGTATGGCTCGTCCGCAGGCAGACTGTTACGGCTGACCGGCATATAGCGGCGCAGGATGTGCAGCCGCGCCCGTGCCATAAAGGGGTTTTGTACCGTCAGTACGCCACCCACACATCCGCCGGGGCAAGCGTTCAGCTCGACGAATTCCAACTGGGCAATGTTGCCGTTTTCAATCTGATCCAGTACGTGAATCACGTTCTCGATGCCGTCCGCCGCCAGATAACTGTCGTTGAACAGCGCCGACGCCTCGCCGCCGCTGGTGGCCCAGCCCACGCCGATACGGCCGGAGGCGGACAGTTCGCGGTTGGGCACTTCACGGTTCATGGCGTTGATGAGTTGGAAATACACGTCGCTGATGGGGATCACCACGTCCACCTGACTCCGATAACTGCCAAAACCGTTTTTCACGTAACTGGCCTTGGCGGGGCAGGGGGAGATAAAGCAGACGCCGATGTCCTCGGGCTGTAGTTCGGGGTGCTCCGCCTGCGCCTTTTCCCGCGCCAGCTTAGCCGCCACCTCGATGGGGGGCAGCAGACGCAGCACGTTCTCCTCCAGCGAGGGGAATCGCAGAGAGATCAGCCGCGCCACAGCGGGGCAGGCGGTGGAGATCACCGGCTTTTTCACGCCCTCGGTGTCCAGATAGGCGCGGGTGTAGGCGGAGAGCAGCTCCGCCGCCTGAGAAACCTCGTACACATCGTCAAAGCCGATGTGCAGCAGGCCGCTCAGCACGTATTCCACGTCCTCCAGATTCTCAAACTGACCGTAGAGCGCAGGGGCAGGCAGGGCGATCTTCCATTTGTAGCCGTCCATATCGGACAGTTTATTGCAGACCGCCTTTTTCGCCTTTTGGGGACAGGTACGGATGCACTCGCCGCAGTCGATGCACCGCCCCTCGTTAATGACCGCCCGTCCGTCACGGATGCGGATAGCCTCGGTAGGGCAGTGGCGCACACAGGTGGTGCAGCCGATACACTTGTCGGCAGAAAGCAGCACAGAATGCTCGTATGTATTCATAGCGAACCTTCCTTGTGGTTGTTGGTTAAGGCGGAATAGGGCGTTGCCTCCCTACGAGAGGGAGGTGGGTCGCCGCAAGGCGACTCGGAGGGAGTGGACAGAACAGCGCGTCCTGCTCCTTGTACGTCTTTCTTTAAAGAAAAACTCCCTCAGTCACGGCTTGCGCCGTGCCAGCTCCCTCAAGAGGGAGCCTTTTCTCTATCCAGCCTGTGTACGGGGGTGGTTACGCCAAATTCACCTTCATCGTAATGGTGGTACCCACACCCACGGTGGACTGAATGTCCATATAGTCGGTATAGCGCTTCATGTTGGGCAGACCCATACCGGCGCCGAAACCCAGAGAGCGGATGGTGTCAGGAGCGGTGGAATATCCCGCCTGCATCGCCTTTTCAATATCGGCGATACCCGGACCCCGGTCCGCTAAAATGATCTCGATAGCCTCCTCGGTCACCCGCACCTCGGCCTCGCCGCCGCCGGCGTGGATAACCATATTGATCTCACCCTCGTACATGGCGATGGACACACGGCGGATAATCTCCGCATCGATGCCCAGACGCCGCAGGTCCTTTTTCACCTGCACCGAAGCCTGGCCGGCTGAGGTGAAATCGTCCCCGTCTACGTGAAAACGAAAAGACAAGGCTTCACTCATACCGCGTTACTCCTTTACCTTATTCCCCACCAGACCGTTGGAGTACAGAATGCCGCAGGCCTCGTACATCCGCTTGGGGGTGGCCAGCAGAACGATACCGCTCTCCTCGGCCAGCGCAACGATCTCGGGGGTGGGCTGTTTGGACCGTACAAATACGATGCAACGCATATCCATCATCTCGGCGGTGCGCACCACCTGGGTGTTCACCAGACCGGTGAGCAGAACCGCCTGGTCCTTAACGTAGGCCAGTACGTCGCTCATCATATCGCTGCCGCAAGCAGAATAGACGTGCTCGTCCAGCATATCCTCGCCGATGATCACGGCGGCGTCCAGCAGCTCTCGGATGGTAGAAATCTTCATAGATTTTCTTCCTTACTTTTTGGATTAGTCAGTATACTTCGCCAAAATCTCGCGGACGTCGTCCACGGTCAGACGGCCGTACACGTCCTCGTTAACGGTCAGCACGGGGGCCAGACCGCAGGCGCCGATGCAACGGCAGGCAGTCAGGCTGTACTTGCCGTCGGGGGTGCACTCGTCAGCACCGATGCCCAGGATCTCGGACAAACGCTCAAAGATCTCGCCGGCACCCTTAACGTAGCAGGCGGTACCCAGACAGACGGAGATGTTGTACTTGCCCTTGGGGGACAGGGCAAACTGCGCGTAGAAGGTGGCAACGCCGTAGACCTTCTCCAGCGGAACGCCCATACCGTCGGCGATGATCTTCTGCACCTCGATGGGCAGGTAGCCGTAGATGTCCTGGGCCTTCTGCATAACGCCCATCAGCATACTGGGATCCTGCTTGTTCTCAGCGATGATCTGCAGCAGCTGAGCCTCCTGCTCCGGAGTGCCGTTAAAGGGGAGAGAACTGATTTTCTTTTGCATAGTGGCTATTCCTCCTTATGATTGTTCGTGCGAGGAAAAACGGGTATTTCCGTTTTTGGACGCACCAAATAGACCTGTGCAGAATGCACTGAGTATACTATACCATATATAAAAAGGGATTTCCAGTACTTTTTGCAAATTTTTTGACAGATTTGATATTTTTTTCACAAATTCGCGGAATTTCGGTTTCAGTGATGTTTTTTTGCGGTAAAAGGGGCAAAAAAGCGTGTGAAATAGAGGGTGCGGGGGCAAAAGAAAAAGCAGGGTGCAATACCCTGCTTGTTTCAGCGGTTATTAAATTCTTTCAGGCTACGTTGAGCTTCTCGCTTCATATCCCGTTTGGCGGCGTCCTCCCGCTTATCGTACAGCTTTTTGCCACGGCACAGACCCACCTGCACCTTCACCCGACTGCCCTTGAAATACAAGGACAGGGGGATGAGGGAGTAGCCAGCCTGCTTGGTAACGCCCAGCAGACGCATAATCTCCCGCTTGTGCATCAGGAGTTTCCGCACACGGAGAGGGTCGCGGTTGAAGATATTGCCCTTATCATAGGGGCTGATGTGCATACCGTTGACAAACAGTTCGCCATCCACCACCGAGCACCAGGCATCCTTGAGGTTGACACCCCCTTGACGCAGGGCCTTGACCTCGGTGCCGCACAGGGCGATACCCGCCTCAAAGGACTCCTCTACGAAATAATCGTGGAACGCCTTGCGGTTTTCGGCAATGGTCTTGTTGCCGTTTTTCTTGGTTTCAGCCATAGCCAAAAACCTCCTTTGTGCAAAGTTAGATAGGAATAAAGGCCCCCTCTCGAGGGGGCTGGCTGCCCGAAGGGCAGACTGGGGGAGTTGAACTCCCTCCGTCATTTGCTCCGCAAATGCCACCTCCCTCAAGAGGGAGGCTTTTCTCTACTCAAAGCCCCTGCTTTTACAACTCGTTTCTGCCCTCTAAAGAGCGGGAGAGGGTGACCTCGTCGGCGTACTCTAAGTCGCCGCCCACGGGGATGCCGTAGGCAAGGCGGGTGACCTTGATCTGCAACGGCTTCAGCAGACGGGAGAGGTACATAGCGGTATAATCTCCCTCCACGGTGGGGTCGGTGGCCATAATCACCTCGGTGACGGTTTCGTCCTTAAGGCGATGGAGCAATTCCTTCACCCGCAACTGGTCGGGGCCCCGCCCATCCATAGGCGAAATGGTGCCGTGGAGCACGTGGTACAGACCGTTGTACTCCCGCGTGCGCTCGATCGCCAGCACGTCCCGAGGATCCTCCACCACGCAGATGGTGGTGCGGTCACGGCGGGTGTCCTCGCACAGGGGGCAGGGGGTCTTATCCGTGAGATTACAGCACACGGGGCACTCGTGTATTTTATCCCGGGCATCGGTGAGCGCCTCGATAAAGGCAGTGGCATCCTTGTCCGGCATATACAGCAGATGGAAAGCCAGACGGGCGGCGGATTTACGTCCGATGCCCGGCAGACGCTCCAACTGTTCGGTCAGCCGCTGAAGCGGCACGATGGAATAGCTCATATCAGAACATCCCCGGCAGGTTCATACCGCCGGTGACCGCGCCCATCTTCTCCTCGGCGTCCTTTGCCGCGGCACGCTGGGCCTCGTTCACCGCCGCCATCACCAGATCCGCCAGCATCTCGGCGTCATCGGGGTCCACCACGTCGGGGTTGATGGTCAGGGCGGTGAGGGTGTGCTTACCATTGACGGTGGCGCTGACAGCACCGCCGCCCGCGGTAGCGTTATACTCGGTCTGCTCCAGCTCCTCTTGCACACGCTGGGCATCCTCTTGCATCTTCTGGGCCTGTCGCAGCATGGCCTGCATATTGCCGGGGGCGCCGCCGCCCATACCTCTCGGAATGTTTGCTTTCATCGTTTAATTCCTCCATTTCAAATCGTGCATAGGCCCCCTCTCGAGGGGGCTGGGTTTTTGCGAAGCAAAAAGACTGGGGGAGTTAAACTCCCTCCGTCTTTTCTGCGGCATATACCGCAGAAAATCCACCTCGCTCGCCGCGAAGCGGCCCCCTTTTGTCCGCTATGCGGACATTTCCCCCGCAATGCGGGGGAATCTACCCTCAAAGAGGGAGGCTCCGCTTGATTTATATTTCTACTAATTATCAATCCTCATTAACGCCCACACCGGCACCGCGACCTGCGTTCAGCAGATCTGCCAGGGGGTCGTGGGCGGACTTGGGATCTTCTTTCTTCATCTGGCGCAGTTTCATCGGACGGGGGGCGCCGCACACACGGGTGATAGCCGCCACCAGTTTTTCTTTGTTGCCGCCCTCCTTGAGCACCTGTGCCAGCAGGATGTTCTCAATACAGATGATGATGCTCCCATCCTTGTCCAATGCGGCGGTATCCCGCAGGATGCCGTACAAGGGAGGACAGGATTGCTGAAGATCCTCCAGAATACGGGGCCACTCCGCCAAGGGTCGCTCTGCCGCGGGGGCGGGAATAACGGGTATCGGGTC
This sequence comes from Acutalibacteraceae bacterium, assembly GCA_045592345.1. Taxonomy (GTDB): domain Bacteria; phylum Bacillota; class Clostridia; order Oscillospirales; family Acutalibacteraceae; genus UBA5905. Next base: position 32 of record JAZNUN010000044.1, on the reverse strand, counting down.
GGCAGGAGCAGGGATAGGAGCCTCCTCGGGGG
>JAZNUN010000043.1:0-7195 GCA_045592345.1 Acutalibacteraceae bacterium | reverse complement strand
ATGGGCATCCTACCCAAAAGATATTGCTTAAAAAAGGGTCCGAGGCACCCGCCTCGCTCCTTTTCATTTTCTTATTCTCCAATCACGTACCGATTGATATGCCCCGTCATACCTTGAGAGGATACGTACTGGGTCAATCCCTCCGCCACAGGGCAGACGTGGTTAAAATGCAGGTGTCCCGCCAGCACCGCCGCAATGCGGTGGGGGTGGCTCTTAATAAGCTCTACAAACTCCAAATTTTCCTCGGGACACCCATCGTAGTTCAGCATAAAATACTCACCGCAGCCACGGAGCATCGCCTCGTTCTCCGCCACCGCAAAGGGGATGTGCAGAAGAATGATCAGCGGCTTATCTCCCGCCAACGCCTCTTTCAGCGTGTCCAACTGGGTAGGGGTGATGACCCGCGTGCTGTCGTCAAAGCCCAGCACCCGCAGGTCCTCCAGCTCCATCATCTGCACCTCCGCTTTGGCGGCGGAGATGGCATACCCATCGGGGAATTTGTCGGGGGTATCGTGGTTGCCGCACACCGTCATAAAGGGCAGATGTGCCACCTGTCGGTCCGCATACCGCATCGTCGCGTCGCCGAAATGCTCCACCAGATCTCCCGCGCACAGCACCGCATCCCCGTCGCCGCAGGCTGCCACCAGCCTCTCAAAATACTCAGCGGCGCTCAGACTGTCGTCAAAGGGCTCCTTGCAGTGTTCCGCAAACCAGTGGCGGCAATCGTCAAAACTTTTGGCGGCCTTCGCCGCTTCTTCTTGCTCCTCGGGGTCGGCGGCGGGGTCTGCCACCGCCAGATGCAGGTCGCTGAAATGATAAATGATCTTCTGCTTCACTCCCGCAAAGGGGATGATAAACTCGTGCAGTTGTACGTTCATCATTTCACCTCGTTCACAGTAAAGAGCTAAGATAGTTGGTCAGAGCCACCATAGCGGGGATGGATATCACCGATAATAGGGTAGATATGGACACCAAATTTACCGATAAAACCGCGTTGCGGTCAAAGCGGGCGGCAAACATAGTGCAGGATGTGGCCACGGGGGTGGCGATGCAGATCATAGCGGCGGTCAGCACGTCTCCGCGTACTCCGCAGAGTAGCAGTGCCGCCAATGTAACCGACGGCAGTATCACCAGCCGCAGGGCGATGCACAGCCAGCCCTCTTTGTCCTTCAGGGCGGCGGAAAGATTGGTTTTTGCCAGATAGTAGCCGATGATGATCATGGGTATGGGGGTATTCAGCGCCGCCAGATGCCCGATGCCGTCCCGCAGGATGGCAGGTACGGGTATCGAGAAGAGGAACAGCACCAATCCCACCGCTACGCTGATTACACCGGGGTTTAGCAGGATCTGTTTGGGGGAGAGTCGTTTTTGGCCGCTCATTTCCACCAAGCCGTAGGTCCACAGAAATACGTTGAACACGATGACGTAGGCGGCGCAGTAAAACACACCCACGTCGCCTAAAATTGCCTGTTGCAGCGGGATGGCCATATACCCGGCGTTGGAGAACACCGTGGCACAGCGCAGTACCTGACGGCGCCCGTCCTCTCCCTTGCGAAAGCAACATTTGGCTATCAATATCAGCGCTAAATGGTTGACAGCCGCCACCGCCACCACCGTGAGGAATCCCCACAGCAGGGTGGCGTCAAATTCGCGGATGCAGGATTTGATAATCACCGCGGGGGTGGCCACGTATAACACCAAATTGGCCAATGCTTTTGCGGAACTATCGTCCAGCAGACGGGTCTTAGCGCACAGAAAACCTGCGGCAATGAGCAGAAACAAGGTCAACACCTGTCCGCCCACCGTAAGAAGATCGTTTAACATAATGACTCCTTACCACCGTACGTCGGTGGGGTTATTCTCCGGTTGGGGTTGGGGCGGGGGAGCAGGCTGCTCCCAGAAGGGTTGTTGGGGAGCGGGGTTGCCTACGGGCTGTTGGGTCGCGGGCTGTTCCCAGAAAGGCTGTTGGGGAGCGGGGTTACCCCAGGGCTGTTGGGGAGCGGGGTTGCACCACGCATTCTCAAACGGATCCGCAGGGGGCGGGGGCGTCTGTCCAAAGTCCTCCCAGGTCAACTTACCCGACTGGATGGCCTTCCATTTCAGGTCCTCATAGGCACCCGCGTGGGTCAGCCCCATATAGGGGTTGCTCCAGAAGATGCCTACCAGACCGCCGGTGATGGCGGACAGCATCGTCCAGCCGATAAAGCTCAGATTCAGCACGAACAGGTCGCCCTTGTACCCATCGGTCATTTTTTTACTCATTTTAATAGCCTGATTGGCGGTGAGATTGGGGTTTTCGTAGATGATATAGGGTACCATACTGTAGGCAAAGCCCTTGATGATGCCGGGGATGATAAACAGCAGACCCCACAGCCATAGGTAGATGCCACGCACCAGCATGGTCACCACGGTGGGCTTATAGATGCGGAAGGAGGCGAAGGCTTCGCCCACGCCGGCATTCTCGCCCCGCCATTGGCGGAGCATCCATCCGTGACCGCCCACCGTCATCACGTTACCCACAAAGATGGTGAACAGCATCGCAATCAACACAGCGATAAGGAAAATGGCAAACAGAACACCGGCAAAGATGGCTAAACCTGTTTGTAGATTGACGCCCATCTCAGCGGCAAAATCTTCCATAATGGCGTTGAATTCCGCCTTAAATTCTTCCCAAATTTCCGCCAGCGACTGGTCCTCGTTATAGGCGGGGTCTTCCCACACATTGCCGCCTTGCTCTTCCCACGGGTTGTCCGGCTGACCCCACACGCCGTCGCTGTAATCGCCGTCGTAGTTGAAGTCTGTGTCAAAATCGGTGTCGGTATCCACATTCAGAGTGTCATTCAGGTTTAGGTTGACGCCCTGCCCCTGGGTCAGGCCGCCTGCCAGACTGCCGCCCAGCAGACCCACCAGCACCGCCACCGCCACCGCCGCCCAATAGCAGCGTTTCAGCGTGGTTTTCGCCATTTCTTTTATACGTACACGGTCAAACATATTCCTACCTCCTTATACGTCCAGTGCGGCGCCGTCCAGCGCCGCGGCTGTCAGGGTCTCCCCTGTATATTTCAGTTTCAGCGAGAAAAAGGGCACGTCTTTCGCAATCAGATCCAGAAAAATACGATCCCCCGCCCAGGCGGGCAGGGTGGGGATGCGGTCGTTATCTACCCATTCCAGTGTACCCTCGTCGCATTCTTTTATCTCCCCCGTATACCCGTCAGCGGTGTACAGGTGCATATACTCAGTCTCCCACTTATCCGATACAAAGGTGACGATGCCGCGATACTGCCAGCGGGTGAGGGTCAGCCCCGTTTCCTCGTATACTTCACGGAGCAGGCAGTCCTCGGGACTCTCTTTGTCCTCAAATCCGCCCCCCACACCGATCCATTTGTCCTTGTTCAGATCGTTTTCTTTTTTCACCCGATGGAGCAGCAGGGTCTGCCCACGGTCGTTGTGTATATAGCATAGGGTGGTATTACGCATTTTTACCCACTCCTTTCGCTATTTTAGTATAGCACGAATTGATTTTTCCTGCAAGTGTTGATTGACTTATGGCGAAAAGTGTGGTACAATGGGTAAAAATTAAGCAATTAGGAGGGACTTCCTTATGAAACACATCAAGACTCTGGAGACCAAGAACCTGTGCGACAGCGCCAAGAACGGCGGCTGCGGCGAGTGCCAGACTTCCTGCCAGTCTGCTTGCAAGACCAGCTGCGGCATTGCTAACCAGGAGTGCGAGAACAAGTAATTGGCTAACGCCAAAATGTCGCCATCGTCCGATGGCGACATTTTTTATGATGTTTAGGAGGAGTACGTTATGGTACACCGATATCAATTGGGTGGTCTGAACATTGTTCTGGACATCTGCTCCGGCTCAGTTCACGTGGTGGATGAGATCGCCTACGATATGATTGGCCTGTATGAGGATACCGACCGCGACGTTTTGTTGGCGGATATGTATGCCAAATACGGTCACCGTGAGGACGTCACCGCCGAGGAACTGGCGGAGTGCTACGATCAGATCGGCGGGTTGAAGGCTGCCGGTCAGCTGTTCACCCCCGATACTTTCCGTCCTATGGCGGACACCTTGAAGCAGAAGACTGCCGGTGTGGTAAAAGCCCTGTGCCTTCACGTGGCCCACACCTGCAATCTGAATTGCTCTTACTGTTTCGCCAGCCAGGGCAAGTATCACGGCGACCGCGCCCTGATGAGCCTGGAGGTGGGCAAGCGGGCGCTGGATTTTCTTATTGAGAACAGCGGCCCCCGCCACAACCTTGAGGTGGACTTTTTCGGCGGCGAGCCGTTGATGAACTGGGATATGATCAAGGAACTGGTGGCCTATGCCCGTCAGCGTGAGCAGGAAACGGGTAAGCACTTCCGTTTCACCCTCACCACCAACGGCGTGCTGGTGGATGACGACGTCATCGAGTTCTCCAATCGCGAGATGAGCAACGTGGTGCTGAGCCTGGATGGACGTAAAGAGATTCACGACGCCTATCGTGTTGACTATGCGGGCAACGGCAGCTGGGAGAAGATCGTTCCCAAGTTTCAGAAGTTCGTGGAGGCCCGCGGCGGCAAGAACTACTATATGCGGGGCACCTTTACCCACGCTAATCCCGATTTTCTTAAGGATATTCAGCAGATGCTGGATTTAGGTTTCACCGAACTGTCTATGGAGCCCGTCGTCTGCGCCCCCGAGGATCCCTCCGCCCTCACCGCCGAGGACCTGCCCATCGTCCTCGACCAGTACGAACAACTGGCTCAACTGATGTTAGAGCGTCACAAGGCGGGCAACCCTTTCACGTTCTATCATTATATGATAGACCTCAAGGGCGGTCCTTGCATCTACAAGCGTGTGTCCGGCTGTGGTAGCGGAACCGAATATATGGCGGTCACTCCCTGGGGCGACCTGTACCCTTGCCACCAGTTTGTGGGAGAGGAAGCCTTTAAGCTGGGCGACATCTGGCAGGGGGTCACCAACACCGCCACCCAGTGCGAGTTTGCCGCCTGTAATGTGTATGCCCGCCCCGATTGCGCCGATTGCTGGGCGAAATTGTACTGCTCCGGCGGATGTGCCGCCAACGCCTACCACGCCACCGGCTCGGTCACCGGCGTGTACGAGTACGGGTGCGAGCTGTTCCGTAAGCGTATGGAATGTGCCATTATGGTCGAAGTAGCTAAGACTTTAGGAGATGATGCGGAGTGAACACCCCCATCTGTGATTTCGTAAGAGCTTACAGCGAGAGCAACCCCCTCCGTCTGCATATGCCGGGACACAAGGGTGTATCCCGTCTGGGGTGCGAGGGGATGGACATCACCGAGATCGGCGGTGCCGACGTGTTGTATCACTCCGCGGGCATCATCCGCGAGAGCGAGGATAACGCCGCCGCCCTGTTCGGTACGGCGCGGACGGTGTATTCTACCGAGGGCTCGTCCCTCTGCATCCGCGGTATGCTGTATTTAGCGATGCAGTATACGGGTCGCCGCACCCTTTTGGCGGGGCGCAACGCCCACAGCACCTTTGTCACCGCCGCCGCTCTGCTGGATGCGGAGGTGGCGTGGCTGTGGGGCGGGGACGCTTTGACGGCCTGCCCTCTCACTGCTGAGGGAGTTGCCGCCGCCTTGGATACTATGGATGAACTTCCCGCGGCGGTGTATGTCACCAGCCCCGATTATCTGGGCAACACCCTGCCGATTTCTGCTTTGGCGGATGCGTGCCACGCCCGTGGGGTGCTGTTGTTGGTGGATAATGCCCACGGCGCGTATCTGCGCTTTCTGCCACAGAGCCGTCACCCCATCACCTTGGGCGCGGACCTGTGCTGTGATTCCGCTCACAAGACCCTGCCGGTGCTGACGGGGGGCGCCTATCTGCACGTTTCCCGTGGCGTTGCCCCGTTGGGGGAGGAGGCGGAACACGCACTGAGCCTGTTCGCCTCCACCAGCCCATCCTACTTGATTCTGCAGTTGCTGGATGGCGTCAACCCCTATCTGGCGGAGGACTACCCGCAGGATTTGGCGCTCTGTTGTCAGCGGGTGGCGGCGCTGAAGGCCGCCCTCACCGCCCACGGCTACACACTGGTGGGGGATGAGCCGCTGAAGGTGACGCTGGCGACCAAAGGGTACGGCTACCGCGGCGACGCGGTGGCGGCGTATCTGGAGGAGCAGGGGATGGTGTGCGAGTTTGCCGACCCCGATTACTGCGTGATGATGTTCTCTACCGCCCATACGGCGGCGGATTTTGACCGCGTGGAGCGGGCGCTGTGCGCCCTGTCCCGCGCCGCGGCGCTGACCGACCTGCCACCGTCGTTGACCCCGCCCGTGGTGGCGATGAGCCCTCGGGAGGCGCTGTTTGCCCCCGCGGAGACGTTACCCGTTGCGGATTGTATCGGTCGCGTGTTGGCATCCCCTACGGTGGGATGTCCCCCCGCGGTGCCCGTGTTGGTGGGCGGCGAGGTAGTGGACTCGTCCGCCGCGGCGGTGTTCGCCTATTATGGCTACACCACCCTGCGGGTAGTAAAGGAATAAGCCAAAAAATGCCGAGACAATCGTCTCGGCATTTTTCTTGACATCTGCGGACAAAATGGATATAATAAAAATCCAATCCATACGGGGGCGTAAAGGTTTCGACGGGGATTGTGAGGTACGGTAAGCGAGTAGTGGCGTTGGACCACTATAAAACCGACAATTTTTAAACAATAAACGACAACTCTAAAGTTGCTCTGGCTGCTTAATTAATGCAGCCCGTCCTGCCCCGGAGTACCGCGACCGGGAGCGGGGCGTCGATTAGCGGTGAACGTGAACGACAGGGTGCCACCCCTGACGTCACGGCGTAGTGGCTACCGTAGCGCATAGCCTGCCTTTCGGCGATGCGTGAGGGGAATCTCAAAAGATCGGCTGCACTCGGAGAAAGCTGTATCAAGTGGTTTTCGGACGCGGGTTCGATTCCCGCCGCCTCCACCAAAAAGGGAAAGGGTACCCCATTGGGGTGCCCTTTCCCTTTTTGGCGGCGGCCAGCGGGCGGATCGCCCGCTGAATATTGCCGCTTTGCGGCAATATTCGAGGTTTTAGCGGCAGATATACTTTTGGCGGCGCATAGAATAGCCGACCGCTAAAACCGGGGTTCGATTCCCCGACATTCGGCTACGCCGAAGTCGGTCGAGTTTTCTGCTGGCGCAGAAAACATCGCAACCAAAGCATTAGC
>JAZNUN010000042.1:0-66101 GCA_045592345.1 Acutalibacteraceae bacterium | reverse complement strand
CGCTTGGCCCACAGAACGACATGGCTCCGATCCGCCTTATGCCTGGATGTACTTGTCGGTGTGGTCGCCGATGATCTTGATGGAGTTCTTGTTGGCGCCAACGGTACCGTCACCGCCCAGACCCCAGAACTTGCACTCAATGGTGCCCTCGGCAGCGGTGTTGGGAGCGGGCTTCTCCTCCAGAGACAGACCGGTCACGTCATCCACGATACCCAGGGTGAACTGAGCCTTGGGAGCATCCTTGGCCAGCTCGTCGTAAACGGCGAACACGCTGGAGGGAGGAGTATCCTTAGAACCCAGACCATAACGACCGCCGATGACGCGGATGTCGCCGCGACCCTGAGTAGCCAGAGCGGTGACAACGTCCAGATACATGGGCTCACCCAGAGCGCCGGGCTCCTTGGTACGATCCAGAACGGCAATCTTCTTAACGGTGGCGGGGATAGCAGCAGACAGCTTATCCGCGCAGAAGGGACGATACAGACGGCACTTAACCAGACCGACCTTCTCACCCTTAGCGATCATATAATCGATAACCTCTTCGATTACGTCGCAGATGGAGCCCATAGCAACGATGACACGCTCGGCATCGGGAGCACCGTAGTAGTTGAAGATCTGATAGTTGGTGCCCAGCTTCTCGTTCACCTTGCCCATGTACTCCTCAACGATACCGGGGATGGCATCATAGTACTGGTTGCAAGCCTCGCGGTGCTGGAAGAAGATGTCGCCGTTCTCGTGAGAACCGCGCATCACGGGATGCTCGGGGTCCAGAGCGCGCTTACGGAAAGCGGCAACGGCGTCCATATCGCACATCTCTTTCAGATCCTCATAATCCCAGACCTGGATCTTCTGAATCTCGTGAGAAGTACGGAAACCATCAAAGAAGTTAATGAAGGGAACGCGGCCCTTGATGGAAGCCAGGTGAGCAACAGCACCCAGATCCATAACCTCCTGAGTGTTGGTCTCGGCCAGCATCGCAAAACCGGTCTGACGGCAAGCCAGAACGTCGGAGTGGTCACCGAAGATGTTCAGAGCGTGAGAAGCCACGGTACGGGCAGAAACGTGGAATACGCAGGGCAGCAGCTCACCGGCGATCTTGTACATATTGGGGATCATCAGCAGCAGACCCTGAGAAGCAGTGTAGGTCGTGGTCAGAGCACCGGCGTTCAGAGAACCGTGCACGGTACCGGCGGCACCCGCCTCAGATTCCATCTCGGACACCTTAACGGTGGTACCGAAAATGTTTTTCAGACCGGCGGCAGCCCACTGGTCTACGTAGTCGGGCATGGGGCTGGGGGGGGTAATCGGATAGATGCCCGCCACCTCGGTGAACGCATAGGATACGTGAGCCGCAGCGTTGTTACCGTCCATGGTCTTAAACTTTCTTGCCATAGATATGTCCTCCTTCATTGGGATAAAATAATATTGAGTTAAGTCGGTAGAAAAGTATATGCTCTCCCCCGAAACTTACCACCTTAAATAATATCACAAAAAAATAGTATTGTAAAGGGTAAATGAAAGAAATTTTGTGAAATTTTCGTCAAACTTTTTCCATTTTTGTCTCTTTTCGGAACAAAGACAAAAATTCATCTCAGGAATACCTCTTGTCGGTACAAGCGAAAGGTGCCCCCCACATTTTGTAATAACAAAAGCGGACATATACTTGCCATTTTCGGTAGAATGTGGTATAGTTGTGATAACCAAATTTATAAAGGAGTTGTTTTTATGGAGTTTTGGATCGGTGCTATTATTTTTGTTATTGTGGTCCTGTTTTTTACCTGTCTGCGGATCGTCCCCCAGGCCTCTGAGTACGTGATCGAATTTTTAGGCAAATACCGTGTCACTTGGTCGGCGGGTCTGCATATCAAAATCCCTCTATTAGAGCGTATTGCCAAGAAGATCACGCTGAAGGAGCAGGTACTGGACTCGCCTCCCCAGCCGGTTATTACCAAGGATAATGTTACCATGCAGATCGATACAGTGGTATACTACCGCATCTTCGATGCCAAGATGTATACCTACGGTGTGGTTAACCCCATCAACGCCCTGGCCAATCTGACCGCCACCACCCTGCGTAACCTCATCGGTGAACTGGATCTGGACGGCACGCTGACCTCCCGCGATACCATCAACGGCAAGATGACCGCCATTTTGGATGAGGCTACCGACCAGTGGGGCATCAAGGTGGGTCGCGTTGAATTGAAAAACATCATTCCTCCCCGTGAGATACAAGAAGCAATGGAGAAACAGATGAAGGCCGAGCGTGATCGCCGCGAGACCCTGCTGCAGGCTGAAGGTCACAAGGCCGCTGTCATCACCCGTGCAGAGGGTGAAAAGCAGGCTCTCATTTTGGCCGCCGAGGGTGAGCGCGACGCCGCCATCGCCCGTGCCGAAGGTGCGGCTAAGGCAGTAGTCCTTGCCCGCGAGGCCGAGGCCGAGGGTATCCGCCGCCTGCGCGAGGCTGGAGCCGATGCGGCGGTGCTGGAACTGAAAAAATATGAGGCTCTGGTACAGATGGGCAACGGACGCGCATCCAAGATCATCGTGCCTACCGACGCTGTCGCTGCTGTAACCCGCGACGTGCTGTTCAGCGAAGCCTCCGGACTGGGTGATTCTACCGCTCCCGACACCGCTCCGGACTTAGCTGTGAAAAAGAGCGACCCTTGCTGTGACTAATCCATCATAACGAAAAGGATGTTTTTATGAAACTCAATTACCGTCGCACCATCTGTGTCGGCTTTGCCTTTTTCCTCATTATGGCTTTTTGGCAGGCCTATGACAACATCATCGCCTTAACCCTAACCAATAAATTCGGTATGCCCCAGGCCTATTCCGGTATCATTATGGCCTTCGACAACATCCTGGCTTTGTTCATGCTCCCCTTATTTGGTGCGCTGTCCGATAAGTGTCGCTCCAAGATGGGCAAACGTACACCGTTCATCTTGATCGGCACGATTCTGGCTGCCGTTTCCTTTATCGGGCTATCCATTGTGGACAATATGCAGCTGACCAACATCGTTGACGTTGCGCAAATCGATTCCGTCACGTCGTTGGAGACTCTATACGATTACGACTACGGTAGTGCAGAGCTCAGAACCACCGATGGTACGACTTTCCGCGTCTCGGATTTTGACAGAGAGACTTTCTTATCCATCCGCACCGATACTGAATGGGATACAAATGGCAATGATGTGACCAATGACAGCAGTTATACCGGTGTACGCATCAGTCCCTATGCAGAGTACGTCTCCCCCGCCCGTCAGACATATGCCTGGCAAGCAACTTTGAATAGTCCCCGCACCCTCATTTTCTTTGTGGGATTGCTATTAATTGTTCTTATTTCTATGTCTGTATTCCGCTCGCCCGCTGTGGCGTTAATGCCGGACGTCACGCCGAAACCTCTGCGTAGCAAGGGCAACGCCGTTATTAATCTGATGGGCTCTGCCGGCGGCATTATTGTGTTAGTATTGGGTATGGTGTTCGGTACCGGCAGTGCGGAAAACGGGCTGATGAGTTACGTTGTTTTCTTCAGCATCATCGCCGCCATTATGTTAGCTGCTCTGGTCGTATTCCTCCTCACGGTTAAAGAAAATCGTTTTGTACAAGAGATGAAAGATGAATCCAAGCGTCTGGGAATCGACGAGTCTTCTGACAGCGACAATGCCGGCAATCGCAAACTAACGCGTAGCGAGATTGCTTCCCTACTGCTGATTTTGGCTTCCGTAGCCCTTTGGTATATGGGTTACAACGCGGTGTCCACCAAGTATTCCGTCTATGCTACCAACATCCTGCAAAAGGATTACAATATGACCCTCATCATCGCCCAGGCCGCCGCTATTATCTCGTATTTGCCTGTGGGTATGATCTCCTCCAAGTTCGGCCGCAAGAAGTGTATTATTGCCGGCGTGGTGATCCTCGGCGTGGCCTTTGGCTCGGCGTATTTTGTTAATGTCGCCACCCCGCCGCTGCTGATGAATCTGCTGTTTGCTTTAGCCGGCATCGGATGGGCCACCATCAACGTCAATTCTTTCCCCATGGTGGTGGAATTGGCAAAGGGCGGCAACGTAGGTAAATACACAGGATACTATTACACCGCCTCTATGGCGGCACAGGTGCTGACACCTTATTTGAGCGGTCTGCTGATGGATCGCTTCGGTCTGACAACCCTGTTCCCCTACGCGACTGTATTTGTGGGTATCGCTTTGCTTACTATGCTGTTCGTGAAACACGGCGATTCCATCACCGCGCCCAAAGGATCCGTACTGGAAAACTTTGATATTGAGGACTAATAGATATGTGGATACTGTACGCAACCTTAGCCGTTTTCGTTGCGGCGATTGCGGTGACATTCTTTGCCATACTGCCCAGACGCAGACGGGATACCTCCCCCTTTGACCGCACGCCCTATGCCCATCGCGGTTTATACGACAACAACCAACACGTTCCTGAGAACTCCTTAGCCGCCTTCCAGGCGGCAAAGGAGGCGGGTTATGGTGTAGAGTTGGACGTGCGATTTACCGCTGATCGAAAAGTGGTGGTCTTCCACGACGATACCCTACTGAGGATGTGTGGTGACAACCGTCGCGTAGACGAATGTACATATGCACAACTGCAGGAGCTTCGTTTGCTGGATTCCGATGAACGGATCCCCTTGTTACGTGAGGTGTTAGAATTACTAAAAGATGTTACGGTTCTGTGTGAAATCAAGCCCATGCGCTCCTATTTTGATACAACCTTGTGCGAAGCGGCAAATCATATTCTCGCCACATACAAAGGCGCTTACTGTATCGAATCTTTCAATCCGTATATGGTGCGATGGTTTTGCAAAAACGCTCCAGATACCATTCGCGGCATCCTGTCTAAACGTTATACTAAGAAAGAAGTAAAATCCGCGGTGTTGCGTCCGCTGCTCACCTCATTGATGACCAACTTTCTCTGCCGACCGGATTTTATCGCCTATCAGCACTCCGACACATCCCAACCGTTTTTCCGTTTGTGCCGACTGTTCCACCCTATGACATTAGCGTGGACCATCCGCAATGCCGATGAACAAAACAGTTCAAAATCTGCCTTTGACTCTTTTATTTTTGAGGGATATATCCCCGATCGAAAAGAGTGAAAACCTTTGGAAAAACTTTTTCAAAAAAGTTTGCAAAAACTATTGACAAACCGCCAACGGTGCTGTATAATGCAACTCGTTCCCTACGAACGCAAACAGCATATGCGGATATGGCGGAATTGGCAGACGCGCTAGATTCAGGTTCTAGTCGGGGCAACTCGGTGGAGGTTCAAGTCCTCTTATCCGCACCAAAATTAGGAGATAGGCTTTTGCCTATCTCCTAATTTTTTGGCTCAGTCGGAGGATGCAGAACCCGAAAATGCGAAGCATTTTCACAGGGTTTTGCGCTTGCTCTTGCTACGAAACGCACTCACTCGGCGCAAAACCAGTTCAATTTCTCTCTTATTTCAACCGTACAAATGGCCTCCCTTAGGTAATCACCCAAGGGAGGCCTTACTATATGCGTATTAGCCCTCGTACACTTCCCGCTTAAGGACACCAACATACGGAAGCGCACGATACTTCTCGTCGTAATCCAAGCCATATCCCACCACGAACTCGTCCGGAATTTGACGACCCACATAGTCGACATCAAACGCGACTTCGCGGCGCGAGGGCTTATCCAACAGCGTACAGGTGCGAACACTCTTCGCACCTTTCAGTTGCAAGTATCTGTTCAAGTGGGACAGTGTGCGGCCACTATCAATAATATCCTCAACAATAACCAAATCGCACTGATCCAAATCTTTACGAATCAAGTCCAAAATAATATTGACAGTACCAGTAGACTCGGTACCGGCTCCATACGAAGAAACCCGCATAAAATCAATTTCCACAGGCACAGTAAGCTTCTTCATCAGGTCTCCCATAAATACGACCGACCCTTTGAGAATACACACCAAAACCAGCCGCTTATCCTCCCCTGCATAATCGCGGTCCAATTGCGCGGCAATGTCAGTAACAATCTGATCAATTTCCTCTTCGGACAACAAAATAGTATCCAAATCATTATGCATAGCAATTTACCCCCTATTTCTACATCTCTGCAGGATAAACGCCCTGCTCCGCTCATCCCGCCGATGTCTCGACGAGTTTATATCATTATACGACACTGTAACGAAAAACGCAAGGATTATGCGAAAAAATTCCAGCCTTCCTGCAACAAATAGGTATTGTAATACCAACCCAAATGAATTATAATGGAAAAGAACTTAACTGTAAGGAGGATGCATATGTCTATCTTAATTACCGGTGGGTGCGGCTATATCGGCAGCCATACCTGTGTCGAGATGCTGAATGCCGGTTACGACATCGTCGTACTGGATAATTATTACAACTCCAAGCCGGAGGCTCTCAACCGCATCAAAGAATTAAGCGGCAAAGATTTTCCTTTTTATAACTGCGATATTCGGGATGCCGAGGGTTTGCGGCGCGTATTCAGCGAGAACAACATCGAGGCGGTTATCCACTTCGCCGGCCTTAAAGCTGTAGGCGAATCGGTACGGCTTCCCCTCACTTATTTTGATAATAACGTCAGTGGTACAGTGGTACTGTGTCAGGTTATGGCCGAGATGGGCTGTAAGCGGATGATTTTCTCCTCCTCCGCCACCGTCTATGGCAATAATAACCCCTCTCCTCTGGTTGAGACGATGCCCACCGGTGCTGTAACCAACCCCTACGGTCGCACTAAATTTATGATTGAGGGCATCCTGTCCGACCTGTGCGTCTCCGATCCCGAATGGTCGGTAGTATTATTGCGCTACTTTAATCCCATCGGCGCCCATGAAAGCGGCCGCATCGGTGAGGATCCCAACGGCATCCCCAACAACTTGATGCCCTACATTTCCCAGGTGGCCATCGGTAAATTGCAGCGTCTGTCCATCTTCGGTGATGACTATAATACCCCCGACGGCACCGGCGTGCGCGACTACATCCACGTGGTTGACCTGGCCATCGGTCACGTCAAGGCAGTGAACTATGCACTGAAACACACGGGTGTGGAAGCGGTCAATCTGGGTACCGGCGTGGGTTATAGCGTAATGGACCTGGTAAAAGCTTTCATCTCCGCCAACGGCGTGGATGTCCCCTATGTGATCGCCCCCCGCCGTGAAGGCGATATTGACACCTGCTACTCCAATCCTGCCAAAGCCGCCACGCTGTTGGGATGGAAAGCAAAAAAGAATGTTGAGGATATGTGCCGTGACACCTGGCGCTGGCAATCCAACAATCCCAAAGGCTACGACGAATAAGATCGAAAGGCTCGGTCAGTACGTCCGAGCTTTTTTCATTACAAAAAATCCCGCTGACCAAATAGGTCAGCGGGATTTACTCATTTCTCAATCTTTACTAATTTGCCTAACGCCACATAGCGAGCATTGTCAAACTCGTAGGAGCAGGTGGATAACACCACCACAGTATCCTCGGCTGTAACGGTCACATCCGAGCGGAACGTGGACTTGCGTCGCATCTGCTCAAGATAAGTCGCATACTCAGAAGATGAAGGATTCGGCTGATAGATAATCTGCGGGACCTTCATCACGCAACCCGCGAACAATTCAATCCGATACTCGGCATCCTGCGTCAAGTAATACAGCACCGGATGCTCATCATAATATGCCTGCTTCTTATACCCCATCAACGATCCGAACATAGTTTTATTTTTCATACTATGCCCATACAGAATGAACTGTGTATCCTCACCAATGGAATCGTTACGATAATCCGCAAAAATGGTACCGCTACGCAAATACTTACCGTCCAAACCTGTATGAAGATAGGTGGCATTGTCTGCCGCCTGTACCACAGGATAGTTGATAGGTGTATCAGCGCAATATATCCAACCGATAACATCCGTATTCGTAGCATTCAACTTGGCAAAATCCACCGAAACACCGGATGTTTCTACCTGTGGAATATCCACCACGGGCGCAGTGGACCCAGTAGTGGGTGTTACAACAAAATCATTCTGCAATTGCTGATACGCAGCATCCGCCTCTTTATATTCCTTCAACACCGTGTACACTTTCACGCCGGAAAACACAAATACGGTGGCAAACAATACCGCAAGAACAGATAAACAAATCTTTCTTTTCACTGCAATAAGAGGAAAACGGATTAAGCAGTCTTCTTATTGTACATCATAGACACTGCAACCAAACCGGCAGCAGATACAGCCATCAGTACCAGATAGATCCAAGGGAAGGAATCACCGGTCTGGGTATTGCCGGCTTCTACAATGATCGCCGTGGGACCATAATACTTACTACTCATAGTCAGATAACCGTTGGATACCGTAGCATTCTCGATGATGATCCACTTGCCGTTCACATATTGCATCACGGTAAAGAAGTTGTTGAGCACCTCAGGCTTCAACTTAACGGTGTAGGAATGATCAGTATGATCGTCACAGCCCTCATAACCGATGTTGAACAGATCGCTGACAACCAAAGTAGACACATCAATACCGGCTTTCTCAGCCAACTCCTTCAAGCCCTCAACCAAATCGCCCAAATTCTTATTGTTGGCAATCTGATCATAAGCCTCCTCCAGCAGCTTGCGCTCATCATCACCCAGGGTATCACGCTCGTCGTATGGAGTGATAATCAAAGTAGCACCGCAGCCGTCAGTGAACTCATAATCCTCCAACTCAATATCAGCATTAGTGGAAGGGCTGGACAAAAAAGCACCCGCAGCAAAAGCGGTAACGGGCAACATCATTGCCAGAACCAAAGCCAACAAAGAAACAATGATTTTTTTCATAATACAACTTCCCTCTTTCTAAAAAATATCAACATACGTATATCATCGATGGTTAAAGTGCTAACAAATCATAAGCATAACCATTCAATTCCTCAATCATTTCGTCCCCGATTTTCTTACGAATAATGACGGCCGCCTCCTGCATACGCGGAGGACGATTGTGAATGCCGTGGCAATCAGAACCAAGCAGATGAATCTGTCCCCTGCTCAACTGACGCAGCGCCGTGCGGCGGGTAATACGTTCAAGAAAATAGGACGCATTCACCTGCATCAAAACACCATGACGATGCAATTCGTCGAATACACCGCTACGCTGATAGCGCATATATCGCTCTACGTGCGCCAAAGCCAAAGTGACATCCATATTATTGGCTATCTCCAGCACCTCGCGCAACACGGTGGATGACCATCGCGTAAAAGGCATTTCCAACAATAATATCCGCGTTCCCTCGATACAGAGACGATCCAACCCCTCTAAATGGGAAATGCCGTTGTAATACAACACCTCGGCACCCAAGCAAATATGCGGCACGTCATCGGTGCGCTGTGCCGTTAATCGAGCATATGCATCGTCACGACGACGCAGGAACGTATCCACCGACTGTGCATCCGCATAGAAATGCGGTGTAGCTACCACAGTAGCAACCCCCTGCTCACGCAACCGAGTCAACAGTTGAAGACTTTCCTCAACGTTTCTGCTGCCATCATCAATGCCGGGGAGTATGTGGCTGTGAAAATCAATCATAGCAAATCCTCACAAAAGCCAACATAGCACGTCTAACACCATATATATTCATGGCTCTCACATCCTTCCACACGTTTTGTTATGCAAATACAACCCACACAAAACAGCGGCAAGAGTATGGTAACGCAGTAAGTAACTCAAAAAAGCACATACCATTACCTTTAATTATATATATAGTACCACCTGTTTGAGGTAATGTCAATGTTTTTTTACCATTTTTATTACTTGCAAACAGAAAAAGCGCCCTGCCATGGGTAGCAGGGCGCCCCTTCTCATGTTAAAAGAATGTCATTTGACTGGTTTCGGGAATATCCCGTGTTACACCTAAATCGCGCAAAGATTGCAAAACCGCTTTGGTAATACCGGTGCGCTGTTGCAGATCATCACAAGAAATATAGGGATCGGACGGATCTGCCTGCTCATACATACTTTTTGCGGCAGCCTCACCCAGACCAGCGATAGCACTGTACGGCAGACGAATCTTGCCATCCTCCATTCGGAATTGGTACCAGTGGGACTTGTACAGGTCCACAGGAAGAAATTCCACACCACGGAGCATAGCCTCATAAACCACGTGCAGAAGTTCCGCCGTGTCTTGGTCCTTCTGTGAGGCCTCTTTCCCCTGCTCACGGATGTTATCCATCACTGACTTGACAGTGTCAATGCCGGCCTGTACCGTAGCGGCATCAAAATCACCGCCACGGCCGGTAAGAAACGCAGCGTAATACTCGGCAGGATAATGCACCTTGAACCATGCCACACGCAAGGCTGCGATAACATATGCGGCAGCGTGGGCCTTGGGGAACATATACTTGATCTTCATACAAGAATCAATGTACCATTCGGGCACGTTGTGCTCACGCATAGCAGTCAAGTGTTCCTCGGTCAGCAACTTGGTTGCCTTACCCTTACGGACAATCTCCATGATCTTAAAGGCCATCTTGGGGGGCAACCCCTTGTGCATCAAATACACCATGATGCTGTCACGGGTACCGATAACCGTAGAAATGGTGCAAGTCCCCGCTTTTATCAAGTCTTGGGCGTTACCTAGCCACACATCAGTACCATGGGACAGGCCGGAAATCTGCATCAAATCCGCAAAAGTTTTGGGCTTACAATCCAGCAGCATCTGGCGGGTAAATCCGGTTCCCATCTCAGGAATGGACAAGGTACCGGTCTCACACCCCAATTGCTCCACCGTCAAGCCTAACGCCTCCGGTGAAGTAAACAGGCTGTACACCGCAGGATCGGACATATCGACATCCTTGATGGACACGCCGGTAAATTCCTCCAGATACTTGCAGATGGTGGGAATAACGTGACCAAGATTATCCAATTTCAGAATGGTATCGTGGATGGAATGGAAATCAAAGTGGGTAGTAATAATACCCGAATCCGTTTTACCGGCAGGATGCTGTACGGGACAAAAATCCTCAATCTCATAGTCATCGGGAACAACCACCATACCTCCGGGATGTTGACCGGTGGTGCGCTTGACACCTGTGCATCCGATAGCCAAGCGGTCCACCTCAGCGGGACTAAATACCAATCCCCGTTCCTCGGCGTATTTTTTCACATAACCAAAAGCAGTCTTATCTGCAATAGTACCAATGGTACCGGCCTTAAATACGTGATCCAAGCCGAACAACGTTTCGGTATAGCGATGGGCACGGTTCTGATATTCACTGGCGAAATTCAGATCAATATCGGGAGATTTATCGCCGTCAAAGCCTAAGAAAGTTTCGAAAGGAATTTCTTGGCCATCGCGACCCAAAGGCTGTCCGCATTCAGGGCAGTTTTTCGGCGGCAAATCAAAGCCAGAGCCGTACTCGCCGTTGACAAAGAACTCCGTATGCTTGCATTCGGGATTGCGGCAAACGTAGTGGGGCTGCAGAGGGTTCACCTCGGAAATACCCGCCAAATAGGCAACCACCGAGGAACCAACCGAACCACGGGAACCCACCAGATAACCATTGTCCACTGAGTTCTTCACCAGTTTTTGAGCAATCATATACAACACAGCGAATCCGTGCTTAATGATGGAGTTAAGCTCCTTCTCCAAGCGTTCCCTTACGATGGCGGGAACCTCATCACCATATAATTCGTGGGCACGATCCCAGCACAGCTGTTGCAATTCCTCATCTGCACCCGCAATATGGGGCGGATAGGTGCCGTAAGGAATAGGACGGAACCGTTCCACCATATCCGCGATACGATTGGGGTTGGTAATAACCACCTCACGGGCCTTTTCCTCCCCTAAATAAGCAAATTCCTTCAGCATCTCGTCGGTAGTGCGGAAGTACAAAGGAGCTTGATTGTCAGCATCATCAAAACCCATACCCGCCATCAAAATGCGACGGTATACCTCGTCCTCGGGCTCCATAAAATGGACATCACAGGTGGCACAAACCGGTTTGTTCAGTGTTTCACCCAAGCGAAGGATGGTTCTGTTATGCTTGATAAGCTCCTGCTCACTCTTACATATAGGCGGCTCAATGACGCCACCCTTGCCCTTGCTGGGGCGGAGTAGGAAATTGTTGTTTGCCAACGGCTGAATCTCCAGAAAATCGTAGAAGGAAGCAATATCACACAGTTCTCCCCAAGGCTTATCATCCAGAATGGCTCTGTAAAGCTCGCCTGCTTCACAGGCACTGCCAATCAACAGACCCTCTCTGTGCTCAATCAACTTTGAACGCGGGATGCGGGGATGGCGCTGATAGCACTCCAGGTTGGAATAGGACACCAGTTTATACAGATTCTTCAGACCCACCTGATTGCGGGCAATCAAAATCATATGATGTGTACGGGCCTTTTTGGGATCCACTCCCGTGACGTTGGTATTCACCTGCTGCAGGGTTTCAATCTTCTGCTGTGCCATATCCTTGAGAATATGAGTATAAATACCGGCCAATACTGCCGCATCATCACAGGCGCGATGGTGATTAAACGGCGGCAATTTCAGATACGCCGCCACTGTGTCCAGCCTGTAGTTTTTCAGGCCCTTATACAGCGCGCGAGACAGTGGCACCGTATCCACCGCAGTAAACTCGTAGGGCATACCGCACCGTCGAGCAGCGGCACGGATAAACCCGGTGTCAAAAGCGGCGTTGTGAGCCACTAATACTCGACAATCACCACAGAAATCATAGAATTTCTTTAAGCCCTCTGCTTCAGAGGGAGCATCTGCTACCATCGCATCAGTGATGCCGGTCAACTCGGTAATCTTAGCAGGGATAGGCATACCGGGGTTAACAAACGTGTTGAAGGACTTTTTTACCTCTCCTCCCACCATCCGCACCGCGCCAATTTCGGTGATACGTTCGGTTTTGGCACTGAGACCGGTGGTTTCAATATCAAACACAATGCACTCGCTATCCAGTGCAACATCCGCCTTACCATCTACGGCGGGCACCATATCGTTGACATAGTATGCCTCCATACCGTAGAGGATCTTAATATCCTTTCCTGCCCGCTTCAGATCATCGGCAGTGTTCATAATATCGGGAAAAGCCTGCACCACGCCGTGGTCGGTAATTGCCACCGCCTTGTGCCCCCAGTCAGCGGCGCGTTTCACCAGATCTTTGGCCTCGGCCACCGCATCCATAGAGGACATTTTGGTATGCATATGTAATTCTACCCGTTTCTCTGCGGCCAGATCCTGACGCTGATACCGTGCAACAACGGATATGGAACGGGGACGGAGAAGATTGGCTTTGGCAAACTCATCATATTCATACCGACCGTTAACAACCAGGTTATCTCCCGATTTGATACCCGATACAGCCGTTATCTTATCTATATCCCGTTTTTTATCAAGCCACAAACTAAGCACCAAAGAGCTGGTCAGATCCGTAATAGAGATAGAATAGCGGCACTTGGTTCCATCGCGGTTTTCGCGGGAATCCAAGCGAAACACCTGACCCCATACGGTCACGGTGGATCCGTCTGCTTCCAACCCCTTAATGGGGACAGGGCGTTCTTTGATAGGAGTACCCAGTAATGGCTGGGCAGTCTCCAAATAGATAGGCAGGCCATCCGCAGGGGGATGCGTAGGATCCGCAGGCTGACCGGGACGGGCAGGCTCATCGGCGGTGGCAGCTTTAGGCTGCTTCGCCGCCTCAGCGGCGCGCACCATCGCCTCTTCACGAGCGCGAGCGGCGGCTTCTTGCTCCGCCTGTTCCATCATCTTTTGGTACCGTTCGTCTTTCTGCGCTTCTACCTCACCCACGATCTGCACCTGTATATGCAGGCCGAAACGCCGCTGAATCAGCTGCTGTAGCTGACGGTCAGCACCGGTGGTCTGGAGAATATTCAGTCCACCGTGGGACAGGGTGATACGCAACACATCCCCATCCAAATCATAAACAGCATCATCAAAGGTACCATTCACCGCGACGTTATCCGTTTTCAAGCACTCTACCAGCTCAGGACATCTTTCAACAGTAAACAACTCCGATGCAAAGTGAGGGTTGATAACCACGCTGTGAAGCCGCAACGGCTCCAACAGCATCTGCTCCACCTGTCGCAGTTCAGCCGCCGTTACGTATTCGCTAAAACATACGTCTACAGAAATACGTCGCGATGTATGATGCATATCCATATTTTCAACAATGCCATCCGCTAATGCCCGAGACAGGCAATCCGATGGCAGATAAGGGCCAAAAAGGGCCCCAAAGGATCTTTGGTCCATATTGTCACCTATATAAGACAGCTCAATTACAGCTGTTCAATTTCTTTCATTAATTCTTCTACTGCCACCGCTTCATCCACGGTACGCAAAACCTCGCCCTTGCGGAACAGGGCCACCTTGCCCTTACCACCCGCTAAACCGATATCCGCCTCGCGGGCCTCTCCGGGTCCATTGACGATGCATCCCATCACAGCCACGGTAATCGGCTTCTGAACTGTCTGCAGACACTCCTCCACCTGTGCAGCAATACCGATCAAGTCAACGGCAGTACGGCCACAGGTGGGACAGGATACCAATCGAGGGCGATCATGCCGCAGCCCCGCCGCCGCCAACAGATCCAGACCTGCGGCAATTTCCCGCTCGGGATCCGCGGTCAGTGATACACGGATGGTATCACCGATACCCGCAGTCAATAAAGAACCGATACCAACGGCGGATTTAATCAATCCCATTCGTTCAGTTCCTGCCTCGGTAACCCCCAAGTGCAGAGGATAATCACAAGCCTCTGCCGTTAACTGATACGCACGAATCATCGTGGGCACGTCAGAGGATTTAATAGACAGAACAATGTTGTCAAAATCATATTTTTCCAAAAGAGACGCGTGATACAGTGCGCTATCTCGCATCGCCTCCGGCGTGGGATGACCGTATTTTGCCAATATCTCTTTTTCCAGAGAACCGGAGTTGACACCGATACGAATGGGGATATTCCGACGGCGACACTCATCCGCCACCGCCTTCACTCTACTCTCATCTCCGATATTACCGGGGTTGATACGGATTTTATCCACACCCGCCGCTGCGGATTCCAATGCCAATTTATAGTCAAAATGAATGTCTGCTACTACAGGAATAGAAACAGCCTCTTTCAAAGCGGCAACCAATTTCACCGCCTCGGCATCCGGTACAGCGGTACGGATAATGTCACACCCGCAAGCCTGCAATCGCTTGGCCTGTTTCACGTTACCGGCAATATCGTGGGCCGGTACGTTCAGCATGGACTGCACAGAAACGGGGGCACCGCCGCCAACAGCGACCTGCCCTACCATTACTTGTTTACTCCTCCGCTTTTCCATACCGTACCGTCCTTTCTTTTACGCAAATAGTTTGGTGATATCGCTATAGGTAATCACCAGCATCAGCAACACCAGCAATACGATGCCCACAAAGTGAACCAACGCCTCATACTTCTGGGGAACAGGCTTACGTGTCAAACCCTCCCACAGCAAAAACACCAATCGTCCGCCGTCTAAAGCGGGCAACGGCAACAGGTTAAACACGCCCAAGTTAACGGTGATCATCGTCATCAGCATAATCAACGACCGCCACGCCTCTAAGGAACGGGTGTCACCAACCGCATCCCCTACCGCGTCAGCGATGATATCCACGGTGCCCACCGGACCGGAAAGATCGTTAAGACCATAGTCTCCCTGTACCATATCCACCAAAGTACGCCATACAATGGTTGCAATAGACAATTCGTGCTTGGCGGAAAAAGAAATGGTATTCCAAAATCCCCGTTCCACACCCAGTAAAGAGAAATCATATTTCAGATAACGTCTGCCAGTCTCCTCATCCTGTTGCAGTACAAACTGCACCGCATCCAACGTTACCTTCTCGTCACCGTTCTCCGTGGGGCGGCGCACCACCATCTGCAGAATACCATCGGCATCATTTTGCATCTCCATCGTCAGATCGGTATCCGTTAGAATACGGCGTCCGTTGACCTCCAAAATGGTGTCACCGGGACGCAAACCACTCTGATAAGCCGTCGTATCCTGCTCTAAACGAGCAATGGTGGTAGTGGGAAATAATACCTTATCGTAATTGGACTGGGGTTCGGTTAATACACCGTTATAAACGAGCAACAGTACATAACCCAGTAAAAGGTTCATCACTGCACCGGCTACCACGATCAATATCCTCTGCCATACCTTTTTATGGGCGAAGGAACGGTTTTCATCGGTGGCTACCGGTTCACGGTCTGCATTACCGCCCAAAGCGGCAGGAGTGGGTGCACCCTCATCCTCCCCCTCCATGGCACAGAACCCACCGATGGGAAACAAGCGAATCGAATAAACCGTTTCCCCTTTCCCCCATTTACATAGGCGGGGACCCATACCAATGGCGAACTCATTCACCTTAACGCCGTTTAGTTTAGCTACTATGAAATGACCAAACTCGTGGATCATAACCAAAACATTCAGCGCCACCAAAGCCAACAGGATACGGATCAATGTATTGAAAATATCGATAGGTCAGCCCTCATTTCATGTTTTGGATTGCGGTACGGGTCTGTTGACGCACCATAGTATCAGCGGCAAAAACTTCCTCCACCGACGTGGGGGTAGGCAACGACTGCTCCAAAGCCGCCGCCGCCAGACGCGTAATATCGGTAAAACCGATCTCTCCGGCAATAAAGGCACCGACAGCCACCTCGTTGGCGGCATTCAGTGCCGCAGGATACAGGCCGCCCATCGTCAAAGCACGACGGGCCAAATTCATAGCAGGGAACGCTATGTCATCCGGCGCATAGAAGGTCAGCATGCTCCAATCCTCCAGGCGCAACTGCTTGACAGGACACGGCAGACGGTCGGGATAAGTCAGCGCATACTGGATAGGCACCCGCATATCCGGTGCGCCCAACTGGGCCAGCACAGCATTATCATCGTATTCCACCAAGGAATGAATAATGCTCTCGCGATGCACCACAATATCGATCTTATCAGGCGGCATAGAGAACAGCCAACTGGCCTCGATCAGCTCTAAGCCCTTATTCATCATCGTGGCAGAGTCGATCGTGATCTTCTGCCCCATACTCCAGTTGGGATGATTCAAGGCATCCGCCAGCGTCACGTTGTTGAGTTCATCGGCACTGCGACCAAAGAAAGGACCGCCGGATGCCGTGAGAATCAGCCGCTTAATCCGGCGCTCGGGAGGACATCCCTGCAGACACTGGAATATAGCACTGTGCTCACTGTCTACGGGGAGTAATCGCACACCGGCTTTGGCAACGGCATCCATCACGAATGCGCCGCCGGCTACCAACGTTTCTTTATTCGCCAAAGCCACGTCTTTGCCCGCGGCAACCGCCGCCAAGGTGGGCCGTAAGCCCACCATGCCGACCACAGAGTTCAACACCATATCCGCCTCGGAGTAAGAAGCGAGCTCACACAGACCATCCATACCGGACAGCACCCGCACAGGCAAATCTGCCACTCGCACACGCAGGTCGGCGGCGGCTCCTTCATCATACATTGCCGCTACGGCGGGTCGGAATTGACGGATCTGCTTCTCCAACAGATCCACCTGGCGTGCTGCGGCCAAACCGACCACACGATAACCGGCCTGTTGCGCTATCTCAAGGGCCTGTGTACCGATAGAACCGGTGGAGCCCAATATCACTAAAGAACGCATGGTATCACTTCCTTATACGACAGCAATTAGAAAAACACAGTAGCCATCCAATTGTGGATTACACTATAATTCATCACAACCAAACACAACAGCGGAGCAATCAGCAACACGCTGTCAAAACGATCCATCACCCCACCGTGTCCGGGCATAATATTGCCGTAATCCTTAATGCCGCATTTCCGCTTAATAGCAGAGGCAATCAAGTCGCCACACACAGACAAAGGTGCCAAAATGAATGCAACCGGAAGAAAAAAATACAGCGTATAAAATACATTTTCGCCTACCGTATTCTCAATCTCAAAGCGAAGAATGAATACTAATACAGCGCACAATACAGAGAAGATCCAACCGCCGATGAATCCTTCCCAACTCTTCTTCGGGCTGGTTTTAGGAGCCATTTTATGCTTACCGATTAGCGAGCCCACAAAAAATGCACCGGTATCGCTCATCCACGCAATAACCAGCACTAAGATGACCAACCACCAGCCGATATTCCGCACCTGACGCATCAATGCAATGCTACCGAAACCGACGGTAGCATATAAAGTCAAAAGAAAAGCATACTGCACCGATTCTAACGTCACTTTGATGCAGGGCAACACGATATGCACCAACAAGCACAGTGCGTACAGACCCAAAACCACCAGAGGCAAGTAACGGATCAGAAACTGGGGGTTAGCGCCAAACGATACGGGCTGGTGACGGATGCTATGCACATAACAATACAGTGGTATCTCCGCTGCAGCAAAGACCATACTGCTAAACAAAAGGCTCTTCTGCTTCATAATGCCGGTGTTGTTAAGCAACTCATACACCGCGACGGCGGCTAACAGACTGCACGCGACAATCACCGCCACGGGAGAAGGAATCGCCAAAATTCCCACCAACAATACAATGCCCACCAGAGCCGAAATAATGCGTACTTTCACGTTACACACTCCTATCAGACACCACCAAAACGGCGGTCGCGACGGGCATATTCTTCAAATGCCCGCTCCAAGTCTTCTTCTTTAAAATCTGGCCACAGCACATCCATAAAAACGTACTCGGCATACGCCGACTGCCAAATCAAAAAATTAGACAGCCGATACTCACCACTGGGGCGCAAAATCAAATCTACAGGAGGTTGGTCGGCAGTATACAATGCTTTTTCCAGCGTACCCTCGTCGATAGCGGCAACGTCCAACACGCCATCTGCCACCTGCTGTGCCAATTTTCGTGCTGCGGCAGTTATCTCTTGCTGTCCGCCGTAATTTAACGCGATATTCAGCGTCATACCGGTCTTATGGGCGGTACTCTGCTCTGCTTCCTCGATTAGATCGCGAATATCCGCAGCCAGTTCCTCACGATTACCGATAAAGCGCACCACAATATTCTCCTGCTGAAAATCGGCCAAAGATTCTCTTAAATATTGGCGCAAAAGGTTCATAATAGCCTCCACCTCATCCTGAGGTCGGCGCCAATTCTCGGTAGAGAAAGCATACACGGTCAGGTATCGAACGCCGCATTTCTCACAGTATTTAGTGATTTTACGGAATACCTGTGCGCCGGTTACGTGACCTGCTTGACGGGGCAATCCCCGCTTTTTGGCCCAGCGTCCGTTGCCATCCATAATAATACCCAGATTCACCGGCACTTTGCGTAAAGGTTGCGTCGACTTCTTCTTGCGTCCAAACACGGCATCTGCCTCCCTTTCCTCGGTTTTATCCTTTAAATAGCACGAAAAGCCTTCGCCGTTCTCATCAAGAACAGCGAAGACCCGTTTCGCGCAGTGATTAGATCTCCATGATTTCCTTCTGCTTATCGTCCGCCATCTTATCCGCCTCTTTGGTAAAGCGGTCGGTCTGGTCCTGCATCTTCTTTTCGGCTGATTTCAGATCGTCCTCGGTGATCTCGGATTTCTTCTTCATATCCTTCAATTTATCCAGTGCGTCACGGCGAATGGAACGAATCGCCACCTTGCACTCCTCTGCTAAGCGACCGATTTCCTTGGTCAGGTCGCGACGGCGCTCCTCGGTCATAGGCGGGAAAATCAGACGGATAGCGGTACCATCGTTCTGAGGATTGATACCGATGTCCGAGGTAAGGATAGCGCGCTCAATTAGGCTAAGAGTGGACTTATCCCACGGAGTAATGAGCAGACAACGAGGCTCCGGAACGGAAACAGCCGCCATCTGATTGATAGGAGTAGGACAACCATAATAATCCGCAGAAACACGGTCCAGAACGCCGGGGTTGGCGCGGCCGGCACGGATGGCGGCAAACTCAGCAGCCAAGTTATTCAGACTTTTGTTCATTTTCTCTTCGGCTTTAGCAAAAATCTCATTCATAATGCAATTCTCCTTATCAACAATTAGTCAACCACCGTACCGATGGCCTCGCCGCGGACGGCACGGACGATATTCTCAGGATCTTCCAAATTAAACACCAACAGGGAGATGCCATTATCGCGGCACAAGGTAGCCGCGGTGGAATCCATCACCTGCAAGTTCTTGGTCAGCACGTCCATATATGTCAAGTGATCATACTTTACAGCGTTAGGATTCTTGTGGGGATCGCTGTCATAGATGCCATCCACCATACTAGCCTTGAAAATCACGTCTGCTTCAATCTCAGCAGCACGCAGAGCGGCAGCTGTGTCGGTAGAGAAGAACGGATTACCGGTACCGCAGCCAAAAATCACAATGCGTCCCTTCTCCAGATGTCGTACCGCACGATTACGAATATAGGGTTCCGCAATTTCATGCATAGCAATAGCGGTCTGCACACGCACCTCACAGCCCAACTGCTCCAGCGCATCCGCCAGGCCCAAGGCGTTGATAGTAGTGGCTAACATACCCATATGATCGGCACGGGTGCGATCCATCTGACCGCTGGAGCGGCCGCGCCAAAAATTACCGCCACCTACCACGATAGCGATCTCAGCGCCGTAGGCCGCCGCTTCTTTAACGTATTGGCAGATGTGTAAAACCGTATCAAAATCCAGGCCGCTATGAGCTTTACCCGCCATAGCCTCACCACTGAGTTTGAGTAGAATGCGTTTGTATTTAGGTTCCATCTGACTCTCCGTCCTTTCTTGGCAGAGGATTATTCCTCCACACATCCATTTTATTATACTTTATATCCTTCTTTATGTAAAGATATAACTTCCATTTTTCATAAAAATTTTACCGAAATCTTTCCACGTTAAAAATGATAAAAAAGGCGGTGCATCCTACTGGATACACCGCCTAAATTCTGTCGAGTTATCTTATTTCACCATAGAAGCGACTTCGCTGGCGAAATCATCCTCGCGCTTCTCAATGCCCTCGCCCTTCTCAAAACGAACGAAGGAAGCCAGAGCCATGGCGCCGCCGGCCACACCGGCCTGCTGCTCCACATACTGACCCACAGTCAGGTTGCCGTCCTTAACAAAAGCCTGGTTGACCAAACAGTTCTCCTCGAAGTACTTTCTCATCTTACCGGTGATCATCTTCTCCAGAACCATCTCGGGCTTGTTGGCATTCTTGGGATCGTTCTTGATCAAAGCCAGCTGAACCTCTTTCTCATGTTCCACGACATCAGCGGGCACAGAAGCCTCGTCCAGATAGGGAGCGTTCAGAGCAGCGATCTGCATCGCCACATCCTTACCGCACTCGATCAGAGCCTCGCTGCCGGAAGCAGCGGCATCAGCCTCGAACTTAACCAGAACACCGATGCGGCCACCGCCGTGGACGTAAGCCACGCAGTCACCCTCGTAGCGGACAAAGCGGCGAATGCTCAGGTTCTCACCGATAACCATAACCTTGTCACGCAGCAGGTCAGCCACAGTCTGACCGTTCACGTCAATAGCCAGCAGGGCATCCACATCAGCGGGGTTCTCGTTGATGACGACATCAGCGATCTCCTTCACGAACTCAACAAACTTGTCACTCTTAGCGGCAAAGTCGGTCTCGGAGTTGATCTCAACAACCACACCGACCTTCTTATCGTAATCGACAGTAGCGTAAGCCATACCCTCGGCAGCCACACGGGAAGCCTTCTTAGCCTGCTTGGCCAGACCCTTCTCACGCAGATAGTCGATGGCCTTCTCCATATCACCATCAGACTCCTGCAGAGCCTTTTTGCAATCCATCATACCGACGCCGGTCTTCTCACGCAGCGCCATAACGTCTTTACTGGTAAAAGCCATTGTAATTACCTCCTAAAATATTAAAAGAAGTGAACTGAATTATTCAGCAGCCTCGACGGGAGCCTCCTCGGCAGGAGCAGCGTTCTGCTCGCCCTGACGGCCCTCAATAATGGCGTCGGCCATGCAACCGGCAATCAGCTTGACAGCGCGGATAGCGTCGTCGTTACCGGGGATGACGTAATCGACATCGTCGGGATCACAGTTAGTGTCAACGATAGCCACAACCGGGATACCCAGCTTCTTGGCCTCGGCCACAGCGATCTTCTCCTTGCGGGGATCAACGATGAACAGAGCGCCGGGGACACCCTTCATATCCTTGATACCGCCCAGGAACTTCTCCAGCTTCTCGATCTCGTGGTTCAGCTTAACAACTTCCTTCTTGGGCAGCAGATCGAAAGTGCCGTCGGCCTCCATAGCCTTCAACTGGCTCAGACGAGCGATACGACCGCGAATGGTGCGGAAGTTGGTCAGCATACCACCCAGCCAACGAGCATTCACAAAGTGAGCACCGGCACGGATAGCCTCTTCTTTGATGGACTCCTGAGCCTGCTTTTTGGTACCGACGAACAGGACCTCTTTACCGGAAGCGGACAGCTCACGCACGAACATGTAAGCCTCCTCCAACTTGCGGACGGTCTTCTGCAGGTCAATGATGTAGATACCATTGCGCTCGGTGAAGATGTAGGGAGCCATCTTGGGGTTCCAGCGGCGGGTCTGGTGACCAAAGTGGACACCGGCCTCCAGCAGCTGTTTCATGGAAATAACGGACATAATCTTTTCCTCCTTGGTTTTTCCTCCGTGGGCATAGGCAGCCACCGTCCGGTACATCCGGATGCGGCACCGACCACTTATGTTTGATCCCACGTGCGTTATGCCGGAGTATTATACCATATTCAATCGGAGAATGCAAGAGTTTTTTCGCTCTTTTTATACACGATTATTTAAATAAACCGCCTAAAATATGCGTGCCTTTTGGTGGTTTTTTACAGTTACAAGGCGGACAGTCAAAATTGACCAGCATGGTTTCGTCTCCGATGACCTCAATATCCTTCCATTGAATCACGATATCCGATTCTTTTCCCAGCAATCCGAACAATCTATTACAGCCGCCAATCACCAAAGCGGTGATCTGAGCCGTGCAGGTATCCACCTCCAGATCATCCACAAAACCCAACCGCGTGCCATCGCTGATATTAATAACCTCTTTCTCGTGCATGTCCGATATACGTGCGATCATAACACCTCTCCCCTTTCAGAGCAGTGTATGCAAAGGATGAGCATTACAGAACAAAACAGTTGAATTTCTTGCATCATATATGGTACGATAATGGAAACAGAGGAGGTATACTATGCTGAAACCTATTACCGGAACCTGGTTTGAATTTCATCATCACAATCTCCCGGAAGGCAAATATTGGAATCCCGTATGCCGCCGTTTTTCCGACGCGCAATGGGAGGAAAAGGTGTCGGAAATGGCATCTATCGGGATGAAATACATCGTATTGATGGCCAGCGCTATGGTCTACCCCGACTCCTGCGAAGCCTACTTTGACACCGACATTTATCCGCGGGCCAATATGACAGCAACTGACCCTATGGAAGCGATGTTTCGCGCTGCTGACCACCACCAAATGAAAGTATTTGTGGGTGCGGGTTTTTACGGATTTTGGCAGGACACACTTAATAATATGACCGACCCCGCCGTCACCGCAAGAGCTTTCAAAGCTATGGAACGACTGTACGCATTGTACGGGCACCACACCTCTTTCTACGGTTGGTATCTCTCTGACGAGTTAGGTATCTGCCCCTACTATTCGGATGAGTTTATCCGATACACCAACCTATACACCGCCCACGGCAAGAGTTTCGATTCTAAATTGCAAGTGTTAATTGCTCCTTACGGCACCAATATGCTGAAGGCAGATGACACTTTCGTAAAGCAACTAGAACAACTGGATTGCGACATTATCGCCTATCAGGATGAAATCGGTGTCCGCAAATCCACTCCCGACCAAACCCCTGCCTACTACGAGGCGTTGCGCAAAGCCCACGATAAAGCCGGACGGGCGGCGTTGTGGGCCGATATGGAGGTGTTTGGGTTTGAGGGCGAAGTGTACCACAGCGCCCTGATTCCCGCAACGATGGAACGCATCGAACGGCAACTGCAAAGCATCTCCCCCTACGTGGACGAGGTGCTGATGTACCAATATTTAGGCATGTTCAACAAGCCCAACACCACCGCCTTTTGCGGCCATCCCGCATCCACGCAGCTGTACACCGAATATGCAGAGTGGCACAAAAAGCACTTCGGATAAAGAGACAACCGGCACCGCAAAGCGGTACCGGTTGCTTTTTTTGTGGGGTGGGAGATGGGATTCGAACCCACGATCTTCAGTGCCACAAACTGACGCGTTAGGCCAACTACGCTACACCCACCATATTGGCGCGCCTGAAGGGACTCGAACCCCTGGCCCCCTGCTTAGAAGGCAGGTGCTCTATCCAGCTGAGCTACAGGCGCCTGTCTGTCCCTTCGGACTATTGTGGAGCGGGTGATGGGAATCGAACCCACACAACCAGCTTGGAAGGCTGGGGTTCTACCACTGAACTACACCCGCACATATGCTCGTTACAGCGTTGACTATTCTACCATAGGTCAACACTGTTGTCAAGTAAAAATTTTTGTAATTCAAAATTTATGTTTCTCACTGTTCATACAACATTTTTATTGATATAAGGTCAGAACTATGTTATAATGTATAGGATTTTGCAGTTTATTCACAACTCACCGCTCTTTATGTGGTACAATGAAAAAGCAAACTGACTGTGGAGGTACGCAATTTATGATCGAAGTCAAAAACCTGACCAAACGATACGGCAGTCATTGTGCGGTCGACAACATTAGCTTTCAGGTTGGCGAAGGCGAGATACTGGGCTTCCTGGGCCCTAACGGTGCCGGTAAGTCCACCACGATGAATATTCTCACCGGATATTTATCCGCCACCGACGGTACCGTGGTCATAAACGGCCACGACATTCTGGACGAGCCCAACGAGGCCAAGGCCAATATCGGCTATCTGCCGGAGCAACCTCCTCTCTATCCGGATATGACCGTGCGCGAATATTTGGATTTTATGTATGATCTCAAAAAATGCGCCCTGCCCCGCCAGCGCCACATCACCGAGATCTGCAAAGTGATGAAGATCGAGCATGTCTACGGTCGTTTGATCAAAAACCTTTCCAAAGGTTACAAACAGCGCGTGGGTATGGCTCAGGCTCTCATTGGCAATCCTCCCGTGCTGATTCTTGACGAACCCACCGTAGGTCTGGACCCTAACCAGATTATCGAGATCCGCTCGCTGATCAAAACGCTGGGTAAGCACCACACCGTTATCCTTTCCTCTCATATCCTGCCGGAGATTGAAGCGGTGTGTGACCGCATCGTCGTCATCAACAACGGCAAGATTGTGGCCGACGACACCGCCGAGGCACTGTCTGCCAAGGTATCGGAGGATCGCCGCCTGCTGGTCAGCATCGCCGGACCGCAAAAAGAGGTTGCTGATCTGATTGCCGACATTAACGGCGTAGAGAAAGTTGCTTCCCTGGGCAGTAAAGGTACAGGCGTATATGAATTTGCTATCGAGGCAGCGGAAGGCGTTGACATCCGTCGGGATCTGTTTACCCGCCTTGCCCAAAAAGATTGGCCGCTGCTGGCGTCCAAATCCCAAGCACTGTCCCTGGAGGATATCTTTATCAACCTGACGGTCAGACAGAATGGAGGTGAGATCTGATGAGCGCCATTTTCAGACGCGAGCTTCGCGCTTTCTTTACCAATCCCATCGGTTACGTGGTATTGGCGGTGCTGTTTGCCATTTCCGGCTTTTTCTTCTTTACGTACAATCTGAGCGGCGGCACCGCAGATCTCTCCTACGTCTACGACAGCCTGTTTTCAGTCGTTCTGATGTGTCTCCCCTTCCTCACCATGCGTCTGTTCAGCGAGGAAAAGCGGCAGAAGACCGACCAGGCTCTGCTCACTGCCCCCACCGGTCTGACCAGTATCGTACTGGGCAAATTCTTGGCCACGCTGGTACTGTTCCTCATCGGTCTGTCTATGACCCTGGTATTTGCCATTGTCATTGCCACTCAGCCTTCCGTATCGGTTGACTGGATGATGATAGTTGGTAATTTCCTGGGTCTGGCACTGGTTGGCGGTTTGATCATCGCCATCGGCGTGTTCATCTCCTGCCTGACTGAAAGCCAGATCGTAGCCGCCATCGGTACACTGGCTATTTCCCTGCTGTTAATGTGTATTGATCTTCTCAGCTCTCTCTTTAGCAACGTTGCGTGGATGAGCACCGTTACGGGTTTCCTCTCTATCACTGCTCGTTTCAATGATTTCACCGCAGGTCTGATTTATTACGACAATGTCATCTTCTTCCTGACTCTCCAGGCACTGTTTCTCTTCTTGACGGTACGTGTACTGGACAGCAAGAGATGGAATTAAGGAAGGAGGCGTATTGCAATGAAACTGATTAATAAGGAAAAAGCACGCAATCTTCGCCGTCTGCGGTACGGCACCGCCTCCACTGTACTGACCGCCGTTGTTATCGTGGCAGTGTTGCTGCTGAATATTATTGCCGACATCGTGGCTGACCGCTATCCCCTTACTTGGGATATGTCTGCCGATAAGGTCTTCTCCCTGTCCGATGAGAGCATTAATATTGCAAAATCCATTAAAAACGACGTTGAAATCGTGGTTTTCGCTGACGAAGAAACCTTCTCTAATCCTTCCACCGGCACCAGTGCCGGGATTCCGGAGTTTGATACTGCGATGCGCGAGTTCTATAACGCTCTGCGTCAATACCGCTCTCATTCCGATAACCGTATCAGCTTCCAATTCATCAACCCCGACCAAGAGCCGGCTAAATTTGCCGCTTACGAATCTTATGACGTAACCACCGCTGACATCTTGTTTATCTCCGGTGAACGTTATAAAGTTTCTTCTCTGGCAGATCTGTACGAACTGGACGATAGCAACTACTATTATTACGGAACCTACGAATTCTACTCCAAAGTAGAAAAAGTGCTGGGCTCCAACATCAACAACCTTCAGAGCGATAACGACCGCATCGTGCAGGTGTTGACCGGACACGAAGAGGACGCCGACACTATCGCCGGCTTGAAATCTCTGTACGAACTCAACGGCTACACTTTTGAGGAGCTGAACATTACTGCCTCCGCCGCTTTCAATGCCAAAGCCGAGGTGATGCTGATTGCAGCTCCCTCTCAGGATTATTCCGATGCAGAGATCAAGCGTATTCACGAGTGGATGTTCAACCAGGGTGCCTACAACCGTCATCTGATCGTGTATATTGATCCCGTTGCCGACTGTCCCAACCTGTATGAATTGTTGGACGTAGAATACGGCATCCAGGTGACCGATGAGTTGTTGTACGAAACCGACGATAACCGCAAATACAATTACGCCGCCTATTACCCCCTCTGCGACGTACCTTCTACCAAGTTCACTGCTAACTCTGCCAACACCGGCAAACTGGCCACCCCCATTGCCCGCCGTTTGACCACCACCTGGGCATCGGAAGCCAGCCAAGAGAATGCTATTGCAAATTTGAGTACGGTATTGAATAACTATCCCTCCTCCACTCAATTGATCACCCTCCAAGACTTTAACGCAAGCAATGCAGAAGGCTTATTCACGCCGCCGGCGGAGCAATATCCTCTTACTTCTATGATTGCGGCCACCATCAACTCCTACGATAACAACACCCAAAAAGTTGCCTACGGTACCGTAGTGGTGTCCGGCTGTCCTGCCATGGCCTATGCCGATTTCATTCAGAATGGTGCGTTCTACAACGAAGAGTTGTTGCTGGATACCATCAATTCGGTCACCGGCCACGAGAACAGCGTGACCATCTCTAACAAGATTCTGGCAACCGACACCGTTACCTTCTCCGCCTCAGCTCAGCTGGTCTTAGGCATCGGTGTATTCACCGTGGGCATCCCCGTTATCGTGCTGGCGGTATGTCTGATCGTGTTCCTGCGGAGGAAGAATTTATGAGTTTAGACAACGTCAAGCAAACCGAAACCGAAAACGAAGACCTTTTCAGTGCATTTGAAGAGGTCAACACGGTGGAAGTTAAAAAATCCAACCGTAAATTGTCGAAACGTACCCGAAACCTGATTTTGACCTCTGCATTAGCAGTACTATTAGCTGTTATCCTGTTGATACTCACCCTGCTGCCCGACCATCATGCAGCAGGCAGTTCCGGTTCTTCTTCCACACCCGTGGTAGACACCACCATCACCCTGTTGGATAAGACGGTTAAGAATGAGGTGGCTATCAGCCGTGTAGACGTCAAAAACACCAATGAATCCTACTCTCTGGTGTACAACACCACTGAGAAAAAGTTGCAAATCAAAGGTTACGAGGACATCGCCCTGAACGAAGAGGTGGCAGAAACACTGATTGCCTACACCACACTCATCAGTGCCACTGCCAAGGTCAACCAGCCCGGCGATCTCAAAGATTATGGTCTGGATGTCCCCCAAGCTACCGCTACCATTACCTATACCGACGGCACAACGGCTACCCTAACCATAGGAAACGCCACGCCTTCCGAGGACGGCATTTATACCCAAATCGGTGGCGATAACAACGTGTATATCTTTGAGAACGATTGCGTATACCTCTTTATGGCCCGCGCTGCCGATTTTGCAGATACTGTTTTGCTGACCACCCCCACCGTCAAGAGTAGCGATGCCGACGGCACCGCCGTGTTAAAGGAAATCAGTTACAGCGGTAAAAACCATACCACTCCCCTAAAAATTCGCCGCTCCTATTACACCGACAGTGAGGAAATGTCGCTGTTCACCTATATCATCTCTCAACCCTTTACCCGTGGCACCAACGACAGCGTTATGGGTCTGCTGAGCAATTTCAAATCGCTGACCGCCACACAAGCACTGTATCTGCATCCTACCGCCGAGCAGAAGAAGAAACTGGGTTTTGACGACCCTATGGTAGTTATGAATATCACCATGGCCGTCGAGTCTCCTGAAGAGACCGATTCCTCTTCCGCAAACAGTGCCATCAACCATTCCAATGAAGCGGAAAAGAAAATATATTACAACAGCTACACCACCACTCTTACGGTGGGCAGTATGGACAGTAGCAGTAACTATGTTGTAATGATGGAGGGTATTGATGCTATTTTCTTGGTTGAAAACAGTGCCCTATCCGCCATCGCTGACCGCACCTATCACAACTCGGTCAATCAGCTGTTGTTCCTGAAGAACATCACACAGTTGGGACGCATCTCTATTACAACCAATGGCCAAAGACACGATTTCAACCTGACCCATTATCCCGAAAAAGAAGATAATGACGAATCGATGGTTGTGACCGAAAACGGCAAAACTTATCCCACCGAAGATTTCCGCGAACTGTATCAACTGTTGATGGGACTGGAGCGGTACGGCACACCTTCCGAATCCTATGATAAGATCCCTGTTCTCAAAGTGAACATCTATACCACTGACGGAACGCATTACCTGGGTGCCACCTACTATCCGCTCTCCGGCACACTGTGTGCCGTAGAGACCACCGAGGGCGAAGTGTTTACCACCCGCTGGCGCAACGTAACCCATTTTGTGGAACAGATAGACAACTATCTCAACGGAAACAAGGTCTTGATACTGACATAAGTAAACCCCCGATTCGTCAGAATCGGGGGTTTTCATCGTTATGTTCGCTTTAACAGCGGGACGATCCAGGTAAGCAAGAAAGTGGCCAGCATAAACAACAATGGTTGGAACACCGACAACGTACCCTGCAACGCCCACATCAAGCATAGCAGCAGACCTACTGCGGCGGCTACGGCCTGTACCGACAATGCTAACAGGCTCTTCCTCTGCAGACTTCGACACACGGAGAGTGCCCAGGCCGTACCTAAAATATGACCGTTGGAGGCCATCACGGCAGGCATAGCATCACTGGCACGCTCCGTCAACTTCATATAGGCACGACCGGCAGCGGCAGGCAATACGTCCACATAATACTCGTCCAATTCAAAATCCGCGCACAAATCGGCAGTGGTAATGTTGGGGTCGCAGGAACGCACCAACAAGGTAATGTGGGAACGGCACAGATCCCGCAGTGCATCTTGAATCTCGGGATCGGCCAAATAGGATACCACATACATCGCCGACAGCTGTCCCGCAACCGACAGATAAACCAGACGGCGACCGTCCTTAGCGTATCGGGCCTCATAATCCAAGGATGGCACATCTACACCATGATTTTGTAGCAGGCGGCGATTACCTACGAACACGCGACGACCATCCACCCAACCGGATACACCCATACCCTGTTCATACACCAGACTGTCTACATCGTGCAACAATTCCACTTTATCTTCAATGATGCGACGAAAAATTTTAGACAGAGGGCCTCCGGAGCGCACCACCAAGGATGCCGCAGTCAATATGGCATCATCAATATGTGTGCCGGAGAAGGTCTTAATACCGTGAAGCAGCATGCTCTCATCGGGATACAGATCCTCCATATCCACCACAAGGGCATCCAACTCGCCAAACTGGCGTACGGCCTTCCATCCTACCAAGAATCCGCCGCGGGACAACATTACGCGGCTGCATTGATTCAAGGGGAATTGCACCGTCAAATGGGTTACTGGCAACGAGATGCACAGCATTCCCACAAACACAGACAGCCAATCCCAGAAACCGTGGCTACCCTCGCCTAACGTAGCGACAAAGGACAGACCGACAGACAGTACCAATGCCACAGGGACCATCCAGCGACTCCAATCATCGCCACGGTGGTTCTCGTACGCATTGCTTAGATAATTAGACAGAAAACCGGTGCGATGGAAATATCCCACCGCCACTTCTCCGTCGGCAGCGCCCGAGGCACGGCGACCGATCTCCCGCACCGCATTTTCTTCTTCAATCAGCGTGGCGGCATACTTTTCGCCGGGATAGGAAACAAAACTGAAATTACGGCGTACACCTACGGCACGGGCATAATAACCGGCGGCACAGCACACCAGTAACAGACCCGCCAAAGGCGTCCAATACGGTAGCGGCGCTGTGATATCCAAAAAATGCAGAATCACACTCAAAAACGCCGCCGAGGATGTCAACGCAGGGGCGGTATCCCCATTGGCGCGGAGCATAAACAGTCCCGACAGGCCGCGGCCCATCGCTGCATAGTTGATACCCATCATCAAAGCCAAAGCAAACGCATGGGTGGTTAGATAACCTATCGCGGTGATGGGAGATTCTCCCGCCAGAACAGTGAGCAAGGTAAGCAACAACAGAGCCAGCTCCAAGAGGCCGGTAAACAGCAGTGTCATAAAAGCCGAGCGTTGCCGATACTGCAATTCCACCGCCACCGCTTTGGTATCTTGATAACCGGTAAAATCCTCCAGTTCGGGCTCTTCTTCATCTTCCTCCTCAACGACCTCTTCTTCCGGCTCATTGGGTTCCTCTTCACCGCCGCCCAGCACGAACTCTCGTACTTTCTCTTCGCGGGAGCGTTGCAGGCGAGTTTGAGGATCCTCGTCTGCAACCTCTGTCTCCTCACCCTCTGTAGGCTCAATATCCTCCACCCGCACCATTTCTTCCAACGATAACTGGTCAGGCAGCTGATCATCATCTTCCGTCTCGGGCAAAACCGCCGCAGGAGACTCCTCAGCCTTATCCCCTATCGACACAACACGGGTGGCAGAATCCACCTTCGGCACCGCCTCGCCCGACGGAAGCACGACCTGCATCGTGATGGTTTCGGCTACTGCTTTGACAGCGGGGAGTTCATCCATATCCAGCGGCTGAGGAATGGCAGGCTCCTGTACCACAGGAACAGTCTCCTCCTCCACTACTGTTTCTTCCTCCTGGGTCTGCCCCAACGGTTTCAATCCCCAGTCAGCCCAGTTCTCCTCATCATCCTCCTCGGCATCTTGCCGTTTAAAGAGAGAAAAACGCTTTTTCTTGGTCTTGGGGGGGTCATAGGTTTCCTCAGGCACGGGAGCAATTTCAGGCTCAGGAACAACCTCCGGCTCGATGACAACCTCTGGCTTCCCCACGGCTTCCGGTTCGGGGGCAATCGCTGTTTCGGAAATAGACTCCGCTTGGGAGACCTCCTCAGACTTCGGAGATTCAACCGACACGCCCTCGCGACGCTTGATCAAAAAATCCACCAATTCGTCTACATTGACTTTTTCTTTTTCCTGTCCGTTATACATAGGTTTACACCCCTTATGTAAAATCGTAATTATTTCTGAATCGCCTTGATGCCCTGACGTTGACGGGCAGCCTCGTACAACACAATGCCGCAAGCCACCGACGCATTCAGCGAGTTGATCCGCCCGGC
This sequence comes from Acutalibacteraceae bacterium, assembly GCA_045592345.1. Lineage (GTDB taxonomy): Bacteria > Bacillota > Clostridia > Oscillospirales > Acutalibacteraceae > UBA5905. The sequence continues at coordinate 33,852 of JAZNUN010000042.1, read as the reverse complement.
CATAGGCATAGACAGAATAAAATCGCACTGCTCCTTAACCAAACGGCTGATGCCACGGCCCTCAGAACCAACCACCAGTGCCACTGCACCGGTCAGGTCAGTCTGGCACCAGTTTTCGCCGTCCATATCTAAGCCATATACCCAAACGCCCTGTTTTTTGAGGTCCTTCAGGGTCTCGGTGATGTTGGCCACACGGGCCACAGGTACGTACTCTACCGCACCGGCAGAAGCCTTATACACCGTAGAGGTCAAGCCTGCCGCACGACGCCGCGGCACAATAACGCCGTGGGCGCCCGCCGCCTCCGCAGTGCGGAGGATAGCACCGAGATTATGAGGGTCCTCCAGTTCGTCACACACAATGATAAAGGGAGATTCGCCTCTCTCGGCGGCCAAAGCAAACAGATCCTCCACCGAGGCGTATTCCTTACACGCCGCAACGGCAATAACGCCTTGGTGATTTTGAGCCATTGCTTCCAGTTTACGGCTGTCAACCTCTTTGACAGGTATGTTCAACTGACGGCACTTAGCAATAATCGGACCGATACTGCCTTGACGGTCGCCACGGGCCACCAGCACACTGTCCAGCGGGCGGCCGGATTTCAGCGCCTCAGTAACGGCGTTACGTCCCGCAATATAATCTTCATAGCGTTTCTGCTCTTGATCCATAATCAAATCTCCTAAATAGTAGATTAACCCACAGTTATACAAATTTACTATACCATATCTTGTGTCAAATTACAAGGACAAACCACAAAAAATCCAACATTTTTACAAAAAGTAACGGAGGAAGAAGACAACTGTCTTCCTCCTCCGTAGGAGTTACAGGTTATTCATACCATTCTTTCTGCTGCTGATAGTATGCACTATAGCCTGGCTGCAGAATTTCCCGCATAATCGGCTCATATTCCGCTTTCACCAAATAGACGAGGCCGTCCCTTATCACATAGTAACTGCCCTCGCTGTACGCCAAGCGCATCTCAAAATTGCGGTACAGATCCAGTTCATCGTGACTATATAGCATAACCTCATAATCCGATTTAAAATCGTCATATTCAAAATAATACATTGCCGTATCCACGACGTAGGAAATATCATACTCCTGTGCAACATTTAGGTAATAGGTTTTTTCCTCTGTACTGAAACCATTTTTTCTGTCGTATGATTCATACGTATAGTAATCGTAGCAGTAACCGGCGAATTTAAAGCTATCCCCTACTTTCTCCGATACCTCATCATACATATCGGCACGGCAGAACAAATAGTTGTGACCCAGAGGTGGAGCGTATCCGTAAATGAATCCGCTCTCCACATCCGCATCCAGTGTGCGCCCATATTCCTCGCTGAGCAGTACAGGTACGTCCGCAGCGGTCACCGTAACGCGGTCTTCAAACCGCCGTAGATTGACATCCACGCTGAAATCCATCTCTATCGGCTTATATTTCACGCCACTCCACAGAATGGAGCCGTCCTTCAGCCACACGGCGTGCTTTGCCTGCATCTCGTCCAAGCGAGCACAACCGCACAGAGAAAGGCACACCGCCACCACGGCGACGAGGGCCACCCAACGCGTATATCGTTTCATCGACACGCCTCCTTTCGCGTGGTATCAAGTAAATACCGACGGCGGAAACACCGTGGGGCTGTTGCCCGCCGCAGGGTTATCCTGCTCTTTAGCCTTCATGATGCTGTCAAACACATCGTACAGGTCATCCGGCACAATGTAACAATCCGTGTTCCATCCATAGCCATCGTGCTCGTTCTCACGGAAAATGTAATAGTTTCCGTCAACGCAATCGATCCAGCCGATGTCTTCCATAAATAAGCCATAGGTGCTGTAACCATACAGAGAAACTCCCTCATCCGAGGGATAATAATCAGGCACCGCAATAGAATCTACCGTTGTCAGAACCGTATCAACCGCCTGCATCTGCTCCGCGGAAAGGGTATACACCCGATTTTCATACACAGATTCATCAAAATAATCGAATTGATAGGATTCCAGCTCATAGCCGTTGATAAAGGCATCCTCCAACCACTCCAGAAGATCGCTGCGGCAATAGACTCTCTCTCCGCTCTCACCCAATAACTTATCTTCAAAATAACCGGACAGGAGGGTGCCGTTATGGTTAACGGTAAAATCCTCACCGACAAGCTCACTTAACAACACCGGTACGTCCGATTGGGTGACGTACACCGAATCGGAATAATTGGTGTTGAGGTCGGTCCAATACCCCTCCAGCAGGGTGTAGGTATAGCCATTCCACGCAATGGTCTTATCATCCACCCAAACACCGTGGGCAGCCTGCATCCGATCCAGTTCCGCACACCCGCACAGGGACAGACACAACATTGCAGCCGCGAGAACCGCTACACATCGTTTTAATTTCTTCATAGCGCCCTCCTGCTTATTCCAGATTCAGTCGCTTACAGATAATACGGTGGGTAACCGCATAGAAAATGAGGGCTATAACCGCCGTAAACACAATTAACAACCACGCACCCAGATGTGCGCACAGATATACATTTTCTGTAATGAACATAACCAAGGACTCCCAGTTAATAAAGGCAGCCACAATGACGGCACCGGTACCGATAATCTGGCTCACCACATAGAAGCCAAAGTACACGCCCACAGCGGCCAGTACACGGTTTTTGCGGAACAACTGACCGATGGTAATGCAGGTATCATAGAAGATGGACATATACAGCATAGCCACCAACGCCAGCAACACCAACTCCAGTATGAACCAGCCCAAATGAGCGCCCAAAACATCGTGCACCTTATCCAGCAGGTACGCCGCTGCCTTCCACAGTTCCACCAGCAGTTCACCCGCGGTCATCACAGCGGCGGAAGCCGCCACCACCAGCAGACTGGCCAACTGCAAAGATACCGCAGTGAGCACCTTAACCCAGATATGCTGGGCAGGCTTGACCGGTAATGTGAAGGTCAGATAGCCCTCCCCCGTAAACAGGTTGCGGTAAAAACGGATGACAGAGTAAACGAAGGGGAACGCCAACGCCGCCATAATGCCAATGACGTAGAACAAGATGGAGGAACCGCTGACAATGCTGTAAATGGTACTGTCGCTCTCTAAAAACTGTACCAAGCGGCCCAGAACCGCCACCCCCATCAGTGCGATCCACACGGGAATCAGCACCCGCCAATAGGAGGAAAACTCGTGCTTGAATAACTTCTTTACCATCGGAACACCTCCCGGAACAATCCGTCTACACTCATCCCGTTTTCTTCGCGAATCTCATCCACCGTTTTTTGCAGAACCAGATCTCCGTTGCGGATGAACAGCACCTCGTCCAGAATCTGCTCAATATCGGCAATCAAATGGGTGGAGATCATCACCGTAGCCTCGGGATTATAGTTGTTGATGATGGTGGATATGACGTAATCCCGCGCCGCAGGGTCCACGCCGGCGATCGGCTCATCCAACACGTACAGTTTAGCCTGACGGCTCATCACAAGAATCAGGCACACCTTCTCCTTATTGCCCTTCGACAACGTCTTCAGACGGCGGTCGGGAGAAATATCCAGCCGCGACAGCATCTCATAAGCACGCTCCGGCAAAAAGTCCTCGTAGAAGTCGTCAAAATATTCCACGATCTGCTTAACCGTCATCCAGGAATTCAAATAGATATTGTCCGGCAGGTACGCCACCTTAGCCTTCGTGGAGGGGCCGGGCAACTCGCCCTCAATAAGGATATTACCAGTATTAGGTGTCAAAAGCCCGTTGATCAGCTTGATCAACGTGGTCTTACCCGATCCGTTGGGGCCTAACAAACCTACAATCTTACCGCTGTCCAGCGTGAACGACACATTATTTAAAGCGGTCGTCGTTCCAAAAGTCTTGGTGACCCGATCGCACCGTAATAACTCACTCATTCTCCCACTCCTTTACAAAATCTTTAATATTTTCCGTTGACATACCCAGTGTACGCATCACCTCAAAATAGGCGGCAGTTTTCTCACAGCGGATGCGATGCAGCACCTCCTGCGCACGGGAGATGTTCTGCTGTACGTACCAGCCACTGCCCCGCACGGAGTACAGGAGACCGTCGCTTTCTAAGGTTTCCATCGCCTTCTGCACCGTGTTGGGGTTAACCCCCACCATCACAGCCACATCCCGCACTGACGGTAATCGTCCGTCCGGCGGGAACACGCCGTTAACGATGTCTACGCATATCAATTCACAAATCTGCGGGCACACAGGGCGATTTTTGTTCAGTTGCCATCCCATCATATCTCCTCCTTTTTGCGTACTATTACACTAATACAGTAATACACTTTTTTCCGTTTGTCAATAGCCAAATTAAAAAAGGAGCAAATGCGCGCGCATTTGCCCCTTTTTTATCAATCCTCGTCGGGACGATCCCAGTTGTGCCACACATCCTGGACGTCGTCGTTGTCCTCCAGCATATCCAGCAGCTTATCCATATTCTTAATGGCATCGGGGTCGTCAATGGTGCTCAGTACATCCGGCACCATCTGCACCTCAGCGGTCAGGAAGGTATAGCCTTTGCCTTCCAGTTCCTCGCGAACTGCAGAGAAATCCTCCGGCTCGGTGGAGATGTCAAACACATCCTCGTCCGCCTCAAAGTCGGTGGCTCCCGCCTCCAAAGCATCCTCCATCACCTTATCCTCATCCAGACCCTCGGCCTCGATGATCAGTTTGCCCTTCTTATTAAACATAAAGGACACACAACCGGTCTGACCCAAGTTACCGCCGCACTTATCAAAGTAATGACGGAGGTCCGCCGCGGTACGGTTACGGTTGTCAGTCAAGGTCTCAACGATAACGGCGATGCCGCAGGGGCCGTAGCCCTCGTACTGCAGAGCCTCGTAGTTCTCACCGGAGGCGTCGCTGGCCGCCTTTTTCAGAATACGGTCAATATTATCATTGGGCACGTTGTTGGCCTTCGCCTTGGCAATAGCGTCCTTCAGTTTGGAGTTAACACTGGGGTCAGCACTGCCGCCCTCTTTCACCGCCACAGAGATCTCACGACCCATTTTGGTGAAGATCTTAGCCTTCTGGCCGTCGGTTTTCTCCTTTTTACGCTTAATGTTGTTCCATTTAGAATGTCCGGACATTGGAAAATCCCCTTATCTTATAAAATATCGTAGATAGTATAGCACACCGTATTCGGTTTTGCAACCACTTATTTTACAGTTATTGGGCGGCACCCTTACTTCGCCAATAGGCGACGATCTCCGCCGCTGTGGCCTGCACTCTCCCCTGCACCTGACGGTCGTCTCCGCCGCCGCGACCGCAGAGGACGGCATTCATCTCCGCCGCCGCTGTTTTCAGCGTGTCGGTGCCGCCCATTACATAGGTATAAGCGCCATCCACACCGCTATACACAGCACACAAGCCACTGCAACGAGCGGTCAGACCGTTGACCATCCGCCGTAGAGTGTCGGTGTCCCAATCCGAGCCGATAAAATACACAGGGGTATCGGTGGATGCCACCGCCGCTACCATACTGTCTGCCAACCGACGGTTAGCCTCTCGCAGAGCCTGTTTATATCGATCTTTCTCTGCAATCAAGCGGTCCACAGCAGGTGTTAAGTCATTCTGCTTTACGGATAGTTTAGCGGCTATTTCCGCACTTTGGGTGTATCGCCCACGATAGTCCTCCAGAGCCGCCTGACCACACAGCAAATGAATACGGACACCGCCCTTATAACGGATAAAATCTAATAGTTTAATGATACCGATCTCACCCGTATGTGACACGTGGGGCGCACAACAAGCACAGCAATCTACACCCTCAATGGTCACCAATCGCACATCCCCATCCAGTTCCTTCTTACTACGATAGGTCAGCGTTGCCAGTTCTTCGGCAGAGGGGATGGAAGTGGTGATCGCTACGTTGCGCCACACCACCCGATTGGCCTCATCCTCGATGGCATTGATCTGCTCACGGGTCAGCTCACCGCTGAGGTCCAAGGTCACGTCTTCACTGCCCAAGTGGAAACCCACGTTGGAAAGCCCGTGCCAACGATGCGCAATACTGCACACGATATGCTCGGCGGAATGGTGCTGCATACGGGCAAAACGGGTATCCCAGTCCAGCACACCCTCCACCATCTCCCCTACTGTCAGCGGCGCGGTGGTGTAATGCCAAATATCACCCTCGGCAATCTGCACGTCGGCGACGATAACGCCGCCTAAGGTACCGGAATCTGCCGCCTGACCGCCCCCTTCGGGAAAAAAGGCAGTGCGGTCCAACCGCACAGCGTAGCTATCTCCGTAAGAACGGCACTCTAACACCGTAGCGGTGAAAGTTTTGATATAGCTGTCGAATTCATACAGTTTTTCGGTCATGATCACACCAACTTCATTAGGGTTTCACCCGGCTCAATATAGTGAGTAGCCATGGCTTTGATCTTATCTTGATAGGGGTTATACTTATCATAGATGCCCACCGTCTGCATACCGATGCCGGTGGCAGTCTGTATGGCTACAAAAGCATCCTCAAATACCCAGGTGTGGGCAATGTCCTCCCCCAAATGCGCCATCGCCATCAAATAAATGTCGGGGGTATCCTTGCCCTTTCCCAACACGCCGCAGGAGAACACGGTTTCAAAGTAATGGCGGATGCCGCAATGGTCCATAGCCGACTCCACCAAATCAGGGTTGGTAGCGGAGGCAATGCACATCTTGACCCCCCGCGCCTGCAAGTGGTCAAGGAACTCACGGACACCGAGTTTCAACTGCACGCGGTTGGCGTAGAAATCCGCAAAGGTATCAGTAGCCAACCGAAACAGCTCCTCTCCGCTGTCGGCGATGCCGTAATGATCGTGGAGCAGTTGCATACCATCCCGCAAAGGCAGAACGCGAATGGCCTTATTATCCTCCTCGCTGATGATCGTCCCCACCTTATCGGGGTAAGCTGCCGCCATCGCCTCGCTGAGGATATCCCACAACATCAAGGAGTCCACCAAGGTACCGTCCATATCAAAAATTGCCGCTTTTACATCTAACATATATGTGCCTCCTTGTTATTCTTGCGTCAGTATATCACATTTTCCACCCACATACAAGGGAAAACGGCGGAGAAATCTCCGCCGTTTTCTGAAAATTACAATCTTTGTACCGATTTGTGTAATCGCTCCAAAAGAGACACCAGCGGCAGGATCAGCAAACCGGTCAGCAGATTACCCACACCGTGGATGACATCAAAGGGCAAGCCCGATACGATCCACGCCACCATACCCCGCCAATCCAAGCCGTACAGTAAAGCCTGACCAGGAGCGTAGATGGTGCCGTAAGCGAAACCGTGAAGAGCGCACACGACGGGGTACACCACCGCCTGCCACTTACGAGGCATACGGCGGGGTAACAGCATCACTATCCCCCACAGCACCGTCCAGGTGTACACATTAGGTACCCACCACGGCGAAAAACCACTGATAAAGAGCAGCAGGAACACGTAGACGTATATAGGAATCAATGCCTTCCACCGATACACCAGCGTAAACACCGTGATGAACATACCCAGCAGATGGATGTTCGGCAGAAACTCCATCAATAGCTTGGAAACATACATCAGTACACCAAAGATGGGCAACAACACCAATTCAAAAACGGTCAGACGGCTGTTGCGGGTACTCACTTGGAACGCACCAGCTTATAGGTCACGCCGGCGACGATAGCGGTATCATCCATACCGGTCATCGCATAGGCATCGTTCTCGTAGAAGGCCCAGTAGGTCTGGTCTACGTTGTAGTCAGCCGTCATACCATTGACCACAGTGTACATACCATCGGCGCCTTTAATCAAGCCAACCTCCGACAGGGCGGCGCCCACAGTGGTCTTATCGGTGTTGATGGTGAGGGTGATCTGCTTATCCTCAGCAGACACCACCACAGTCAACGCGGTAGCGCCCTCACCCAGAGTGGTATCCTCAGTATAGGTGGCATCCGCCCAGATACCGGTGACGGCAGGCTCCGCCTGACAGCCTACGGACAGTAGGCACAGCAGTAACAAGGCGACGACAGAAACAGAACTTACGATTTTTTTCATTGGTTTTCATCCTTTCAAATTTGATACAAAAGGATAAAACAAAAGCACCCTCCCCGGGGTGCTGTGAAATAGGCGGACATCTGCCGTATCCGCGATGCCACATCTCCCCCATCTGCCCGAGAGACTTTTGCAAGGCGCAGACCGATAAGCATTCCGACTTGACCCGTCACATATGTGTGGGAGTTACGGTAATGGCTGTTGCCGCGGACTTTCACCGCGATTCCCTTATCATCTAACAGCGGGGTCGATGCCCCGCGTCCGATAAACGGTAATAACCGTATGATCTGCGTTTATTCTCTTGTGAGGGTAGTATAGCACATATCTTTCTCTATGTCAATTTCTGTGCGGTGTGTGTCTTGACAAATAGAAAAAGTATTGCTATAATTGGTGACGTTGATTATATGCTGGTTTAGCTCAGTTGGTAGAGCAGCTGATTTGTAATCAGCAGGTCGGGGGTTCAAGTCCGTCAACCAGCTCCAAAAACAGTCACCACACCCGTGGTGACTGTTTTTTTGCTTGTCCATCTTTTTATTCACTCGTCCTTCGCCTCCGTCATAAGATGGAATGAGGAGGTGAAAACTATGGCTATCTTCTGTTGCGAGGGCAGACGGGATTGTGTGGGGTTGGCCGCCGTCGTCAGCGTGATCCTCGGTGTTATCGCCGCGTTGCTGAACATCACCGCCGTCATTACTGTCGCTCCGGCATTCCTGTGGGTGGCCTTTGGCATCGCCATCGGCTATCTGGCAGTGCTGTTGATCGGTGTCGGCCGTGGTCTGCGGGTATCCGCCTGTGGGTGCGGTGGCAATGCTCTGACCGCTGTATTGATCGGTATCTTGGGTGCCGCGCTTGTATCGGTCATCCTGCTGGCGATCCCCTTTGCCGCCACCAGCATTGTCGGCGCCATCCTGGTAGGGCTACTGGTACTATTCCTGTCGCTGATCGTCACCGCCACCGCCTGCCTCGTCCGTTGTCTGGCGAATACCGCTGATTAACGGGACCAAAGCCGCCCGGCTACGCCGGGTGGTACATAAGAAAAAGTGAGAATATCATTCAGTTTCAGCAATACGAAGAGGATCGAACTCTGGTTTTGCGCCGAGTACTTACTTGTCGCAGTTTCTTCAAGCGCAAAACCTGTGAAAAGGCTATCGCCTTTTCGAGAGTGTGATCCGTGCGCTACTACGAAAAAACACAGGGACACCCGATGGGTGTCCCTGTGTTTTTTTGGTGGAGACGAAGAGGATCGAACTCTCGACCTTACGGATGCGAACCGTACGCTCTCCCAGCTGAGCTACGCCCCCAAACAGTTCCCGGTGCGACCAGCGCACCGGGAGCATTGATTAGTTTATCCTATTTGTGCCGCTTTGTCAATAGTTAAGATGGATTTTCTTATAAATTCTCCGTCTTTAACTCGCCACACAGCGGAACACCTTTCAACGGCAGCAACGCGGCATTCAGTGCCTCGGCCTGTTCCCGGATATGGGTAACCAACACCACCGGCTTATGCTCCGCATACGCCGCTATCAGCGGAACCACGCTCTGCCACGTGTCCTCATCCAAGCCATTGAAAGGCTCGTCCAACAAAAGCAAATCGCTGTCTGCCGCCAAGGCACGCGCCAATGCCACGCGCCGCTGTTGACCACCGGAAAGATGTGTGGGCACCGACTGCATCTCCTCTGCAGTTAGTCCTAAATCCTGCAAAAACTCATGTGCCACAAACTCATCGGCACCGATAATCGTCACGTTCTGCAAAGCAGTCAGCCACGGGAGCAACCGATCCTCTTGAAATGCCATTGCCACACGGAAAACTCCATCAACCGTTCCTTCTTGGGCTTTTTCAAGCCCTGCCAGCAAGCGGAGCAAGGTAGTTTTTCCACATCCCGATGGACCCCAAAGGCACACAACACCACAACTCGGCAACTGCCATGTCACATCTTGTAAGACTACAGTGTCCCCATAAGAGAAGGATACACGCTCTAAACGAATGCTCACGCAACCATCCTCCTTTCTCGGAAAACGCGGTGCACTAACCATTCCAGCGTGACACTGAGCACCACTACCACTACAGTACAGGCAAATACCTCAGCGTAATTGAGCGTGCTCTTAGAAGCAGCAATCTGCGCACCAATGGAACGACCCGTGGTGCAAATAATCTCGGCGGCCACGCCGGATTTCCAAGCAAAACCAAAACCAGTAGACAGGGCCGCCTGTAAATAGGGACCCACCGACGGCAACCAGATTCGATGGAAACGGCTACTGCAGCTAAGGCGAAACACCTGTGCCATCTCCAAAAGGCGATGGTCGGTGGCAACAACACCCTGACGGACATTCTCCCACACCAACGGCACCACCATCAAGAAAGCGATAAAGGTAGGCATATTGTCGGCAGAAATCCACAGAAAGGCCAAAAAGATAAAGGAAGCCACCGGCACTGCGCGAATCACCGACAAAATCGGCGAAAACAAAGTATTGAGTAGTCGAAAACGAGTGGTCAGCACCGCAAGGAGCACCCCCACCAACACTGCCAAGGAGAAGCCGGTGACAATGCGAAGCAGGGACATCCCCACATCCGCCCAAAAAGCACCATAACCCAGCAACTCCCACAAAGAAACAGCCACATCCCAGGGGTACGGTAACGGCATCAGCAGGTTTTGGTTAGCCACAAAAGCACCAATAGTCCATACAGCTAACCAAAACACCGCCGCCATCAAACCGATAAAAATCTTTTTAAAATTACTGCACATAGTAGAAGTCATCTGCCGGCATAGCATCACCAATAGCGGCAGGGTTGTAACCAAAGAGAATCTCCAAATAACCGGACAGTTCATTCTTCATCTGAACACCCTCGACATAGGTCAAACCGCAGTTGGGAATGGCATTCTTAGCAATAGCGGCCTTGGGAATGATTTTGTAGGTTTCGCACAGAGCAGCAGCCTTCTCCACGTCTGCCAGCACATTGGAAATAGATGCACGATACTCATTCAGGAACATCCGCACAGCCTCAGGATTCTGCTCCACAAACTCCTTACGAGCCACCACACAGCCCATGGTCAAAGGAACACCGTTTTTGTTAGCCTTAGCCCACTCCTCAGTCATATTCAAGGCACGCTTGACATCCTTATTCTGCATCAAAACAGCAGAGGCCTTGGGTTCCGGCACCATCGCCACCTTAGCAGTGCCATTGGCGATCAACGAAGCCAGGGTATCGTTATCCGCCACAAACTCCAGTTTAACATCCTTATCGGCATCAATGCCATTAAAGCGCAAAACATATCGCAGAATATACTCGGGGTTGGCACCCTGACCGGAGGTGTAGATGGTCTTACCCTTTAAGTCGGCCACAGAAGCCACCTCCTCACCATTGGTGAGAATATGCAGAACACCCAGGGTATTCAGCGCCAGCACCTGCACCTTGCCCCCGGTCTTTTTGTACAGGGTAGAAGCCAGGTTGGTGGGCACAGCGGCAATATCCGCAGAGCCGTTGGAAATGGCGGCTACGGCCTGCTCGGGTGCGGTCACCACGTTAAAGCTGTAGTTGTTACCCGCCTTACCGGCAGCCTGATTTTCCATCAACTGGACCAAACCAACGCCGGTGGGACCGGCAATGGCGGTAACATTAATCACCGCTTTATTGGTGGCATCGTCAGAAGTGGACGAATCGTCCACATTTTTACAGCCAGCCAGCATAGCCATCAACAACAGCACAGCCGAAATCAACGCAACATACTTTTTCATCATTTACTCCTCCATTTTTACAATATAAATTTTCTTGCCCTCGCGCCGGATATATCCGGCATCAGTGAGAGCATCCATAGAACGATATAGACTGGAACGTCCCATATCCAACCGCTCTGCTAAGGCAGACATACCGCCGGATATGGTCACCACCCCATCCGCATTCTTATGAGCTACCAAGTACCGCCAAAGACGTCCGTCAGCCTGGCCCGCGGTTAAGGTAGATAACCGACGGTTGAGAAAACGGATACGGTCGGACAAAAACCGCACATAGTTCTCCCCTACCCGCGGCACAGCCGCCATCCAGCGGGACACCGTTTCCTGCGAGAGCAACACCACACGACAAGCCGTCACCGCTGATACAATGGACGGGTATGGCTCCGGCGCACCAAACAGTGCCGCCGCACCAAACACGTCACCGGGATGCAGGTCGTTCATCACCACGCGGCCAAAGGTCACCCGAAGATGCCCCTCAATCACCAGTGCCAAGGCACGGCGAACGTGGTCCGCGTCGTAAATGATCTCACCTTTCTCAAAGGCCAGTTCCTGCGGTTGAGCCATCTGCCGACAATGCTCCAATTCCTCCGGGGTCAATCCTTCCAACAGAAACAGGTGTGAATACTCCAAATGCTTTCACCTCCAAATGTCCCAAATGGGACACTTTCATATATAGTATACCACAGTTTTTTTAAAAAGCAAGTAGATTTTACCCAAATATACAAAAACGGTGTGGCCGCTACAGCGGTCACACCGTTTTTAAAAGCTTAGGATTATTCAGCGTCCTCGATCTCTTCGTCCTCGTCGAAATCGAACTCCAAGTGCTCGCCGCAAGCGGGGCACTCAACGCCGCCGTCCAGCAGAGTATCCTCGTCAACCTCGAAATCCTCGCCGCAGGAGGGGCAGGTCACATCATAATACTCTTCGTCGCAATCACAGCAATCACAGTCACAGCAATCGCAATCCTCATCCTCGTCCCACGCCTCGTAGAAATCCTCTTCCAGCGTGTTCAGGTCCTCGTCCACCGCATCGACCTGCTCGGTCAGCTCAGCGGTGTAATCCTCCAGATCTGCCAGGTTGTTAGCCATATCGGTCAGAATCTCGACAATCAGGTTCATCTCCTTATCGTCAACACCCTTACCCTCCAGCAAACCTTTCAGATAGGCTACCTTTTCAGTGATGGTCATAATAATTACCTCCCTATTATGGTGTACAGTAATTAAGCGCGGTCCATATACTCGCCGGTACGGGTGTCCACACGAACAACCTCGCCCTCGTCAATGAACAGAGGCACACGAATCTCGGCGCCGGTCTCCAGAGTAGCGGGCTTGGTGGTGTTAGTGGCGGTATTGCCCTTAAAGCCGGGATCGGTCTGGGTGATGGTCAGCTCCACAAAGTTGGGGGGCTCAACACCGATAACCTTGCCCTTATAGGACTTCACGGTACAGGTCATATTCTCCTTGACAAACTTAAAGTTGTCGGGCAGATCGTTGGCGTTGATGGGCACCAACTCATAGGTCTCGGGATCCATGAAATAGTGCAGATCGCCGTCTGCGTAAGAATACTCCATCTCCTTGCGCTCAACATAAGCGGTAGGGAACTTAGCGGTGGGGTTGTAGCTCTTTTCCAGAACCGCACCGGTGATAACATTCTTGGTCTTGGTACGGACAAAAGCCGCGCCCTTACCGGGTTTTACGTGCTGGAACTCGACAACCTGCAATACGTTGCCGTCTTCCTCAAAAGTAACACCGTTACGAAAATCGCCTGCAGATACCATAAATACATTCCTCCATATTGTCAGACTAGGATATATTGTACCCTATTTTCTAATGAATTTCAAGCACTATTTTGCAGAAATTGGGTTTTTCAGCCAAAAAGTCGCATTTTTATGCCCGCGCGGCGTGATAAAGGGCGCTCATAGTGGCCGCGTCCGCCGTCTGAGTGCCTGCCGACTCGCAGATGACGGTAGGACACAGCCCTTCTTGCGCCAACAATTCCATCAGCGGAGCAGGGTCGGGTCCAAACTGTGTGTCCTCAAAGGTAAGATGCTTTTTTTCCCCGCCGCCGGTGTATTCAATCTTAGAAAAGTGGATGTGAAAAGAACGGCGCCGTTCTTCCCCCAGCGCGTCGCCGATGGCATCCACCACCGCCTTGAACGCCTCGCGGCTGTTGGTGGCACCAAATGTACGGCTGTTAAGATGTCCGAAATCCACGCAAGGGATAAACCGTTTCTCAGCGTGGCAGAAGGACAGCACCTCCTCTAAGGTTCCCAGCTGGTTGATTTTACCCATCACCTCAGGACAAATATGCACGTGGGATAAGCCTTCGGCATCCAGTGCCGCCTGTGCACGCAGGAGCGTATCGGTTGCCAGTACGGTGGCCTCCTCGCGGCTGCGACCGCCCAGTCCACCGGGATGTACCACGATACGGTCTCCGCCTAACATTGACACGGCACGGGCGCTGTCCATAATATAGCGGATACTGTTTTCCCGCTTTTCTTCCTCCGCCGAGGCCAAAGAAATAAAATAGGGTGCATGCAGAGATATAGTTACACCGCATTGCTGGGCCTGCTTCCGCATGGCCTCAGCCGTTGTTTCGGACAAGCGCACACCGCGACCACATTGATACTCATAGGCGGTAAGCCCTTGTTGCTGTAGCCACGGAAAAATCTGCACCGTATTCTTATTGCCGGAGGCATAAAAGGCCTCACAGTTACCGGCAGGGCCGAACAAAGCTTTATCAAATACCATAATCCTTCTCCCTTCTCGCTATCTGCTTACGGGTATTGAGCATAGGACGCTCAATCTTACGCTTGAACACAATAAATTTCTGATCCACTTCGGATTGGATAGGCTCCAACAAAATCGACGGAATCCCCGCCAAATTGGCGCCCATCACGTCGGTGAAGATCTGGTCACCGATGGCAACGCATTCTTTTAGTGGTACGTTTATTTCAGCCGACGCCGCGCGATACCCTGTCGTCAACGGCTTACGGGCGTGGGCAGCATACGGCAGACCGATCTTTGCGGCAAAGGGAGCCACACGCTCAGGACTATTATTGGATACAATCACCAACGCAAAGCCCTGCTCTTTCATAATAGCAAGCCACGTATTGACATCCTCTGTCAAATCCGACGCGTCATGGGTGGTGAGGGTATTATCCACATCCAGCAACACCCCACGAACGCCCAAACAGTGCAGGTCCTCTGCCGTGACATCGGTAATGCGGCGACGATATAAAGTGGGATAAAACAAGGACATCGGCACGGCCTCCTTTCGCGGCAAATCATTTCGGGTGAACAAAAAGCGGGCAGAGAACTGCCCGCTTTTGTCTCGCATTATTTGAATTTTCTCTTGCGCGCAGCTTCCGATTTCTTTTTACGACGCACGGAAGGTTTCTCATAGTGCTCTCTCTTACGCACCTCGGCCAGGGTACCGGCACGAGCGCAGGACTTCTTCCAGCGGCGCAGAGCGCTGTCCAGAGACTCATTCTCTTTTACACGAACTTCAGACATTCTTTATTTCCCTCCCTCCGCTATATAGCAGGGGTAATTTTGCATAATGCAGAGATTATTATAGTATAAAAATGCGTAACAGTCAAGAGGGATTTTTATATTTTTTGTAAAATATTTGGCAAAAATCCGTTATTGAGGCTTAACCACCAGATTCACCAGCTTGCCGGGTACATACAGTTCCTTGATAATCTGCATACCCTCCAGCAAGGGCGCCACCTTTTCATCGGCTTTAGCAGCAGCCAGTGCATCGGCGGCAGAAATGTTCGCGGCCACAGAAATGCGGCTGCGGATCTTGCCATTCACCTGCAGAGCAATTTCAAAGGACTGCTCGGCGCACTTGGCCTCATCGTAAGTGGGCCAAGACTCAAAGGCGATGGTATCCTCGTGACCCAACAGCTGCCACATTTCCTCACCTACGTGCGGGGTGATACAGGAAATCATCTTAACGAAGCCTTCAGCATACGCACGAGGGCAGGTGCCCACCTTGTAGAGTTCGTTGATGAACACCATCATCTGTGCGATGGCGGTGTTAAATCCCAGGGTTTCAAAGTCATTGGTGACCTTCTTGACCGTCTGATGATAGATCTTGGTCAGCTTACCGTCATCCTCCTCCACAATGTTAGCGGGCTCGGTAAAGAAGTTCCAAACACGGTTGATAAATTTGCGGGCACCCGCCACAGCGGAGGTAGACCAAGGCTTGGAAACCTCCAGGGGGCCCATAAACATCTCGTACAGGCGCAGGGTATCCGCACCGTAATCGCGCACAATATCGCTGGGATTGACCACAAACTCAGGGAAACGCTTACCCATCTTGATACCGTTCTCACCCAGAATCATGCCCTGATGCACCAGTTTCTTAAAGGGCTCCTTCACGGGGGACAAGCCCTGGTCGTACAGGAAACGGTTCCAGATGCGGGCGTACATCAGGTGACCCACCGCGTGCTCAGGACCACCCACGTACAGGTCAACAGGCATCCAGTGCTTGAGCAATTCGGGATCGCAAAAAGCCTTGTCATTGTGAGGATCAATATAGCGCATAAAGTACCAGGAAGAACCGGCAGAACCGGGCATAGTGGAGGTCTCGCGCAGACCCTTCAGGCCATTCTTATCGTAGTGCTTCCACTCCTCGGCATTCTCCAGCGGAGCCTGACCGCCACGGCCCTTATAGTCCTCCAAAACAGGCAGAACCAAAGGCAGTTCCTCGTCGGGCAGGAATACGGTCTCCCCGTCCTCGGTGTACACGCAGGGAACCGGCTCACCCCAGTAACGCTGACGGGCAAAGATCCACTCGCGGAAGTGGTAGTTGTTCTTGCGACGGGCAATACCCATCTTCTCCAGTTTGCAGGTGATGGCCTCCTTGGCCTCCTCCACCGTCAGACCGGTGAATTCCTCGGAATTCATCAGCTTACAGCCCTTGCCGAGGTAATCCTGCTTCTCAAAAGCACATTCGGACACGTCACGGCCTTCAATGACCTGGATCATGGGAATGTCGTGAGCAATGGCGTACTCAAAGTCACGCTGATCGTGGCTGGGCACCGCCATCACCGCGCCGGTGCCGTAGCTAGCTAACACGAAATCACCGATGAACACCGGCACTTCCTTGCCGTTGACGGGGTTGATGGCATAGACCCCTTTCAAGGGGCAACCGGACTTACCCTTATTCATATCAGTGCGGTCCATATCGGATTTCTTCAGGGTCTCGTTTATGTAGGCCTGAACTTCCTCACGGTTCTCCACCCGATCCAGCAGGGATGCGGTGATCTTTCCGTCGGGAGCCAACACCATAAAGGTGATACCGTAGATAGTTTCAATGCAGGTGGTGTAGATGGAGAACTCACCACCGCCTACCAGCTTAAAGTCCACCTCGACACCGGTAGATTTACCGATCCAGTTGCGCTGAATTTCCTTGGTGGACTCGGGCCAGTTGATCTCCTCCAGACCCTCCAGCAGTTTCTCGGCGAAGGCAGGCTGGTCAATGACCCACTGCATCATATTCTTCTTCACAACGGGATAGCCGCCGCGCTCCGATTTGCCGTCGATGACCTCGTCGTTGGATAGCACGGTGCCCAGCTCCTCGCACCAGTTAACAGGCATCTCAATGCGCTTGGCATAGCCTGCCTCCCACAGCTTCTTGAAGATCCACTGGGTCCATTTATAAAACTCGGGGTCGGAGGTGGCGGTCATCTTGGACCAGTCGTAGTCAAAACCCAATTCTTTCAACTGCTTGGAGAAAGTTTTGATGTTCTCTTGAGTAAAACCGTTGGGGTGGTTACCGGTAGAAACCGCATACTGCTCCGCGGGCAGACCGAAGGAGTCATAACCCATAGGATGCAGGACGTTGTAGCCCTGCATACGTTTCATACGGGACATAATATCGGTGGCGGTGTAGCCCTCGGGGTGACCTGCGTGCAGACCTACGCCGGAGGGGTACGGGAACATATCCAGCACATAGTATTTAGGCTTGGAGAAATCCCACACGTCGGTGCGGAAGGTTTCCTTTTCTTCCCAATACTGTTGCCATTTTGCTTCAATTTCTGCGGGATTATAGTATGCCATAGTCTGATTCTCCTTACTGCTGTATCAAATAGGGGGTAATGTCCACGTCTGTGGCATCCACCCACAATCGTTCCAAATCATAAAAGTCACGGGTCTCTCGACGGAACACGTGGATCAGCACGTCGCCGTAATCCAATGTGATCCACTCGCCGGTTTGGTATCCCTCGTGACGCAAGGGGTGCTTTCCCTGCTTTGCTAGTTCTTCTTCTACGTAGTCGGACAGGCTGCGCACCTGATTGGCGCTGCCGCCGCTGGCCAGCAGGAAATAATCAGCGATGGAGGTGATGTGGGAAACGCCCAGCACCCGAATATTCTCCGCCTTGTGCTTATCCAAGGTATGAACAGCACTCTGCCAAATGGTATCAATAGTCATTCGCTCACCCCATTCCTGCTAACGTGGTCGTGGTGGCGGTGGCCTTGGTCGTAGTGGTCACCGTACCTTTCTGCTCCTGTGCATAGCCATCCAATGTGGCAGTAACCGTATCGGTGGCATCCTGTTTCTTCAGCAGTTGGGGCACCTTAACGGTGGTATCGTCCAGGGTCAGACCATAGGGATTCATCTGTGCGTTCAGCAGCTCCAATGTCTGTACTCGATTGACAGAATACACCGCCGCGGAGCCACTGGTAGCCTTTTCACCGGGCAGGATATTGCAGGTGATCTGGTTCAGCGGCACCTGACCCAGCTCGAATAGAAAACGGGCCATAGCCTCCGACAGCTTCATTTTATTAGCCGCCGCCTCGGAAATATTCAACAACCGTTCCTTACCGAAAGAGGTGGTGTTAAACCGAATAGGATTAGCACTGAGCATTAACTGACCAATGGCACCCTTAGTGGAGCCGGTGTTCTTATCTACACTGTACAGATCAGCTAACTTACCACCGCCGATACGCTGTAGCAGTGCCGTAAACACCTGACGCTGACGGAGCATCCGCTCACGATCCGAGGCTGGTGTTCCGGTATAGTTATGCTCTACCGCATAAGTCACCGCCGCCTGACCATTGAGGGTCTGTACACCTGCTTCATAGGTGGTTCCGGAAAGGGTGAGCTTTTTATCCAACTTAACATCCACACCGCCCAGTGCGTTGATCAATTGCACCAAACCGGCACGGGGAATAAACAAGTAGTTATCAATAGGCAGACCATACTGCTCGTTGATAACACGAATCATATCTTCCGTGGAGGAGCCGGTGCGGTATTCCACCTTGGCACCGCAATCCTTGTGGGTACCATCAACGATGGCGTCAGCGGTCAGTTCCGTACGATGAGCCGAGCAGAAAGGCACCGGCTGGGGATTACCCCATACGTCGCCCAGTGCGTTCACCGCGTAGCCGGCTTCCTTGCTCACATAGGTAGAAACCGGCATCTGCAAAACAGACACCATATCCTTCTTGCGGTTATAGCACATAACCGCCACCATATCCAAGCGGTCGGTGATCTTATCTCCGGTCACGCCTAATAGGTAATAGGATACGTTGTTATTGATATTATCCGGTGTGACGGTATAGGTAACCATTTCCCGCGCGCTCAGCATTGGTCCCTCTGGTCCGCTCAATTGACCTATAAGCAGAACCACGACCACGACTATCGCCACCAAGACAGCAACCACTGCGGTCGGCTTCCAAGGGAATGCTTTCTTCTTCTGTTTAGGGTTGCCGGCGGCACCGGCTAAGCTGACCTGTTTTTGTCCGTTATTGCTCATTCGTTTGCCCTCCATTCTTTAAAGACAAGACGATATCGTTATACAAAGCCACCGTATCAGGGTGGACAGGATTCCCTCGTTCAATCAATTCACGGATTGTGTAATCCACACCATACAGCATAGCATCAGACAGTGACTGATCCGCATGGCGGCGCATCACGTCCACATCAGGATAATCTCGATCTGCGGAGGTAAAATCCGCCACAAACAGCACCTTTTCCAATAGGGACATACCGGCGTGTCCGGTGGTATGATACCGCACGGCATGCAAAATGTCCTCGTCCTCTATGCCGAGAATATGACGTAAGAACACCGCGCCCGTACGGGCATGCCACAAGGTGGTGCTGTTTTTCTCCACGTTATCCAATTCAACGCCGTAATCGTCTAGGATTTTCTGCTGTGCGGTGGTGGCGGTATCTTTCATAATGTCGTGGAGGATACCTGCAGTGTATGCTTTGTCGGGATCGGCTCCGTATCGCACAGCCAGTCGCCGTGCCTCCTCCGCTACACAGAGGGAGTGGCGAAAACGGTAATCGCTCAATCGAGAGCGAATGATGGCAATAAATTGCTCATCACGGGATTGGACCTGCATCCCTTCATCCCGTTGATACAGGCCGTGACTGTGGATATACTCCGTCACAGACAGGGGCAACAAACCATCGGTGCTCTCCCCTGCCATAATACGTCGCCTTATCTCGGTGGAAGACACCTCCAACACCGTCTGATCATCCACGTAACAGCGAATGCCGTCATTCTCTAATGCGGTAGCATATTCCAGCAGACAGGCGGTATCCGTACCCTCACGGGGGACAGTACACAGCACTGCCATACGGGCCACATCCTCAAATCGATGCCAGGTCCGCAGGGTGGTAAACATATCCGCCCCTGTTATCAAATACCATTCGGTATCGGGGTGTTGTTCACACAGCGTGGACAGAGTATCCACCGTGAAACTGGCACCCTGACGCTGTAATTCCAGATCTGACACCTGTATCTGAGGGTACTTTCGTGTCGCCAAACGGCACATCGCCAACCGATGCTCAGCAGCGGCCATAGACGCGCGAATCTTATGGGGCGGTACAAAGGTAGGCATCAGCAATACGCCATCCAAACCTAATCTATCGATTAGACGCAGAGCCATATCGATATGTCCCTGATGAATGGGGTCAAAGGACCCGCCGAACAAACCCATCTTCTTCATACACACCCTCCTTTCGCACACTTTTACAAAACTTATGCCCGAGGCAGTTTGATCTGAGAATCCTTCTCTTTCTGACGGAACAGCACAAAGGTACGACCGATAACATGTACCACCTGTGCGTTAACCGCGGCGGCGATCTCCTCCGCCAGCTGGCGGGCAGTGCCGGGAGCGGTTTCCAGAACCTTACCCTTGATGATCTCACGGGCAGTCAGCGCATCGTCCGCCTGCTTGATAAGGGCATCGGAGATGCCGCCCTTGCCCGCGTGGACGATGGGCTCTAACGTATTGGCTAATCCGCGTAAATACGCGCGCTGTTTACTGGTCATAGTGTTACCTCATCTATTCTTTGCTAAATAATTTTGTAAATCCTTGGAAAATAGTTTCAGTGCGTTGCCACGGTGGCTTACCGCGTCTTTCTCAGCAGGGAGCATCTCAGCAGAGGTGCGGTCCCCCACCAAAAAGATGGGGTCGTAGCCAAAACCATTCTCCCCTGCGGGGGCATAGGCAATTTCTCCCTCAAAGGTACCTTCCGCACGCAGAACATCCCCGTTGGGGAACACACAGCAAACTGCCGATACAAATCGTGCGGAACGCTGACCTTTAGGCACGTCCTTCATCTCACCCAACAACAACACGTTGCGGTCGTCATCGGTGGCCTCTTCTCCACCATAGCGGGCGGAATACACACCGGGGCGACCACCCAAAGCGTCTACCACCAATCCGGAATCGTCCGCAATGGCGGGCAGTCCCGTTTCTTGACAAGCGGATGCCGCTTTAAGATAAGCGTTCTCGGCAAAGGTGGTACCGGTTTCCTCAACCTCGGGGAGTTCCATCCCCAGGTCGCGGTCGGTCACCGCCTCGATGCCCAAAGGCTCCAATATGCGCTGTAATTCAATCAATTTGTGGGCGTTGTGGGTGGCAATGACGTATTTCATACATTTTCCTCCTCAAACAAACCCGCGGCAAATTGAGCAGGATCAAAAGGTTGCAAATCGTCAATGCCCTCGCCCACGCCGATGAATTTCACCGGCACCTGCAGATCTTCGCGGATAGCCAGCACTACACCGCCGCGGGCAGTGCCATCCAACTTGGTCAGCACGATACCGGTGATACCGGCGGCGGACTTAAACTCCCGCGCCTGATTCACTGCATTCTGACCGGTAGTAGCATCCACCACCAACAGAATCTCCTTGTCGGCATCCGGCAACTCACGGTCGATGATGCGTCCAATCTTAGCCAACTCATCCATCAGATTCTTCTTATTGTGCAGACGACCTGCAGTATCGCAAATGACAATATCCGCGCCTCGCGCCTTAGCGGCAGAGACGGTATCAAACACTACAGCAGCAGGATCAGCGCCCTGACCGTGCTTGACGATGTCCACACCGGCGCGGTCCGCCCAGATCTCCAATTGCTCAATAGCCGCGGCGCGGAAAGTGTCCGCCGCACCCAAGATCACCTTTTTACCTTGCGCCTTAAAATTAGCCGCCATCTTACCGATAGTGGTGGTCTTACCCACGCCGTTAACACCGATCACCAGAATCACCGACGGCTTAGTATTAAGGGTCAGTTCCTGACCACCCTCCAGCATATCCGCTACAATGCCCTTGAGCAGGATGCGGATCGCCGCGGGATCGGTGATACCCTGCTCCTTCACCTGCTCACGCAGAGTCGTGCAGATATGGGCCGCCGTGTTGGCGCCCACGTCGCCCATCACCAGAATTTCTTCCAGTTCTTCAAATAGTTCGTCGTCGATGCGGGTAAACCCTTTCAGCACCGAGGACACCGAATTCATCAGAGAATCACGAGTCTTCTTAAGTCCCTGACCGATTTTACTAAAAAATCCCATATGATACTCCTTAGTTCTTGTTATCCGACTCCAGCTTCAGACCCAGCTTCTGCTCCACCTCGCTGGCGCGCAACTCCAACAACTTAGATACGCCGCGCTCCTGCATGGTGACGCCGTATAAGGTATCCGCCTCCTCCATCGTGCCGCGACGGTGGGTGATGGCGATAAACTGGATGCGGTCGCACATACGCCGCAGATAGGCGGCATAACGGTCCACGTTCACGTCGTCCAGGGCGGCCTCAACCTCGTCCAGTACGCAGAAAGGCGAGGGCGTAACCTTAAGAATAGCGAACAGTAACGCGGTGGCGGCCAAAGCCTTTTCACCACCGGACAGGGCCTCCAGATTCAAAATAACCTTGCCGGGGGGCTGGATGAACATATCAATGCCGGAGCCGAGGATGTCCTCGGGATCGCTCAGGCGGAGTTCACCCTTACCGCCGCCAAACAGCTCTGCAAACACGATGCCGTACTGGTAGTTGATCTGCTTGAACCGCTCAATAAACACCTCGCGCATTTGTACAGTTAGATCGTTAATCTGCTTGAGCAGTTCATCCTTAGTCTTCTCAACGTCCTCAATTTGTACCTTTAGGAACTGATAGCGCTCATTGACCTCCTTGAACTCCTCAATGGCGTCCACGTTCACGCTGCCCAAACCGCGGATCTTATTCCGCAATTCAGTGACGCGACGGTTGGCCTCAGCGGCGTTCTCGATGGGCTTAGCAATCGCTTCAGCCTCCATACGGGTCAGTTCATATTCCTCATACAAACGACGGGAGAGGTCATCCACCTCACGCTTAATAGCGTTGGTTTTCTCCTCCAAACGGGCCACTTCCTGACCCATCCGCTCACGCTCGTCGGTCTTTTCGCGGGATTGCAGACGCAACTGGGTCTGCCGCGCCTCGCCCTCGGCGCGCTTGGCTACCAGACGGGCAATCTCATTGCCGGAGGCAGCGGCCTGGTCACGCAATGCCTGAGCCTGACCCGCCTGCTCGGTTATGCGGCCTTCGATCTCCTCATTCTGCTTCTGCAGAACCTCGATCTGTTGCGCCAACACAGCCTTATGGCCGGTAGAGTCCTCCTGACGGGCGCGGAGCTCAACAATAGCCTGCTCCAAGCCCTCGATCTCTTTCTCAAAACTGAACACAGCCAGTTTTTGCTGGGCGATCTGCTCGGACAGTTGTTCACGCTGTTCGGACAACTGCTGACGACCACCGGTCAACTCGCTCAAACGGTTTTCGATATCCTGCTGGCGAGCGGTCAAGGTCTCCACCTCAGCGGCGGCGGCATCCATCGCCTTTTGGCAGGCAGCGGCGCGCTCGTTGAGGGATACAATCTCGTCTGCGGCCTCCTTGGCGGCGAGGGCATTCTGCTCCGCCTGCTCCTGAAGACGACGCACCTCGCCCTCCAGACGGATCTTATCCTCCTGGGCGGTGGTCAACTCGCCGCGGGCACCGGTAACCTGTGCCTCCACCGAAGCGGCATCCTCCTGCAATCGACGGTACTGCTCCTTGGCGGTCTCCAACTTCTTCATCTCATCCACGGCCACCTGCTTCAGCCGCTCGATCTCGGTGCGGCGAGACAGCAGACCTGCTCCCTTGACGGAGGAACCACCGGTCAGCGAACCGCCGGCATTGATAACCTGACCGTCCAAGGTGACGATGCGGAACTTATAGCCGTGACGACGAGCCATAGATACGGCATAGTCCATATCCTCTGCCACAATGGTACGACCCAGCAAATACTTTGCTACGCCGTCGTATTTTTTATCGTAAGTGACCAGGTCGCTGGCCAGACCCACGAAACCGGGGTCATCCTCGGGAATATCCGACAAAACATTGCCCTTAACCGAAGTCAGCGGCAGGAAGGTAGCACGACCTCCCTTGGTTTCGTTCAGATAGCGGATACCCTTCTTGGCGTCCTCTTCCCGCTCGCAGATCAAATTCTGTGCGGCAGCACCCAAGGCAGTCTCAATCGCCAGAGCACAGGAGGAATCCGCCTGTATCAAGCGAGAGACAGGGCCCAAAATGCCCTGCAGAGCGCCCCGCTCCGCCTGTTTGATGACAGTGCGAACCGAATTCTGGAAACCCTCCAGATTGCGCTCCATCTCCTCCAACAGACGCACGCGGCGCTGTTTCTCCTCCACGTCCAGGGACTGCTTATCCAATGCCTCCTTAGCAGAGGTCAGCTTGGCGGCACGATTTTGGTAACGAAACTCGTAACCGGACAGTGCGTTCTGCAAACTCTCCACCTTATCGGCGCAGATCTTAAACGCATCCTCGCTGTCTTTCAACTCTGCCGCGGCGGCCTCGGCCTGCTGCTGACGCAGGGTGGCGGCGGCGGTCAACTGAGACAGCCGCAGAGTGATCTCCCGCAGTGAGGACTCATTGGTGGCGGCAGAAACGCGCACCTCGGACAATTCCAAGGCTACGTCGGATGCCTCGCCGGACAGTTCTTCAATGCGTCCGGAGGTTTCATCACTGCTACGAGCCAGTTGTTCCATCTCATCCGTGAGAGTCAAGCACTGTTGCTCTGCTTCAGTGATAGACTGACGGCGGGCCTCAATATCCTCGTAGCGGGCGGCAATTTCATCGTCAATGTGAGCATTACCCTCATCTGCGGCGGTGATTTCGCCCTCAATACGCAGAACATTCTCGTTATTATGGAAAATATCGTTACGCAGAACAGCCACTTGGCTGTCGCACACGGCGGCCTGCTCCTCCAACGCAGAGGCGGCGCGGCGGATCTCGTCCATCTGCACCTCGATCTGCTGTGCCTCCAGAGCGATGCGCTCCACCTCTTCGGCAAATTCATCAATGGAACTGCCTGCAGACTCATACTGTACACGGGCATTCTCTAATTTGGCATCCAAATCACGGAGAACACCTCGGGAATCGTTCATCGTGCGTAACCAAAGACCGATCTCCAGTTCTTTCTTTTCGCCGGCATATTCCAAGAACTTCTTGGCCTTTTCAGCCTGCTTTTCCAGGGGACCGACGCGGTCCTCCAGCTCCTGCAGAATATCGTGCAGACGGTCCAGATTGTCCTGCGTCTTACGCAGGCTGTTTTCAGCCTTATCCTTTTTATAGCGATACTTGGCAATACCGGCTGCCTCGTCAAAAATCTCACGCCGATGGTTGGCGCGGGAAGTGACGATCTCGTCAATACGGCCCTGGCCGATGATGGAATAACCGTCACGGCCCAGTCCGGTATTCATAAACAGCATACGGATATCCTCAAGGCGCACAGTGGCACCGTTGAGCTGATACTCACTGCCGCCGGAGCGATAACAGCGGCGGGTAACACGCACCTCGTCTGCATCCATCTCCAACATACGGGTCGTATTATCAATAACCAACGATACCTCTGCATAGCCCATAGGACGACGCTGGGCAGTACCGTTAAAAATGACATCCTCCATCTTGGAGCCACGCAGAGATTTACTGGATTGCTCACCCAGCACCCACTTAATGGCGTCGCTGATATTGGACTTACCGCTACCGTTAGGGCCGACAACAGCGGTCATACCGTCGCTGAACGACAATACGGTTTTATCGGGGAAGGATTTAAATCCGTGTAATTCCAATGCTTTTAAAACCAACGCTGATACCTCCCTTTAAAATGATTCATAGCCCATCAGCTTCAGTGCCTCACGGGCAGCCTGCTGCTCTGATTCCTTCTTGCTGTGGCCGCGACCCACACCGATAACATTAGAATTGAGGTGTACCTCGGTGATAAAGGTCTTATTGTGGTCCGGACCGGACTCGCCTGACAGGACATACTCCAACCGCTCGCCGGGATTCTGTTGGACGATCTCCTGTAAGGCGGTCTTATAATCTTTAAAATGACGACGACGCTGAGTTTCCGCCTCAGGGATGATGAAACGCAACACAAACTTCTCTGCCGGCTCCATCCCGCCGTCTAAGTAAATAGCGGCCAACACGGCCTCGTACATATCTGCCAAAATAGAAGGCCGTTCGCGACCGCCGGAGTGTTCCTCACCACGGCCGAGACGCATATACTTGCCCAACCCCAACTGCTTGGAATAGGAACACAAAGCTTTTTCACACACCACGGCGGCACGGAGCTTGGTCAGCTCGCCTTCAGGGCCGCGGTCCTTATCAAACAGATAGCGGGCGGTGATAAAGCCCAGTACCGAATCGCCCAGGAACTCCAGGCGTTCGTAATGCTCGCGGCTTCCCCGTCCCTCATTGGCAAAAGAGGAGTGGGTCAGCGCCTTTTCCAGCAGACTGATATTCTTAAAACTGTAACCGATCTCCTGCATCAGAGGGGTATAATCCATTCCACTCACTCCTTTCCGTTTAATCGATCCTCAACGTAGCCGACCACATCCTCCACGGTCTCAAAACCGTAGAGGGCGTCGTCATCAATATCTATGCCATACATTTCACCCAAAAAGACCGCCATATCGTCCCGCTCGTGAGGGGCGATGTTTAGATCATCCAGGGTTGCGGCCATCTCCACATCCTCCGGTTCACAGCCGTAATTGCGACAAAACAACTGTGTCAGCACGTCCAGCACTCTCATTGGGCGGTCTCCCCCGCCTCAGACTTTTTACCGATAGCAGACTCGATCTCCTCAATGGCACCGCTGGAAGCAAACTCGGACGCAATGCGGATGGCACTGCAGAAGCCCTTGGCCTGAGAGTTGCCGTGAGCCTTGATCACCGGCTTGTTAATACCTAACAACACCGCACCGCCGTACTCGGAGGTGGAGAGCTTCTTTTTCAGTGCCCGCAGACCGGGCATTACCAGTGCGGCACCGATCTTAGTACGCAGAGAGGACATAAAAGAACTTTTCAGGTTCTTCATGAGCATATCCACCGTGCCCTCCAGGGTCTTTAGCAGAACGTTGCCGGAGAAGCCATCAGCCACCACCACGTCCGCCACACCGGCGGGCACGTCGCGGGCCTCTACGTTACCGATAAAGTTCAGGCCGCTCTCCTTGAGCAGCGGGAAGGTGGCTAGCTGCAACTCGCCGCCCTTGGTATCCTCGGTGCCCACGTTCAGCAGACCCACGCGGGGACCACCTTCGCGGGGATACATATGGGACATATAGATGCTGCCCATATGGGCAAACTGCACCAGCATCTCGGGTCGGCAGTCCGCATTAGCACCGCAGTCGATGAGCATAAAGGGTGCATCATCGGAGGGCATAACGGGAGCCAGAGCAGGGCGGGACACGCCCTTGATCCGCTTAACAATAAAAGTGCCGCCCATCAGCAGAGCACCGGTACTGCCGGCACTGACCACGGCATCGCCGCGACCCTCCGCCAACAAACGCAGAGCCACCGCCATGGAACAGTCCTTATGCTCACGCAGAATGCTCTTGGGATGGTCCTCCATAGTCATCACGTCGGAGGCGTGCTCGATCTCCATTTTATCCAGAGAAATGCCATTCTCCTCCGCCACGCGGCGGATGGTAACCTCGTCACCGGTCAGTACAATCTCACAGCCGTACTCCGCCACCGCCATCGCGGCACCTTTCAATATCTCTAAGGGGGCGTTATCGCCGCCGAAAGCATCCACAATAATTCTCATTTATGCGTCCTCTCTTTCTATTGTCGGAAGATCTTCCGGCATATCCTCGATCACCGCCTGCAGGCTGTCCAGCGCCCGCTGTGCCAAAGCGGTATAACGTAGTTTTTTATCCCGAATATGGGTTTCAAGGCTTGGCAGAATACCGAAATTGGCACCCATCGGCTGATAATGGGGGTTGGGGTCGCTGACGTGGGCCGCCAAAGCACCCATCATCGTATCCCGCGGCAACACCAACGGCTCCTGTCCGCGAATCATACGCACCGCGTTCAGCCCCGCCAAGATGCCCGAGGCGGCGGACTCCATATATCCCTCCACACCAGTCATCTGTCCTGCAAACAGCAGGTTGGGACGGCTCTTCATACGGAAGGAGGCGTCCAACAGTTCGGGTCCGTTCAGAAAGGTGTTGCGGTGCATCACGCCGTACCGCATAAACTCCGCATTCTTCAACGCGGGAATCATTCCGAATACTCGCTTCTGCTCAGGAAATTTCAGATTGGTCTGGAAACCCACCAAATTATACAGCGTACCTGCGGCATTCTCCGCCCGCAGCTGTACCACCGCCCAGGGACGGTGTCCCGTATGGGGATCCCGCAGGCCAACCGGTTTCATCGGGCCGTAGCGGATAGAGTCACTCCCCCGCTTGGCCAGCACTTCGATGGGCATACACCCCTCGTAGACGGTGAGCTTATCAAACTCGTGGAGCGGTGCACTCTCGGCGGTAATCAATGCCGCGTGAAACGCCTCGTACTCCTCTTTGTTCATCGGGCAGTTAATATAATCGCCGTCGCCGCTCTCCTCACGGTCATAGCGGGAAGCGCGGAAAGCGCTGGTCATATCCACACTCTCGGTGGTGACAATGGGAGCCGCTGCGTCGTAGAAATGCAGACCGCCGCCACACAGAGCGGCGATATCCTCCGCCAACGCATCCGAGGTCAGCGGACCCGTAGCAACGATCACCACCCCATCCGTAGGAATAGCGGTCACCTCTCCCTGCCGCACCGTAATCAGCGGGTGTCGACGGATGGCATCGGTCACCGTCTGGGAAAAAGCATCCCGATCCACCGCCAGTGCACCACCCGCAGGCACCGCACAGGCATAAGCCGCAGGGACGCATACACTGCCCAGACGGCGCATCTCCTCTTTCAGCAGACCGGCGGCGCTTTCCACCCGCCGCGCCTTTAACGAATTGGAGCAGACCAACTCTGCAAAACCGGCACTGTGATGAGCCGGGGAGTATTTCTCCGGTTTCATCTCCCACAGGGTTACCGGGATGCCCTGCTGTGCCACGGCATAGGCCGCCTCACAACCGGCCAAACCGGCACCGATCACCGTAACAGACATTGGTCTACACTCCTCTCTGATAAAATTTACTTCTCCTCGCCGCAGCCGGGGGTCAGACAAAGCAGTCCGCTACCTTTACCCTTCTTGCGGAACAGGGTCTTACCGCAATGGGGGCACAACTCCTTGCTGGGTTCATTCCAGGTGGCAAAATCACACTTGGGATAGTTAACGCATCCAAAGAACTTACGACCGCCTTTGGACTTCTTGGCCACAATGACACCGCCGCACTTGGGGCAAACGCCGTCGGTGGATTCCACAATACGGCGAGTGTTCTTACAGGTGGGATAGCCGGGGCAAGCCAAGAACTTGCCATAGCGGCCGGTTTTGATCACCATACGGCGACCGCACAGCTCGCATACTTCGTCGCTCTCCACCTCGGGAACCTTGACCTTGTCCAGATTCTCCTCGGCACGGAGCAAAGACTCAGCAAAGCCGGCATAGAACTTATCCAACACGCGTACCCAGTTGACCTTTCCGTTTTCCACACCGTCCAACTGTTTTTCCATATGTGCGGTAAATTCCAGGTCCACGATATCGGGGAACTGCTCCTTCATCAGCTGGGTGATCACCTCGCCCAAGGAGGTGGGAACCAGGCTCTTGCCGTCCCGCTCCACGTATTCACGATTGAGAACCGTGCTGACGGTGGGCGCATAGGTGGAAGGACGGCCGATGCCGTTTTCTTCCATCGCTTTGATCAGTGTTGCTTCGGTATAGCGGGAGGGCGGCTGAGTGAAGTGCTGATTACCGGTCAGCTCACGGCAGAACAAGGTATCTCCCTGTTTGATAACAGGCAGGGGTTTGTTCTCGTCGTCCTTCTCGTCCTTACCCTCTACGTACAGCACAGTATGACCGTCAAACTTCACGGTATAGCCGGAGGCTTTGAAAATATACTCGCCTGCGGCAATGTCCACCTGACAGGTGTTCTGAATCTGATCCGCCATCAAACTGGCCATAAACCGCTCCCAGATCAGCTTATACAGCCGATACTGGTCGGAGGTCAGAGAATCCTTGACCCGCGCGGGAATCAGCGAGGGATCGGAGGGGCGGATAGCCTCGTGGGCATCTTGGGTATTGCCCTTTTGCTTATACACACGTGCCTTGGCGGGCAGATAGTCGCTGCCGAAGGCCTTTTGGATATATTCGTTACCCGCTTTACGTGCCTCGTCCGAGATACGCAGAGAGTCGGTACGCATATAGGTGATCAAACCGGTGGCACCGATGCCCTTGATCTCCACACCTTCGTACAGTTCCTGCGCCGCTTTCATGGTGCGGCGGGAGGAGAAGTTCAGCTTGCGGTTGGCTTCCTGCTGCAGGGTGGAGGTGGTGAAGGGCGGAGCGGGAGCAACGCGGCGGGTGCCGGTCTTAACCGTCTGAGCCACGTAAGTGGCATTCTCCAGCCGGCTCAAAATCGCCTGTGCCTCCTCCTCGGTGGACACCTTAATCTTGCCCTCAGCATTACCAAAGAAACGAGCCGGGAAAATGCGTCCCTTCTCGGTCACCGATAGGTTGGCATCCAGCGTCCAGTATTCCTCGCTGACAAAATCACGGATCTCCTGTTCGCGGTCCACCACCAAGCTGACGGTGGCAGACTGGACGCGGCCCGCAGACAAACCTTTACGCACTTTTTTCCACAGGAAAGGACTCAATTTATAACCCACGATACGGTCCAGAATACGGCGGGCCTGCTGGGCATCCACCAGATGCATATCCAGTGTACGCGGATTAGACATACCGGTGGTGACACCGGACTTGGTGATCTCGTTAAAGGTCACTCGGCGGGCATTCTCCGGAGCGATGTCAAGCATCTGGGCCAAATGCCACGCAATCGCTTCACCTTCGCGGTCCGGGTCGGTTGCAAGATAGATACAATCGCTGGCCTCCGCCATATCACGCAGGTGACGGATCAGCGTGGTCTTGCCGGGGATATCCACGTAGCGGGGTTTAAAGCCGTGCTCCACGTCCACGCCCAGCAACGTCTTGGGCAGGTCGCGGATATGACCCATAGAGGCCACCACCTCATAATCGCCGCCCAGATACTTTTTTACCGTCTTCGCCTTTGCGGGGGACTCCATAATCACTAATTTCGCCATAGGGTTCATCCTTTCTGTGTCAACGAGACCAATCTATGTTACGTGCGTTTATATTGCTGGCCGGCACCGTTTTCGGCACAGCCGTACATTTCTAATTCAGTTAATGCCGCCAGCAAGGTTGCCACCGGCATATCCGTAACCGCCGCCAGTTCATCCACCGGCGTAAAACGGTCAGTAAGCGCCGCATACACCCGCTGTGCCGCGGCAGAGGCAGTATCGGGACAGGCAACCGATGCTGTGGCAATCGGCTCAACAAGCGGAGCAGGTTTCGGCTCGGGTTTAGAACGCATACGTTTGCGGCGCGGCTTCTCCTGCTCTTTCGGCGGCGGGTTACCGCCGCGCTCGGCTTGTTTTTGCATCTGTTCAGCGGTCTCCAAATCCAACATACCGGGGAACAGCGGCGCATACTCCCGCAGAATGTCCGTAGCGCGAATCACCAGTGTGGCACCGGACTGTATCTCCTTGTGTGCGCCGTCGTGCAGATGTCCCGACAGGGCACCCGGCAGAGCAAACACCTCGCGGTTTTGTTCCCGTGCCAGACGAGCCGTGATCCGCGCACCGCTACGGGTAGGCGTTTCCGCCAAGCATACCGCTTGACTCAGCCCCACCATCAGACGGTTGCGAATGGGAAAATCACATTTATAGGGTTCATCCGGCGGGAACTCGGACAGCAGCAGACCGCCGCTCTCCACCACCTGCCGACGCAGGGGCTCGTTATCCCGCGGATAATTCTCATTGAGTGGACAGGCCATCACCACAATGGTGGTGCCCCCTGCCGCCATGGCTCCGCTGTGGGCGGCGGCATCAATGCCGACCGCGCCACCGCTGACCACCACCATACCGCCGGCGGCCAGACCTGCCGACTGGGCGTACGCCTCACGCCAACCGTCGCGTGAGGCGTGTCTGGTGCCAACCACCGCCACTGCGGGGGTGCGGTCCAGATCCGGCATAGCGCCTCGAGCATACAGTGCCGCGGGACAGCCGGTCATATGTCGAAGCGACAGCGGGTACAGAGCATCCTCAGGGGTCAGCACCCAATCGCCCATTTCCAGTACGCGGTCCAAAATGCGATGGGCTTTATCCAAGGATTTATCGGATAGGCTGCGATATAGATCGTCGGTCATACCGACTTGTTTGAGTTGTTCGGGTGTGGCTTCATACACCACACGGGCGTGACCGAAGGCATCCAACAGATCCTCTACGGCGCGGCTGCCCGCAGGCAACACCTGTTGCAGCCATATCCAGTGTAATCTGCTGTCCATCATCACACCCCATTTCAGTGAATTTTATCGGGGACGGGTCATCTCCCACAGAATAATCCCCGCCGCCATTGAAGCGTTGAGGGATTCGGCACGACCGTTCATCGGGATGGTCACCGCCTGTCGGCAAGACGCCACCGTATCCTCCCGCAGGCCGTTGCCCTCGTTGCCGATGACCGCCACCGAACCGGGAGCGAAGGCCGCAGCGGTGATGGGGGTAGCATCCGCATCTACCACACAAGCATAGGCGGTCATACCCTTATCCTGCAGGTCGGCTACGGCACGGGTCATATTCCCCACCCGTAACAGCGGCAGACGGAACACCCCGCCCATACTGCTGCGGAGCACCTTGGGATTATACACGTCACAGCACCCATCGGACAACAAAATGCCGTCCAGACCGAAGGCCTCGGCGGTGCGGATGACGGTGCCCAAATTACCGGGGTCCTGTATATCCTCCAAAGCACCATAAAAACCCATTATATTTATTTTATCTATTATAAGCGAATTGTCAAGCATTTTTGCAATACAAAATACGCCTTGAGGGTTGGCAGTGTCCCCCATATAGCGAGAAATCTCGGGGCTGATCTCAATATCCGTCTCGGCGGCCTCAATCAGCGGACCTATGATATCGCTGTAGATAGCCAGCGCGGCGGGGGTGTACATTACCGCACGCAGTGCCACACCGGAGCGCAGAGCATCCCCGCACAGGCGGGCGCCCTCAATGGCAAACAGACCGCTTTCCCGCCGTTTTTTAGCGGAATCGCACAGGCCGCGCCATTCCTTGACCCATTGATTATCTTTGCTGGTAACCGTCATTTTTGGTCATCTCCTTACCAAAAAATCGTCAAAAATTCGCATCAAGAAAGCAAAAGTGCACCCGACGGAAACCCGCCGGGTGCAATTTATGCTTATTATTTCAGGGCAGCCTTGGCCTGCTCAGTCAGAGCAGTGAAAGCAGCTGCATCGGAAACCGCCAGCTCAGCGAGCATCTTGCGGTTCAGGGAAACGCGGG
>JAZNUN010000041.1:0-32218 GCA_045592345.1 Acutalibacteraceae bacterium | reverse complement strand
GTGCTCTGATTTTATTCTTTTACAGTAGCGTACATAAAGTACTTAATACCCAAGGGGGTGGAGAAGAAACCATTGATGCGGGAACTGCACATATAAATGTCGGTGTAATAGTAAATGGGGCAAATGGCACCGGTATCCATCAGAATATCCTCTGCCTTATGCATCAGTTCAAACCGCTGTACGGGGTCGGTGGTGGTCTTGACCGTGGCGATCAAGGCGTCGTAGGTGTCTGCCCAAGTCTTGCCGTCGCCATAGCCTACATAATCCTTATGGTCCCCCTTGCCAAACTGGCAGTCGTTATTTCCGGAGGCGGTGATCCACATATCCAGGAAAGAAATGGGGTCGTTATAATCCCCCACCCAGCCGTTACGGGCCACCGAATAATCCCCTGCCTTGCGGGTGCTGAGGAAAGAGGCACGCTCCCGCACGTCCACCTTCAGCGTGATGCCGTAGGCACCCCAGATCTGCTGCAGATACGCAGCAATGGCCTCGTGGGCGGTACCCTCGTCAGTCAGGTAGGTCAGAGTAGGGAATCCCGCCGCTTTACCGTCGGCCACGGTGAATTTACGGGAGGAGGCGGCTACCTCAGTGAGCAGGCGCACCGCCTCGGCGCAGTTGGTGGCGTAATCCTCCGCCGCTACGCTGTAATACCCCGCACCGTCCCGATTGGGACCGTTACGCGCCACGTACTCGATGCCGTCCGGCTCGGTCAGACCCGACGCCACAAAGCCTGCAGCGGGTACCTGTCCTGCCTGACCCAGCTCCGTGCAGACGTAATTGCGGTCGATGAACAGTCCCAAAGCCTTGCGGATATTGGTCTTCTCCTCCTGGGTGAAATCGGAGAGGGCGGGATCGTTGACGTTAAAACAGACACAGTAGGTGCCCAGCTGACCTTCCACGAAAAATTCATCCTTTAGTGCCCCGCTCTGCAGAGAGGCAATCTCATCGTTGGGAACCGAGTCAATAAACAGATACGAGCCGTTGCGGTAGTTGGTCAGCAGGGATACGTCGTCTCCGTTAAAGGCAAAGGTCAGCCGCTGTGTAGGGATACGGTCAGCGGCGTAATAATGCTCGTTTTTCTCCAGCACCAGTTGGGTCTGAGAAAACTCGGTGACCCGATAAGGACCGTTACCAATATAGGTATCGGGGTTGGCGGCCCAGGCTTCGCCGTGGGCATCCACCAGATCCTTACGGACGGGCATATACACAGGAAAGGCGGTGAGTTCGTGGAAATAAGGCACGTCTACCGGCAGTACCACTGTTAGGGAACGGCCGTCCTCCGACGCCGTAACGTTCAGAGTTGCCGCCGGATTACGCAGATTGCCCTGATCGTCGGTCTCCACCATCGTAGCATAGCCGTCGATGACCTCAAACATATAGCCGTAGTCCGAGCCTGTGGCGGGGCTGGCCGCCCGATTCCACGCATACACAAAATCCGTGGCGGTCATATCGGTGCCGTCGCTCCATTTCAGCCCATCCCGCAGTTCGTAGGTGTAGGACACCTTGCCATCCGCGGTGGGCACCGCGTCGGGCAGTGCCTTAGCGCACTGGGGGGTCAAAGTCAGCTTGCCCTGTGCGTCCTGCTCCCATCCCACCAGACCGGAGAACACGTGGACGATATAACTGGCGCCGTTCACATCCGAGTTCAGCGCCGGGTCCACCGTATCAGGGTAAGCACCCACGCTCAGCACCATTCCACCCTCGTCCGCAGGCTTAGGGCCGCAGGCGGTGAGGGAGCATACGCAAGCGAGCAGACACGCCAAGATTAAAAAACTGCTTACAATCCTTCTCATAGACATACCTCTCTTCCATTTTGATCCGAAAACAGGGGAAATCCATTGTAAGGGGGTATTACTTAACAGCCGAAAAAACGGCTTGACTACAGGGTTTATTCCACATGATGACACGCCACCAGACGGTCGGGGGCCAGTTCCCGCAACGCGGGCATTTGCTCCGCACAGCAGGCAGTAGCACGAGGGCAACGGGTGCGAAAGGGGCACCCTGAGGGCACCTGCAAGGGGCTGGGCACGTCCCCTTCCAGCCGTATGCGGCTGTGGTGCCTAGCGGTGATAGGGTCGGGAATCGGCACCGCCGACAGCAGGGAGATCGTATAAGGGTGCAGGGGATTCCGATACAAGTCGTCGGCAGGACCCATCTCCACCAGACGTCCCAGATACATCACCGCGATACGGGTGGAAATATGCTTAACCACCAACAGATCGTGGGCAATAAACAGATAAGTCAAACCCAACTTTTGCTGCAAATCCTCAAACATATTCACCACCTGCGCCTGGATGGACACATCCAAAGCGGACACCGGCTCGTCACACACGATAAACCGTGGGTCCACCGCCAACGCGCGGGCAATGCCGATGCGCTGACGCTGGCCACCGGAAAACTCGTGGGCGTAGCGGGCGGCGTGCTCACTATTGAGCCCCACAGTTTCCATTAGGTGCAGTATCTTCTCCCGCCGCTCTTTCCGGTTGGCGTACAGACGGTGTATATCCAGCGGCTCGCCGATGATGTCTGCCACAGTCATACGGGGATCCAAAGAAGAATAGGGATCCTGGAACACCATCTGCGCCTGTTTGCGATAGGCACGGATAGAGGATGGAGAGCGAATCAGATCGCCGTCAAAGCGGATCTCCCCCGCCGTAGGCGTGTACAGATGCAACAGGGTGCGTCCTACAGTGGTCTTACCGCAACCGGACTCCCCCACCAGCCCCAGGGTCTCCCCCGCCCGAATACAAAAGGAAACATCGTCCACGGCCCGCAAGGTCAGGTGTTTGAACAGGCCGTCGGGGACGGAAAAATACTGTTTTAAATTCTTAACTTCTAAGAGATACCGTTCACTCATGGCGATGCATCTCCTCTATCTGACGGGGGGTAATCCCGCCGTCGGCAATGGCATTCCTGACCGTATGCCAACAATACGCAATATGATTAGGATTAACAGACAAAGCCCGTGCCCTGTGGGACAGGCATACCCGCATCGCTTCAGGGCAACGGGGCGAAAAGGGGCATCCCCGCGGCAGGTTCAACAAATCCACCGCGGCACCGCCGATGGGGATCAGCCGTCCCCCTTCTACCGACGGAACCGAGCGGAGCAAACCCTTGGTGTATTCGTGGCAGGGGTTGTAGAAGATCTCCTCTGCCGTGCCCCGCTCACACACCTGTCCGGCGTACATCACGATGACCTCGTCACACATCTGTGCCACCACGCCCAAATCGTGGGTAATCAGCATCACCGCCATACCCAGACGGCGCTGCAGGTCTTGAATCAAATCCAAAATCTGCGCCTGTATGGTGACGTCCAGGGCAGTGGTAGGCTCGTCGGCAATGAGAATATCCGGCTCACAGGCCAGCGCCATGGCGATCATCACCCGCTGACGCATACCGCCGGAAAATTCATGGGGATACTGGTCAACCCGCCGTGACGGGTCGTTGACCCCCACCAGGCTCAGCATCTCCACGGCTCGCTGACGGGCTTGGGGGCGATTGCGGTCGGTGTGGAGCAGGATCGCCTCCACCAACTGCTCCCCCACCGTAAAGACAGGGTTTAGGCTGGTCATAGGATCCTGGAACACGATGCTGATCTTGTTCCCCCGTAATTGATTCATACGGGCGGCGGGGGCACCCACCAGTTCCTCACCCCGATAGCGGATACTACCGGACACGATGCGCCCCGGGTGGGTCAGTATCTGCAGAATGGAATAGGCGGTCACGCTCTTTCCCGAGCCGGACTCCCCTACGATGCCCAGCACCTTTCCCTCGTCCAAAGTAAAAGACAGTCCGTTCACCGCCTGCACTTCGCCTGCAGGGGTAAAAAAGGAGGTGTGCAGATCTCGCACCTCTAACAGCGCCATATCAAGCCACCCCCTTACTGCTTTTCAGTTTGGGGTCAAAGGCGTCCCGCAGACCGTCCCCCAACAGATTGAGGGACAGCACGATCAGGCAAATGGTCAGCGCGGGAATCACCAAGCGATAACCATAGGTGAACACACCCGCCCGCGCCTCCGACGCCAGCGAGCCCAAGGAGGGCATAGGCATCGCCACGCCCAAGCCCAGAAAGGACAGATAGCTCTCGGTAAAGATGGCGGAAGGAATCTGCAGAGCAGTGGAGATAATAATCACGCTGATACAATTCGGCAGCATATGCCGACGGATGATATGACGGTCGGTGGCACCCATAGAACGGGCGCACAGCACGTAATCCTGCTGTTTGATGGTCAGTATCTGCCCCCGCACCAGACGGGCCATACCCACCCAATACAGTAGGGCAAACACAATAAAAATGCTGATCATACCCACCCCTAACGTTTCTAAGGGCGTACCCGCGATCAGCGGCTCTAAAGTCTTATTGAACACGGTGGACAGCAGAATGATCATCAGCAGGTCCGGCAGAGAATAGATAATATCCACCAACCGCATCATCACCATATCCACTCGGCCGCCGTAATAGCCGGCAATCGAGCCGTACAGTGCGCCGATCACCAGCACGATCAGACTGGCAAAAAAGCCCACCGCCAAGGATATACGGGTGCCGTAGATCACACGGATGGCATAGTCCCGTCCGTGGGAATCAGTGCCGAAAATGTGGGGGAACACCCGCTCCCCCGCCGCGATACGGGCCTGCTCGGTAGTGCCGTATTCAAAGGGACGCAGATTGTTATACGAGGCATCCACAGACGCACCGGGACGCACCCCCAACTGCTGGTCGTAGCGATAGGGGTACAGCGGCGGCGCTACCAGCGCCACCAGCACGATGAGCCCCAACAGTACCATACTGCACACCGCCACGGGATTGCGTAACAGCCGCCGCATCCCATCCTTAAAATAGGTGGTGCTCTCCCCTATCCGCGGGGGCAACGACTTTTCCTCCTCGGTGGCTTTTTCAAAGCTGTGCAGATCCAACTGCAGACTGAAAGGACGCTTGGCAGGGACGGCGTCGTAATGATTGTTACCCATACCAATCCCCCCTTACGCCAATTCCACGCGGGGGTCCAACAGCTTATATACAATATCCGACAACAGCGTCATCAGTACCAATACCGTTGCCAGAAAAATAGTGGTGCCCATCACCATAGGATAATCCCGATTGATGATACCGGAATAGAAATAGCCGCCGATACCGGGCACCGAAAAGATATTCTCCACCACCAGACTGCCGGTGAGAATATAGGCCACCATAGGTCCTAAATAGGTGATCACCGGAGTGACGGCGTTTTTAAGGGCGTGCTTAAATACCAACCGCCCCGAGGGCACCCCTTTAGCGCGGGCGGTGCGAATATAGTCCTGCCCCAGCACGTCCAGCATACCGGAACGGGTCAAGCGGGTGATATAGGCGGCAGGATACAGGCTCAACGCCACCACAGGCAGTACCCGCCCCGCGGCGGTAGAGCCGTTAGGCGGAAACCAAGGGATCAGTACGCAAAACACCAACAGCAATATTGTAGCGATGACAAAGGAGGGCATCGCCACACTGCCGGTGGACAGCACCATGATCAATCGATCCGGCCAGCGGTTATGATACACCGCCGCCAAAGCGCCCAAAGTCAGCCCCACCGCCAAGGCGATGGCGGCGGCGATCAGACCCAAAGTACCGCTGGTGCGGAAGCCTTCCAACATTAACTGGGATACCGTACGTCCCCGCATTTTCAGTGACGGGCCGAAATCAAACCGCAATACTCCCCGCAAGTAGGTAAAATACTGCTCCATTATCGGCTTATCCAGACCGTATTTCTCCTCCAACTGGGCGGTCACTGCCGCACTGGAGGCCTTTTCACTCAAAAAAGGACCGCCGGGGATAGCCTTCATCACAAAAAAAGTGATGGTAATCACCAAAAAGACGGTCAAGGCCGCCAGCAGTCCTCTTTTGATAATATATGCAATCAATTTGGCATCCAAGAATTTCACTCCTCACACAGTCCGCAATGCAAGGGATAGTATGCACCGTTTATGCCGCAGCATCACACATTTGGCTGTATGAAATTCTTGGATATTGTATTTAAACGAGGATCAGTTTTTTATCACTGGCGGTGATGTCCGCACAGCCGTCATCGGTAACGTACACCATATCCTCAATACGTACGCCGAATTTGTTTTCCAGATAAATACCCGGCTCCACCGTCATCACCATACCGGGACGCAGGATAGTCTCGCAACGGGGAGCGAAGGAGGGTGCCTCGTGGACCTCTACGCCCACGCTGTGGCCCAAACCGTGGCCGAAACAGCCCTCGTAGCCCGCTCCGTAAATAATATCGCGGGCGATCTTATCAATATCCTGACACACTGCGTCGGGACGCACCGCATCAATGGCAGCCAACTGGGCTTTCAGCACGGTATCATATACCAGACGCATCTCGTCGGATGCTTCCCCCACCGCGATGGTACGGGTCATATCCGAACGATAACCGCCTACCACAGCGCCGAAGTCCATGGTAACAAAATCCCCCCGCTCGATCTTCTTCTCGGTGGGAACACCGTGGGGCAAAGAGGAATTCTTACCCGACACCACGATGAAATCAAAGGACACACCCTCGCTACCCAGGCGACGCATATAGAACTCCATATCCAGCATCACGTCCCGCTCGGTGCGGCCCGCCTCAATACGGTTGAGGATGTAGGAGAAGGTTTCATCGGTCATCCGCTGAGCCTCACGGATGAGCGCCAGCTCACCTGCCGTCTTAATGGAACGCATATCCGCGATCAGACGGTCAAAACGGTCGCTGTCGGATACGGTGACGTCGGGCAATTTCGCCCGCAGAGCCGCCAGCGCACTGACCGAAGTAATGGTAGCCTCGATAAATAGCTCTTTGATGCCGTATTTCTCGCACATCTCACTGATATCCACCGGCGGTGCCTGCACCACGGTACAGCTGTCCACCACCGTCTTAGCCTTTTCAAAATAGCGAAAATCAATGAGGAATACCGCCTCGTCGGGGCAAATGAATACCGAGCCCGCACTGGAGGCAAAACCGGTAAAATAAAAGCGGTTGCAATCGCCGGTGATCAGCAACGCCTGACCGGCGGATAATTCTTTTTGAATCTGCTCAACTCTCTGTTTAATCATACGGAACACGCTCCTTATAATTCGCGCAACACGGCGCACACATAATCAAAAACACGGGCAGTGGAGGCCACGGACAGCCGCTCACGGCAGGTGTGGATATCCTGCATATCGGGGCCGATGGACACCGCGTCCAAACCCGCTATCTTTTCGCACAGCAGACCGCACTCCAAGCCCGCGTGGATAGCCAGCACGGTGGGGGCTGTCCCCGTCTGTTTCTGCCATACGGTACACATAGTATCCCGCAGACGGGAGTCCTTGCAATACTCCCACGCAGGGTAGTGACCGTGGGTGGTACAGCTACCACCAAAGGCAGCAGCCACGCCGCTCAGTTGGGACAACAAAACCGCTTTTTCTTCATTGACGCTACTGCGCACCGCAAAAGAAGCATGCAAGGTGTCCCCCTCGGTGGCTAAGATGCCAAAATTCAGCGAAGTCTGCACCAAGCCGTCGATATCACCGCTCATAGCCTGTATGCCGTTGGGCACGGTGGTGAGAAAGTCAATCACACGGCGAGTAGAATCGGCATCCATCGCCTGTTCGGCGGCAGTGGACTCTACCGTAATCGTTAAATGGGGGTCACCCACTACACAATGGGCGGCAGCAAAGGCTGTGGCCGCGGTGGCGGGGTCCGCATCGCAGACGATCACCGCCTCGCACAGTACAGGGATGGCGTTATCCTTCAGACCGCCGTTGACGGAGGCGATGCGGCAATCCAATGTGTTAAGGAATTCACCCATCACCACGTTGGCGTTCAGACGGCCCTTATCGATCTCCACACCGGAGTGACCGCCCTGCAGGCCTTGCACCGTCACCCGCCATGCGGGAGAGGCAGAGGCTTCATGGGCTATGGGCAGGGTCAGCTCCGCCCGTGCGCCGCCGGCACAGCTGACGGTAAGCACCCCCTCCTCCTCGGAGTCGATGTTCAGCAGCATTTTGCCCTTTAAATCGGACAGATCCACCCCGGCAGCACCGTACATCCCCGTTTCCTCATCTACGGTGAACAGGACCTCCAACGGCGGGTGGGGAATATCCTCTGACTCCAAGATGGCCAGCGCCATCGCCACCGCAATGCCGTCGTCACCGCCCAAGGTGGTGCCGTGGGCGAACACCCATTCACCGTCGGTGTCCACGTCTAAACCATCGGTGGTAAAATTGATGGCGCAATCGGGGGCTTTTTCGCACACCATATCCAGATGACCCTGGAGGATCACCGCAGGATGATCCTCGTAGCCGATGGTGGCAGGTTTCTTAATGATGACGTTGTTTAAGTCATCCTGCCGATACCACAGACCGTGGGATTTGGCAAAATCCACGCAATAATCGCTGATACGGCGGGTATCCCCCGAGCCGTGGGGAATGGCACAAATGTCTTCAAAGTAATGGAACACCCGTTGGGGGTGCAGGTGGGTCAGTTTGCCCATATGGGTCACCTCTTAAAACAAATATACTATATTATAACATATGTAGACGGATTTTTCAACCGAAAAGCATTTCCATGCACCGTTAGTCAATATCGTCCCCGAAACAAGAAGAAAAAACACCCCCGAAGCGAATCGCTTCGGGGGTGAAGGAATTGGACTTTACAGAGTAAAAGGCCTTGATTTTACAAGACTTACAGCTTATCGATGTCGGCGGCGGTAATCATATGGAAACCGGCATTCTCCAGCGCTTTTTCAGCGGCAACGTTGTCGGTGGGACGCAAAACTACGTAGGCGTGCTTCTCTGTACGGGCCATAAAGGCGTACAGATACTCTACGTTGACCCCTTCCTCAGCCAGCACCGCCAGTGCCTTGGACAGTTTACCGGGGGCGTCGCCGATCTTGACACCAACCACCTCGGTGACCTTCAGCAAATACCCCTTATTCTGCAAAGCGGAAACAGCGGCATCGTTATCGTTGACGATCAAGCGGAGCAGACCGAAATCCTGAGTATCGGCAATAGACAGTGCCCGCAAATTCACGTTGTTCTCCGCAAGGGTTTCGGTGATGTCCACCAAGGATCCCTGCTTATTCTCCACAAAAACCGTTAATTGTTTTAACAACATAATTGTCTCTCCCCTTTCTTAATCGTGCAGTTTACGCTTATCAATAACGCGGACCGCTTTACCCTCGCTACGGACAATGCTCTTGGGTGCCACCAAATGCACCTTGGGGTTGATGCCCAGCATCACCTTCATTGCCTCGGACAGCGCCTTTTCACGGGCAGTAATCCCTCCCACGGTATCCGACAGCATATCAGCGTTCATCTCCACGTTAACGTCAAAGGTATCGGTGGTGCCTACGCGGTCTACCAGAATCTGATAGTTGGGCTCATAGCCCTCCTTCAGCAGGACCGTTTCGATCTGGCTGGGGAACACATTGACACCGCGGATGATCAGCATATCGTCGCTACGGCCCATAGGCTTCGCCATTTTAATGAGGGTGCGGCCGCAGGAGCATTTCTTGCGGGACAGCA
Source organism: Acutalibacteraceae bacterium (assembly GCA_045592345.1). Taxonomy (GTDB): domain Bacteria; phylum Bacillota; class Clostridia; order Oscillospirales; family Acutalibacteraceae; genus UBA5905. The sequence goes on along the minus strand of JAZNUN010000041.1, from coordinate 22,692 downwards.
CACAAATATCGCGGGTACGGTAACGCAGCAACGGGAACGCCTCTTTGTCCAGGCTAGTGAATACCAACTCGCCCTTGCTACCCTCCGGCAGGACCTCGCCGGTTTCAGGGTCTATGATCTCGGCATAGAAATGGTCCTCATTCACGTGCATACCCGTCTGCTCGGAACACTCAAAGGACACGCCGGGGCCGGTGGTCTCGGTCAGTCCGTAGATATCGTAGGCCTTGATACCCAAGGTTTTTTCAATGCCGCGGCGCATCTCCTCGGTCCAAGGCTCTGCACCGAAGATACCCGCCTTCAGCGGAATCTGATCAGGGGTAACACCCTTTTCCTTTAGGGTTTCGCCGATGTAGGCGGCGTAGGAGGGGGTGCAACACAGAATGGTAGCAGACAGGTCCTGCATAAACTGAATCTGTCGCTCAGTGAAACCGGAGGACATAGGCAGGGTCAAGCATCCCACCTTATGCGAACCGCCGTTGAGACCGGGGCCGCCGGTGAACAGGCCGTAGCCGTAGGCCACCTGGCATACGTCCTCGTCGGTGCCTCCCGCCGCCACGATGGCACGGGCACAGCAATCCTCCCACAGATCCACGTCGTTCTGGGTGTAGAAGGCCACTACTCGACGACCGGTGGTGCCGGAGGTGGACTGAATACGAACACAATCCTTCAGGGGTTTCGCCAGCAGGCCGTAGGGATAGGCATCCCGCAGATCGGCCTTGGTCAGGAAAGGCAACTTATACAGGTCATCCACGCTCTGAATATCGTCGGGGGTAACACCCTTCTCCTCCATCAGCTTGCGATAATAGGGGACGTTGTCCCATACGTGCTTGACCTGCTTGACCAATTTTTCGGACTGGAGTTTTTTCATATCCTCCAAGGGCATGGTCTCGATGTCTTTTTGGAAATAACGCTCTGCCATTTTACTTCATCCTTTCTGCACAGTTGAATGGTTGCGAACCGCAGAAAACAAAAACGTCCTCTGCATTCCGCTTTGGAATACAGAGGACGAGAAAAATCCCGTGGTACCACCTCTATTTACCGTTATCTCACAACAACGGCCTCCGAGTGCTGACACACTCTGATCGATATAACGGTCGAACCCGTTTGGCCTACACAGAAAATCCTTCAGCCAACGACTCACGGAAGGAATTCACCGACGTTACACCACTGCATCACACCAACCGCAGCTCTCTGAAAGTGATAGTTTCGGGTACTGGTTTCCGTTCAAACGTCTTTATACTGCATATTTTAGCACCGTTTTTTTGGAATGTCAATGCTTTTATGCATTAAAGCCTAAGTCAAATGCCATTTTATTCATTTCCACAAACTTGGGCGCCACCGTGTTTTCAATAGCGGCGATCCAGCGCTCGTAGGGAATATCGAAATACTTGGCAGCGCGGCCCATCAGCACGATGTTCACCGCCTTGGGAGAACCCGCCTTCTGAGCCAGAGTAAGGGCGTCCGGCGCCTCCACCTGCAGGCCCTTGGCAGTCAGCTCCTCCAATACGTCGGCGGGATACTCCGCCGCGCCGATGATCACCGGCATAGGATCGATCTGCTGCGTGTTCACCACCAAGCGACCATCCGCTTTCAGATAGGGGGCATAGCGGGCGGCCTCCAGCTTTTCAAAGGCGATGATGATATCCGCCTCGCCGGCGGTGACGATGGGAGAATACACCTTGTCGCCGTAACGGACATAGGTGACCACCGAGCCGCCGCGCTGGCTCATACCGTGGACCTCGCTGACCTTGACGTCGTAGCCCTCGTCCACCAACAGACGACCCAGCAATTTGGAGGCCAGCAGACTACCCTGTCCGCCGACGCCGACAATCATAACACTTTTCGTTTTCATTGTCCTCTCCTCCTTTACTGAAATGCGTCAAAGGCACACAACTGCTTACAAACGCCGCAGCCCACGCACAGGGTGGCGTCCACCACAGCCTTGCCGTCCTTCATACTGATGGCAGGGCAACCCAGGGTCATACACCGCTTGCAGGACCTACACTTATCCGCGTCCACTTTCAGAGGTGGCAGTGCCTTCACCGACTTAAGCAACACACAAGGACGGCGGGAGATGATCACCGAGGGTTCCTCGGCGGCCAATTCTTCCTTGATCACCGTGTCGCACTCTTTAAGATCGTAGGGGTCCACCACACGGACACGGTTAATGCCCAACGCACGGCACAGCGCCTCCAGATCCACCTTGGCGGCGGGGTCGCCCTTGATATTGTAACCGGTGGTGGGATTCTGCTGATGACCGGTCATACCGGTGATGGAGTTATCCAAAATAATGACGGTGGAGTTGGTGGCGTTGTAGGCCACGTTCACCAGACCGGTCATACCGGAATGCATAAAGGTGGAGTCACCGATGACCGCCACCGACTTTTTCTCCGCCTCGGCACCGCGGGCCAGATTAAAGCCGTGGAGACCCGATACGGAGGCACCCATGCACAGGGTAGAATCCAGCGCATTCAGCGGAGGAACAGCACCCAAGGTATAACAACCAATGTCACCCAAGGCGGTAATCTTATTCTTTGCCAAAGTATAAAACAGACCGCGGTGGGGACAACCTGCACACATCATCGGAGGACGGTTGGGGATCACGGAATCCGCAGACACACTGGGATTGGCTTCTTTGCCGAAAGCGGCAGCGATGGTCTGCTGAGAAAACTCGCCCAGCACAGAGAATACATCCTTGCCAATCACGTCAATGCCTAAAGCGCGGACGTGGGTCTCGATGATGGGGTCCAACTCCTCAATAACGTACAGTTTCTTCACCTTGGCGGCAAAGTCCTTGATGATCTGAGTAGGCAGAGGATACGGCATACCGATCTTCAGCACCGATACGGTGTCCCCCAGCGCCTCTTTGACATACAGATAAGAACAGCCCGAGGTGATGATACCTACCTCATCAGAGAGCATCTCCACAGTGTTAAAGGGGCAATCCTCCGCCAGCGCCTGCAACGCCTCGGTGCGCTGTTCCACGATGGGATGGCGCTTGATGGCGTTGCCGGGCATCATAATGTATTTTTGAGGGTTCTTCACGTATTCCTGCATCGGAGCCTCTTCCCGCTCCCCCACCTCTACGATGGACTGGCTATGGGCAATACGGGTGCAGGTACGCAACAATACGGGGGTATCGTACTCCTCCGACAGTTTAAATGCCGCCTTGGCAAAGGCGTAGGCCTCAGCGGAGTCGGCGGGCTCCAGCATAGGGATCTTAGCCGCCTTGGCATAGTGGCGGCTGTCCTGCTCGTTCTGGGAAGAGTGCATGGCGGGGTCATCCGCCACACAGATGACCATACCTCCGTTCACACCCGTGTAAGACAGGGTGAACAGAGGGTCAGCGGCCACGTTGAGACCCACGTGCTTCATAGCGCAGGCGGAACGGGCGCCCGCCAGCGAAGCGCCGAAAGCCACCTCACAGGCCACCTTTTCATTTGGGGCCCACTCGCTGTGGATATCATCGTATTTGGCTAAAAACTCGGTGATTTCGGTGGAGGGGGTGCCGGGATAGCTGGACACCACCTGCACACCGCCATCATACAGACCTGCGGCCACCGCTTGATTACCGATCAGTAATTTTTTCATAGTTATATACCTCTGTTGTTACGATTTATTCTGCATAGCCACCAGACCCTCGGCGCCGTAGATCTTGCGGAGCTTGGGTTTTTCGATCTTGCCGGTGGGGTTGCGGGGTACGTCCGCGAAAATGATGCGGCGGGGACGCTTATAGCGGGGAAGATCCAGACAGAACTCCTGAATCTCCTCCTCGGTGCAGGTCATCCCCTGCTTAATTTCAATGATGGCGGCGGCAATCTCGCCCAATCGCTCGTCGGGAAGACCGATCACCGCCACGTCCTTGATCTTGCTGTGAGCAGACAAGAAGTTCTCGATCTGTACGGGGTACAGGTTCTCGCCGCCGGTGATGATAACATCCTTCTTACGGTCTACGAGGTACACAAAGCCGTCCTCGTCCTGCATAGCCATATCACCGGTGTACAGCCAGCCGTCACGCAGGGTGTCGGCGGTGGCTTTTTCATCCCGATAGTAGCAGGTCATTACTCCGGGGCCCCGCAGACACAATTCGCCCACGGCACCCTGTGCCACCTCGTCTCCCTCGGGGGTGACGATCTTGATCTCCCATCCATAGCCGGGGACACCGATGGCGCCCACCTTGTGGACGTTCTCCACACCCAGATGCACCGCGCCGGGGCCGATGGACTCGGAAAGACCGTAGTTGGTGTCGTACTGCTGGTCGGGGAAATACTCCAGCCAGCGTTTAATCAGGCTCTGGGGTACCGGCTGAGCGCCGATATGCATCAGACGCCACTGTTTCAGGTTGAATTGCTCCAACTTCAGTTCGCCGCTGTCCAGTGCATTAAGGATCTCCTGTGCCCACGGGACCAGTAGCCACACGATGGTGCACTGCTCCTCGCTGGCGGCGGAGAGAATGTGCTGGGCCTTAGCGCCCTTGAGAATGACCGCCTTGGACCCCGCCAGCAGACTGCCGAACCAGTGCATCTTGGCGCCGGTGTGGTATAGGGGCGGAATGCACAGGAAGTTATCCTCGCGGGTCTGACCGTGGTGGGCCTGTTCCACGCGGCAGGCGTGGATCAGGCTCTCGTGGTTATGTAAAATAGCTTTGGGGAAGCCGGTGGTGCCGGAGGAGAAATAAATGGCGGCCTCATCCGCCTCCTCCAATTCACAGGGCGGGAACATACCCGAACACTCGGAAATGAGGTCGTGGTAGTCGTCCGCGAACATCGGGCAACCCGCGCCCAGATAGATCAGATGGCAACGGCGGCTGACCTTATCCGCCACCGCCTCCACACGGCCGATAAACTCGGGGCCGAAAATGAGCACGTCCGCCTGGGCCAACTCCAGACAGTAATCGATCTCGTCGGAGGAATAGCGGTAGTTCAGCGGTACCGCCAGAGCCCCCGTCTTTAATATACCGAAATAGATGGGCAACCAGTCAATGCAGTTCATCAGCAGGATAGCTACCTTCTTCCCCTTACCGATGCCGTTCTGCTGCAGCATATTGGCAAGGCGGTTGGACTTTTCGTTAAATACCTCCCAGGTAATCTCGCGGCGGTAGTGCCGCGCGCGGGGGGTGGCCTCAACCAGCTCAAACTCGTGCCACGTGGCGCGGCGGGTCTCTGGCTGGTCGGGATTGATCTCCACCAAGGCAATATCCTTGGCAAAATCACGGGCATTTCTCTCTAATACGTGTACAATAGTCATAGCATAATCTCCGCACAATAAAATCTACACCTACTTTATCACTTTAAAGTGTGATTGTCAACCTTTTATGCCCGATTTTTGCGGATTTTTTGCATTTTTCTTGCAAAATCTGAACATCATCTCGCACAAAACCGAACCCCCTGTCGCAGTAATCTGTACAACAGGGGGTTATAGATTCAACCTATTTGCGTATCATCTGAATACCGATTATTTACGTCGAACGATCAGCCAGCATACCAAGAAGGCCAAGCCGGCTACAACCAGTGTACCACCGAAGCCTGCCAGAACCAACAGCCACACAGGGGGCTGTGCTTTTGCCGCGTCGGTTTCTTTCTTCTGTTCGGTGGTGTCCTCTTTTTCTTCCGTATTTTTGGTTGCGGAAGTATCCTCTGCCGCGGTGGTGGTGCCGGTCTCAGCGGTGGTGGTGTTCACCGGAGTGGTCACGTCCTCCCATCCCGTAGTGGTGGTGGAGTCCTGCTTATTGATCACTACGGAGCCACGGGTGGTGGAGGAGGTGGTGATATAAGCGGTTTTAGAGGCTGTGGTGGTCGTGGCGGTGGGGAACGGATTACCCGACACCGCCAAGTCTGCTATGATGGGCGCGTGGTCGGAGGCACCCGCCACGTCACCATCGGAAATAGCGGTAAAGTATTTACTCTCCACACCCCTGGAGAATAGGATGTAGTCAATGCCACCGCGGTTGTCCTTGGAGGAGGTCATACCCGCCTCGGACACCACTGTCTGAATCGGGTCGTCGGAATAGCCGCTGTTGTAATCGCCGGTGGAAATGACAGGACAACCGTAAGTTCCCTTATACCGATTGATGCAATCCGCCAGTTCACCTGCCTGGGTGACGCGATTTGCCTGACCCTTAGCATCACTTTCAGCATCAAAGTGAGTGCTGATAAACACAAACTTCTGACCGCTGGCCTTGATCTCAAACAGCGCCATACTCACGTACCGCATCCGCTGGATGCAACCCCAATAGTTCACCGAATAGCCAATCAGTTCATTCTCCAGCAAAGTCAGAGTCTTGGTGTTGTACATCAAGGTGGTGCACATCCAGTCCTTTTTGCCCAAACTCTCGGTCTTCTCCAGTGCTTGCCGCTCCGGTACGTCGGGGTTAACAAAATCGTAGTCCGGCAGGTACTGCCGCAGGGAAACGTGCCACTTATAGTTACACTCCTGCAAACCGATAACATCGGGTTTGTAGTAGTTGATGCAGGCGGAGGCCTTATCGCCGCGATTGCCCAAGGGTTGACCCCAACTCCAACCACCCAGGGACTCATCGTTGTCCACCAGCACGTTATAGGACATCACCCGCAGGTTGGCGTCGGCGGCCTTTTCCTGCGGTGCAGAACCGGTATAAGCGGATACAGGCAAACTGCCACACAGCATACACAGGGGTAATACACTGCACAGAACAGAACGGAGTAAGATGCGGAATACTTGCATAGAACATTCTCCTCAAATAGGCGTTTTTTCTATTATAACACATTATGTAAGACAGAGCAAGCGGGAAATGGGTGCGAGGGATTTTGTAGACAGATCGGTAATCCGTCCCTACGAGGTGGGGTTGAGGGGGTGGCTGCTCAATCTACGACAAACACAACCTACTTGTTATCCACTGACTACGGAGAATGGTGAAACCATTCTCATAGGGGTGGCTGCTCAATCTACGACAAGCACAACCTACGAGCCACCCCGGTCCACCGAACTGTCATTCATTGCCGCTCGTGTCGCTTCGCTACCCGTCCCCTTCGGTGACGCCGTGAGTAGATGCATTCCGCAGGGGCTCGTCATACTCCCTCAGTCACGGCTATGCCGTGACAGCTCCCTCCCGGAGGGAGCCTTGGATTTGGGGTGAGCGCAAAAGTAAGACCCCGACTGCGGAATCCACAGTCGGGGTCATAGTGCATTAGGCTACAACAACGTTGGAGAGATTAGCGGCAAGCCGCCCGATTACCACTCCAGAACGCCGTCGTTGCTATCGTACTTGTTAATGTAGTTAGCAGACTGGATGTCATCATAGACGACAACCTCGCGGCCCTCATACTCAAACACGTAGTAAGCACGAGCGTAGATAACGGTAGCCTCGTTGGCCAGGGGGATGTTGGTGATACGCACAGCGAACTGAGCGTAGTCAGCCTCCAGGTCATACAGACGCTCGGCGTTGACGTCGAGGGTCTTCTTACCGTCCACATCGTCCAACTTCATATCGGACAGACCCACGACGGGAGAGTTGGATACGATAGCACCCATGCGGAGCAGCTTGTAGGACTCGCCGTTGCCAAACGCATCGATGGTGGCGTTGGTCAGGTCGGCGAAGACACCGTTGGCAACAATGCCGTCAGCCTTCACACCAAAGGCAAAGGCCAGACCCAACTTGTCGGAGGTCATCTCCATACGAGAGGAGCCGATGTAATCGATGGCGTTGCCCTCGTCGTTATCCAGCATATCGTCGCCCACGTACTTGACCAGCACGTCGCTGTTCAGGAAGGCAACCAGCTCATTGGCGAAGGTCTGCTGACCGGCAGCAGAGGGGTGCCAACCGGCACCGGCGGTGTTGGTGGTCAGACCCAGATAGTACAGACCCTCAGCAGCGCCGCCGTTCTCCTCGATCAGAGCCTCGATCATCTCGTTATCGTCGGTCTTCATCATACCGGCGATCCAAACGATCTTAGCATCGGGGTTCTTGGCGCGGACCAGATCCAGCATCTCCTGATAGCCGACCTTACGCAGGGAGGCATCCTCCTGGTTGGCGATGTCGTTGGTGCCCAGAGCGATGACCACCACATCAGGCTGACGCTTGGTGAAGTCGTACTGGGTGGTATTGTCGTAGTTATAACGCTGAGCGGTGTAGACAGTCTGCATGGTGAGGGACTGATAGCCGTACTTACAACCCAGACCGGACCAAGCCACGTCGGAGAAGTCGGCGTTCAGAGCCTTAGCGGTCAGATAGGGATAAGCAGCGGTAGCATCCTGCCACAGGGGGCTGTCAGCCTGATCGTCGCCGGAGACACCCAGAGCACCGTAACCGGTGGAGATGGAGTCGCCGATGAACTCGATGTACAGACGGTTGTCCTCGGGCTTCTCGTTGAACTCGCCGTTCATCACGATGGAGGAGATACCCACCTCGGCGCCGCGATGCTCGGTCTGACGGTACACCTCGAAGGTGTGGTTGCCGGCGGGCAGATCCTCGGCCAGCACCAGCTGGACGGAACCGGTCTCGGTGATGCGGCACTCGGCACGGTCCTTCTGCACGCCGTCCACGATGACGGTGAAGTACAGGCCGCCGTAGGTAGCGTCGGTGTTCTTGATGGAGTTAACGGTCAGGTTCAGAGCCACGGTGCCCTCGCAGTTAGCGGAGAACTCAATGCCGGAGGCAGAGAAATCCAGCCACATAGCGCCGTCCTTCAGAGCGGTACGGCCCTGAGTCTTGATGTAATCCTTAGCAGTCTTGATGGGGGTAGCAAACTCATCCAGGAACTGGATGTCGGCGAACACGGCGTCGTGATCGGAAGCGCCGTTGACAGCCGCATCGGCAACGGTGGTCTCATACAGGTGAGTGGCCATAGAGTTATAGAAGATGTGGTCGATGTAACGACCGGCGGTAGCATCGGTGAAGCCGGCGTCGGCCACCTTGTACCAAGAGACGTTATCGTCGTAGGTGCCGTCCAGACCGGAGTTGAAGTCACCGCCCCAAACCACGGGCAGCTTGTTGGTCTCGGACAGCTCGGCCACGTAGGCAGCGGCCTCTTCCAGCTGCTGAGGACGCCAGTAACCGGCACCCTCTTCGGCAACGCCGTCGCCGTTCAGATCGTCGGTACCAACCAGATCACCGGCGTCGGGGTGGGTGGCGCAAGCGATGAACTTCTCGCCGGTAGCAATCACCTCGAAGAAGCCCACGTTGACGTAACGCATACCCTGAGTGCCCCAACGGCTGACGGTGTTACGGAACAGGTCGGTGGACAGCAGACGGACGGTCTCGGTGTTGTAGGCCAAGCAGGTGTACAGCTTGCCGTTGTTCTGAGAATCCGCGCTGGTCATCTCACCGAAAGCGTAGTTGGTCATCTGGGCGGTGAAAGCATCGTACCACTCGCCGGAGAACTCCTCGAAAGCGATGACGTCGGGCTTGTAGTAGTTGATCATCGCGAAAGCCTTCTCGGGACGGCCGTCGATGGCAGAACCCCAAGAATAACCGCCGTTTTCGGTATCCTGACCCACCAGCACGTTGTAGGTCATGAAACGGATATCGGCGCCGGAGGTCATCTCCTCGGGATACAGACCGGCGTAACCGGCCTCAGCCACAGCCATAGTGATATCGTCATAATAGACGTCGCCGCCGTTGTTCACGCCCTGAGCGGGATAGATCACCAGAGAGGTGTATTCACCGGAGTTGAAGGCGATCTGATAGGTGGTCCACTCGGTGGAACCGGTGAAGTAGTAGTTAGAACTGTTCAAAGTGACAGCCTCAGCACCGTCCTTGATGTAGAAACGGGGCTGACCGCCGGTGGCAGCCAACTTTGCCTTAAAGGTCAGGACGTAGTCGGTGTTGGCCTCAACGGTAACGGTCTGCTTAACGAAAGCGCCATACTTAGCGGTGTTGGTACCCTGCAGAGAGAAGTTGCCGTTGGCAACCTCGGTCCAAGTGATATCGGCGGCGGTCACGGTCCAACCGGTCAGGTCGCCGGTCTCAAAGTCACCGTTGGTGATGTAGCCGTCGTTGGAGGGAGTCTCGTTGCCCTCGGGAGCTACGTCAGCCGGGTCGGGACCCTCGACGATGATATCGTCGATGTAATAGGTGCTACCGGTATCGGTGGTGGCACCCTGAGCAAAGGTGATGTACATGGTGCTCAGTTCCTGAGAGTTAACCGTCTGGGAATAAGACTTCCACTCGGTGGTGGCATCGCTGATGTTCCACTGGGGATAGCTGGTAGAACCAGAGCTGTTATCGGAAGTCTCACGAGTGTACATACGGAAGATATTCGCGGAACCAGCGGTGGCCACCTTCAACTTGAAGCTGATGGTGTAATCGGAGTTGGGAACGACATCAATGGTGGTATACGCATACGCACCATACTTGGTGAGAGAGGTACACAACAGAGAGTAGTCGCCGCTGTAGGAATCCGCGTTGGTGCGCTCACCGTACTTGATGGTCCAGCCGCCGGTTTCCTCTTCAAAGCCGCCGTTGTCCACACGGCCGAAGTCCTCGGGAACTTCGGGAACGTAGGAATCCAGACCGGGGCCGGTCATCACGACGTCATCGAAGTAATAGGTGCCGCCGTCGGAAGCCATACGGTTGGACCACACCAGAGCGATAGCGTCGTTATCGCCGGTATTGAAGGTGTGGGTCACCTGAACCCAAGTGTTCGCAGCGGTGGGATAGATGGTCTTGGAACCTAAGTTGGTTGCATTATCGGTGGTCTGGGGATACAGGTAGAAAGACGCACCGGAACCGGTAGCATTGCTACCCTCGTAGTAGTACCAGAAAGTGACGGTATAGTCAGAGTTGGGAACCACGGAGATGGGGTTCTGCTGCATCATACCCTGATACTTGGAAGCGGTGTTGGTGGTCTTATGAGCATAAGAACCGCCGTGAACAATGTCGGACTGAACCGTGCCGTTATAAGAGTTCTTCCAGCCGGTCAGGTCGCCGGTCTCGAAATCGCCGTTGGTGACAAAGTCACTGGCGTCCTCTGCAAACACGGACAGAGGCAGCAGGGTGCACAGCATGGCCAGCACAGACAGCAAGGCCAATACTTTGCGCAGTTTGATTTGCATAGTGTTTTCCTCCTAAAATTTATTTTTGGGGATTATTTTACGCAATAGTGGAGAGCAGGGCGGCTTCCGTAGAGCCGCCCGTTCCGATGAGAGTGTTCTCTCATCATAGCGGCGGCAAGCCGAAGCGCGGAGATAACGACTATCTCTCCTGCGCGTGGATGCGACGCCCGAGAGAACATACTCCTACTATCCTCTCTATTATATAAGGGTCCTTCAAAAAAGGCAAGGGAATTTTTGCATTTGTTGTTTGTCATATTATCCATATTTTCTACCGAAAATTTGTTAGAAAAAACAATAGCGGCGTTGTGAAACAACGTGGACATCGGCCCCCTACGAGGTCTGTGCACAGGGGTAACGATCATTAAAAATACGCAAAAGACCCCGAATACGGAAAATCCGTACTCGGGGTCCGTGTATGGCATTTAGCGGTCTATTGAAGATTAGCTCCAGTCCAGAATGCCGTCGTTCATATCAATCTGACCGCTATAGTTATCATACTCTACCTGATCGTACACCTCTACCCGCTCTCCCTCGGCGTTCTCATACACATAGTAGGGACGGGCATAGATCACCACATCAGTGCAATGCTTGGGAATGTTGGTGACGCGCACCGCAAAGGAAGCGGCACCGATGTCGGGATCAAGGCTGTACAGATACTTAACGGGAACGTTTACAGTGTCCTCGGCGCCCACGATCATATTGCTCGCGCTCAAACCGCAAACAGGATCAAGGGTCAGAACCACACCCATATCCACCAGCTTGTACTCCTCTCCGTCGCCGAACACATCCACGGTGGCGTTGGTGTAATCCACCTCGGTGCCGTTGGTTACGCCGATGCCATTGGCGTTGATGGTGAACAGGAAAGCCAGACCCAGTCTATCATTGGTCATCTCCATACGGCTGGTCTCGCCGCCGGTGATGACGTCTGCCGGAGCATCGGGGACATCGGGCTCGTCGGGGGTGTCGGGCAGGGGCTCGGTGAGACCGTTGGCCTCCAAGAAAGCCACCAACTCGTCAGAGAAGGTCTGCTGACCCGCCAGGTTGGGGTGAGCGCCGCCGCCGGCATTATTCTGGGTCAGACGGCAGGCATAATAGCCGGCGTCAGCACCGCCGAACTCGGCCACGATCTCCTCGATCATAGTAGAAACGCCGGTGGTCATCATACCGTGGATCCACACGATGGGGGCATTGGGGTTCTTTGCGCGGACCAGGGTCAGCATCTCCACCAAGCCTTCACGCTTCAGAGCGGCGTTGCCCTGGATGGAGTTATCATTGGTACCCAGAGCCAGAATCACGATATCGGGCTCGGTAGCAAAATCGTACTGAGTGGTCTGGTCGTAGTTGTAACGCTGGGCAGGATAGACATCCTGCATAGTGGTGGAACTGTAGCCGTACTTACAGCCCAGACCGGACCAGGCCACATTGGACCAATCGGCGTTCAGCGCCTGAGCGGTCAGGAAGGTGTAGGCCTTGGTGCCGTCGGACCACAGGGCGGCGCCGTCCCCCTGAGATGCGTTACCCAGGTTGCCGAAGCCGCAGGAGATGGAGTCGCCGATGAACTCAACGTACAGGTCCTTGTCGGCGGGTTTATCCAGCATCTCACCCTCGTAGGACAGGGCACAGACGCCCACCTCGCCAAAGGAGTGCTCGGACTGGCGATAGATGGCAAAAGTGTGCTTGCCGGCAGGCAGATCGGAGGCCAGTTTTACCTTGGTCTCGCCTACGGAGGAAATGCGGCAATAGTCGCGGGCCAAAGCCACGCCGTCTACATAGATGGTGAAGTAAACACCGCCCTCAGCGGCAGAATTGGAGATCTTGCGGGCATTAAAAGTGGCGTAAACATCACCGGCACAATCCAACTCGAACTCAATACCGGAGATGGAGAAGTCCAGCATCAGAGTGCCGCCCACCAAAGCAGTACGGCCCTGGGTCTTGACATTATCCATCAGGGTGTCGATCATCTTCAGGTTGGGATCATCGTCATTGCCTCCCAGCACAACCTCGGTCAGAGTGATGTCATCCATATACATCTTCTCCGGCACGTTGGTTCCGGAGCCGACAAGAGCCAAACAAACGGTGGCGGTGGTAGCCTCAAACTCCACGGCGAACTGGGTCCACTCGGTCTTAGCGCCGTAGACATAGGCCAGCTTGGCACCGGAGTTGTTGCTCCCCTCGCACAGCTGAATGTTCACACCGGCAGACAGTGCCTTATACCACAGGCTGATGCGGTAGGTCTTGCCCACGGTCAACCCGGTGATGACCTGCTGACCCAGGCCGCCCCAACCGCCATTACCCTCAATATACAGACCGTAGTCACCGGTCTTGGCGGCGGCGGCGGACACAGCAGTGTTCTGATAGGTCTGCCAGCCTGTGTTATCACCAGTCTCGAAGGCACCATTGGTGACATAATTGCCGTCAACGGGCACGTAGGGCTCATCGGGCTCATCGGGAGTCACGGGGGTGTCGGGCTCGGAGGAGCCGTCCGTCTTAGCCACGACCACGTCGTCAACATAAATGGTCTGACCGGCGGAACCGGGTAAGCCGGTCTGAATCATAAAGACCACCGTTCCGCCGCTACCGCCGTTCAGGGTGACGTCAACATCGCTCCACTCCGTGGTGGCAGCAGCATTTTGGGTGCTGACGGTGGACATCCAGTCCGCCGAAAGGAACTTAACGGTCAAACCGGAAGCGACATTAGCCTTAATCTTAAAAGTAACCTTGTAGTCGGCACCGGCCTCAACGCCCGGATACGTATAGATGTTGGCCCAGTCTTTCTCACTGGAATTCCATTTCAGCACCTTGGAGCCGCCGTCTTCGGCAATCTCCAAACTGCAATCAGAAGAGAAATACGTCTTGTCATCCTCGAAATTGACGTTGATGATCTCGCCGGCAGCAGATACCATAGAAGCCAACGGCATCATCGCACAGAGCATCAAAACAGCCAATATCAAGGACAGTGCTTTGGTGTACTTACGCATAGTGATTTCCTCCCAAATTGTTAATATACTGTGCGCTGTAAACGCACATAACAGTACTCGTATATCATACCAAATATATTCAACAAAGTCAATCGCAATTGAAAAAAACACACAAAAAGACGTCCGCGAAAAGCGGGCGGCTTCTAAAAAGGCGGTTTACTCCCCCACCACTGCCTGTACGGCGGCGTGGATGGTATCGATGAGAGCGGCATCCCACTCGGGGAAGGCGTTGACGGCGGGGATTCTGCCGGTGAGCACCGCATACCACGTGGCGGCAGCGGCATAGCGGCCGTAATCCCAAGAGAGGTGGAAACCGTCCCGATTCAGGGACAGGCCACCGTTTTTATAGTCAAAGGCGGGGGCGTTTTCCCGCAGATACTGCACCACAGGGCCGCTGGGTAATACAGTGGCGTTAATCAAACGGCAGGCCATCTCGGTGCAATCACAAATGCGGCGGTACATCTCTTGCTGGTCGCTGTTATAGTTGAGGAATCCGCCGTGATCGGAATCGATCTCATAGGCCCAGGTCTGGTGGAAATAGATCTTGGCGGCGGGGCATTTTTCCTTAACAAAAGCCACCAAGTCGGTGAGATACGGAATATATGTCTGAGGCTGACCGCTGTAATGGCTGACCTGCTGAACGGTGATAACATCCCAGGTATCCAGCGCCAGGCCCTCCTCCAAGGTGACCATACGGTTCATATTTTTGCCGTTCTGCTCCAGATAATAGGCACATTCCTTATCCAGCACATGGTTCCAATGGGTCTCCAGGCTGCAACCGCCGATCATCAGATTGGTGATCTGCAGATCTACCCCGTTAGCCACCGCAATCTGATGCAGCCACTCCTGGGCATCCTGAGAAAAGCTATTACCGATAGACAAAAGTTTCATTTTTAGTCCTCCTTTTGCTCCGCCAGGCGATCCAAGCGGCAATTACGGATATACATCACCACGTCCAAGCTGACCATCACCAAATTGAGGAAGTAGAAAAACAGTACGTACCATTTCTCAGCATAATCGAAATTGGGATTAACAAACTTGGAGATAATACCGGCAATGTAGCCGGCGATAATTAGGCACAAGAACGGCAGACTCTTACCCTTTGCTGTGCGCGCCTTGTAGGATTTGATCACGTTCAGCGGCCAAGAAAAGCCGAAACTGACCAGCATACCGATCTCCAGTAAATCGTGTAATTCCGGCATTTATTCCGCCTCCTTTTCAAAGAAAGACAGCAACTGATCTTTAATCTGAGTCATACCGATATCCGAAGGATGGCCCCAAATCTTATCAATATCCGACAAGCAGATAACCTTTACACCGTTACGAGAAGCTGCCTCTATCAAGGCTTCGTGGATACAGGGCTTAAGTTCGGTGTTGATGATGGCGTACACGTTTACGTCCGGCAGGATCTCCGCCACACGACAGAACAAGCGGCCGATGGCGGGCAGGGCACAGTACATATCCTCTTTGGTCCAGCCCTCGAATTTTAATTCACCCTCCGGGGCGCCGCACCAATCGTCGTTGGTGCCGCCGAAAATCAGCAGAGTGTCGATGCCGTCCAGGGTGCCCGCCTCGTACATCTTATCCAGTCGGGTATTGAAACACAGATGGGTATAATCCTCTTTTTCATAGCCGGTATAGCCGATGGTGGAGCCGGACCAACTCTCGTTGAGCACCAACTCGGAATCGGTGGCAGAAATCAGCTGATGCCACCAGGTCTGCTCAACACGGGTGACCCGGGAATTGTTGGGGTCCTCCGGAGAGTAGTACACCACGTTTCCGGCGGGAATATGCCCCTCAAACGTGGAGTAGCTGTCACCCAAAATGACGGTTTTTCCTAACTTGATCATTTATATTCCTCCTATTTGGAAAGCAGGGAGAGAAAACAGCGATTTTGTGTGTAAAGCCATCAAACTTTACACGAATAAATCCCGCACAGTTGACAGGGTTTCGTGCGTCGTTGCCGTGTCCGTTGCCAGCAATGCCAATGGGGCAATCCCAGAGGCGCTCTCCCCTTTTTGATGCCTGTTGTGGCTCGCTGATTATAGAGTAGCACCACTGCACACAAATAGCAAGACCCAATTTTCATAAACCATGTCAAAATTTAACGAAATATCCGTTTGTGGGCAACGGGAACGAGATATTTACGCCAAAATTTTGTTAAAATCTAATGAAGATCTTTATTAATTTTCGTGCTATCCGTCAAATGAAAATATGGTTACTTTTCTTGATTTTTCCATTCCTCTGTTATATAATGGAGCGTGGATTCAAGTTGCGGGATGAGATATGACCTGCGTATGCGGCCTACCGCAATTTCACAACTTGGAACGTATACCCCGGCATATTCCCCGCGCGTACCGTCCTGCGGTATGAAGGAGCCGCACCGCGGAACACGCACCCGCACATCCCTACAGCACATACCTATCGCAACACCCCGCGCATCTCAACAAAAAATAATTTTAAGGAGGAAAATCAATGAAAATGCGCAAAATCATTGCCGTTCTGGCTGCTGTTATGATGCTGTGCACCGTCATCCCGATGGGTGCTCTGTCTGTCAGCGCCGCGGCCAACCTGGTTCCCAACGGCACCTTTGACTCCAACACCAGCGGTTGGGGCAAATCCACCAACACCGTGCTGACCCTCGACAATGGCGCCATGAAGGCCACCCATGCCGACGACTGGGCTTACGTCTACACTTGGTTTGACGTAACCGCCGACACCGACTACACCATCTCCTTCAAAGCGAAGGCGGACAAGGGCGGTTTTGCCATCAACTTTAAGGATAATGGATGGGCCGCTACCGGTATCACCAAGCTGTCCCCCGCCATCACCACCGAGTGGAAAGAGTATGAGATGAACTTCAACACCGGCGATTTCAGCGGTCGTCTGTTGGTCTTCTTCAACTCCAACCAGTACGGTTCTGCCAACCAGAGCATCTGGCTGGACGACGTGTCCGTGACCGAGTACATCCCCCTCGGCACTGCCATCTACCAGGAGGACTTCGAGGGTGGCTCTGCCGGCGCTTGGGCCAACAGCGTCACCACTTTGGTGCCTGCTTCTGAGCTGCCCGTAGCCAACCCCAACGGCGGCAACTATGCCATTAAATTGGCTTCCACCAACTACAGCTACACCAACGTGACCCTCGCTTTGGAGAAGAATACCTATTATAAAGTGACCTTCTCCATCCTGAGTGGCTCCGACCGCAACCCTGTCAACGTGCGTATGCGTAGCAGCAGCAGTGTGGATGCGGGTCTGTACACCTGCACCCCCTCCACCGGCGCGTGGGAAACCCATTCCTTAACCTTCAATTCCGGCGATTTCACCAGCCTGTACTTCCGCTTCCAGGCCGGTTGGAAAGAGAGCGTTTTCTACATTGACAATCTGTCTGTGGTCACTGCCAGCGAGCCTTCTTTCGACGGCTACATCACCAATGGTGACTTTGAGACCGGCGACATGACCGGCTGGACCGTCACCTCCGCTAAGGTTACCGATTCCGTGGTGGCCGGTGGCAGTTACGCCCTGCAGGGTACCGCTACCGCCAAGTACGGCAACTCTGTCCATCAGATCGTGAACGTGCAGGCTAACACCAACTACGGCATCATCTTCAAGGCCAAGGGTGCCGCTTCCGGCGCTCAGGCTCGTCTGTATGCGGGCACCGGTACCGGTAACACCGGCGCTAAGAACAGCACCTATTACTGGAGCGTGTCCCCCGACGCTTGGACCACCTGCAGCACTACCTTCAATTCCGGTGATGCTACCTCGCTGTACATCAACCTGTGCCAGGGCGTTGCCAATGGCGGCGACATCTACTACGATGACATTCTGATGTACGAAATCAAGGATCCTTCCTTTGACGGTTACCTGTACAACGGTGACTTCGAGTGCGGCACCCACACCAACTGGAGCAAGGGCTCTCAGACTGTCGTGGATACCGATTCCGCTTACACCGGTAACTTCGGCGTGCACCTGAAGGGCAATTCCGCCAGTTGGGGCGGCGTGCTGAACCAGACCATTAATGGCCTGGAGGTCGGCGCTACCTATCACATCTCCTTCTGGTACAAGGCTGTCCAGCAGGGCATCAACTACAAGCTGTCTGGTGTGAACAGCGCGACTACCTTTGCCTACAAGTATATGAGCACCAAGGCTTGGACCAAGATCGACGCCGACTTTGTCGCCGACGACACCTCTGCCAAGCTGAACTTCTCCTGTTCCGGTATTGATAGTTCCAAGGCTACCTATGAGGCCGGCATCGACGAGATGTACGTGGACGACATCATCATCACTCTGGTGAAGTGCGCTACCTGCGTCAGCGATTCCGCTGCCTGCGTGGACGGCACCTGCACCAAGTGCGGCAACCCCGTGGCTGCCTCTGCCGATCATACCTATGCCAACGACTACGACGCCGATTGTGACGTCTGCGGCGCTATCCGTGACGTGGTGAATCCCATCGCCTTCGGCGGCAACTCCCGCTCCGAGGATGTCAGCGGTCTGGCCTTCAAGTTTGACGTGGCTGTGGACGGTATGGCTGTCAACGGCACCGAGGCCATCTACGACGGTGCTACCATCGACGGCAACAAGCTGATCTCTATGGGCGCTATCGTGTCCAACGCCAAGTCCGAGCTGGACATCGCGGCTGTGTACCTGTGCGATCTGGAGGCCGATTCTGCTTCCTTCGCCGTGCGTGTTATCAACATCCCCGAGGCCAACTACGGCGACGAGATCACCGCTATTCCCTACTTCGTCGTGGAGATCGACGGCGTGGAGACCACCGTCTACGGTGAGGCTCAGGTTGCCTCCTACAACGGCTAATTTCAGCCAAATCGCTATGTAAATAGCACCAACCCCCACGGAGTGATCCGTGGGGGTCTTTCTTTTGCGTGGGACGGCGGAACGGCGGGACGATATGGGCATCGTCCCCTACAGTGACGCCGTGAGTGGGTGCGGATGGGACGGGCGGATAATATCCGCCCCTACAGGGTTGGTTTGAGAGTGGTGCGAGAGGAAAACGAATATGCGTGAAGACATTTTAATGAAAATCAAGGGTTTTATTTGCAAATTTTATGCTCTTTATATAAATTAATCTCATTTACATGGTTGACAAATGCGGGGGGCATGTACTATAATGAAGGATGGTATTATGTACCATTTTACCCTGTTATACCCTAAGCGAAATATATGATGAAAGGAGGGCTCCACATGAAGAAGTACATTGCCCCCGAGCTCACGGCTCTGAACTTCGTTGCTGAGGAGGCCATTAGCGCCCCCCTGGAGGGCAGCAACACCTTTAACGACGGCGAGCTGGAGTGGTAATCGCCTGAGATGCTGTACCGTCTAAACGGTGCACATCACGGTGGGGCGTAACCCGCTTCGCGGCAAAAGGGTGCACACTTTTTTCCGTGGAGCGATATCCCCACCGGCGATCCGCCATAAGCGTGGGTCGCCACCCTACCCCCGCGAAAGCAATTCCCCAAAAATTTTTTAGGAGGAAAAATAATGAACATGCGTAAAATCATTGCCGTTCTGTCTGCGGTTCTGATGCTGTGTGCCATCGTGCCCATGGGCGTTTTCGCCGCTCCCGGCGACGTGATCATCGAGAAGAACTTTGATGACGGTTCCTACTTCAGCAACGGTTCCAACGAGAACGGCTACATGGTCTTCGACGCTACTACTGCGAACTGGGCCAACGTCTACATCTATGCCAACGCCATCAAGAGTGGCACCAAGTATGAGATCTCCTTTGATTGTAAGGCCGACAAGGCTACCAACATCAATGTGAAGATCAACAACAACTGGGCCGGCGACACCTTCAAGTGGACCACCAACGTGACCACTGAGTGGGTCACCTACACCTGTGTCATCAACCCCGATGAGCTGGCCACCCTGACCAGCACTGCTCTGTTGATGTTCACCTCTAACACCTATGCTTCCAGCGGTGCTGTGTACCACATCGACAACGTGGTTGTCACCGAGTACACCGACCCCGACACCATCGGCAAGATCACCAACGGCAGCTTTGAGGACGGCACCAACGGCTGGTCCGTCAACAGCGCTGCCTCTCTGGTTGCCGATGCTCAGGACGGCTCTCAGGCTCTGCAGATGAGCAACCCCTCCGCTTGGGCCAGCGTGGCTACCCAGACCATCCCCGTAGAGGCCAATGCCTCCTACGAGATCACCTGGTACAGCAAGCGTCTGTCCGGCACCGGTGCTTTCAATCTGATCGCCTGCCAGTCCGTTTCTCCCTGGGGCAACTACACCAAGGTTGCCGGCCAGAACTGGATGAATGAGACCTCCGGCGAATGGGTTGCCAACACCTACACCGTGAACGTTGGTGACAACACCAGCATGCTGCTGAAGTTCACCACCGAGGCCGACAACCCCGGCGAGATCCTGATTGATAACGTTGTGGTGAGCAAGCTGAAAGATCCCTCTTTCGACGGCTACATCACCAACGGTGACTTCGAGACCGGTAAGGTTAGCCCCTGGACCGTGTACTCCGGCACTGCTGTGTCCGCTGACGCTGCCAAGGATGGCGACTACGGTCTGTACATCAAGAACCCCACCGGCGGCTGGGGCGGCACTGCCTATCAGAACTTCACCACCGAGGCCGGCAAGACCTACGTGGTGATGATGGACGCTAAGGCCCTGTCCAATGGTCAGAACATCCAGATCAAGGACAACGGCACCACTAAGGCTTCCAAGTGGTTCTCCACTACCTCTTGGACCACCCTGTCCTTCGAGTATACCGCTGAGTCCACTGCCGGTACCATCAACATCTGCGGCGGCGGCACCGGCGGCAACGAAGAGATCTATGTCGATAACATCTTCGTGTTCGAGAAGAAGGCTGCCTCCAACGACGGTTACATCGTCAACGGCGACTTCGAGACCGGCACCACGGAGGGTCTGACTCCCTATCAGTCTACCTGTGTCTCCCGCGACGCTGCCAAGGACGGCAACTTCGGTCTGAAGATGATGGGTAACGGCGGCTGGGGCGGCGTTGGTCTGTGGACCATCACCGGTCTGGAGGCCGGCGCTACCTACAAGTTCGAGATGGATATGAACGCCATCGAGCAGGGCTTCAACTGGACCCTGTGGCAGGATTCCACTTCCTCCGGTGTCAAGTATGCCAGCGGCTACTTCTCCACCAAGGCTTGGACCACCATTGAGAAGGAGTTCGTTGCCAACACCGACACGGCTGTCCTGAACATCAACGGCGGCGGTAACGGCAACGCCGAGACCGTCTATCTGGACAACCTGAAGATCACCCTGGTGAAGTGCGCTGAGTGCGACTACAGCGGTTGCGAGGACGGCGTTTGCTCCGTTTGCGGCTCTGCTGTTGCCGGTGCTCACACCTACGACAACAACTGCGACGCCGACTGCAACGTCTGCGGTGAGTGGCGCGATGCTCCCCACAACCTGACCACCCACGTGGAGGCTGTGGTTCCTGCTAACTGCCAGGAGGAAGGCTACAACGAGCACTGGATCTGCGAGGATTGCGGCGGCTACTTCATGGATAACGGTATGGGCGGTTACTACGAGACCAACCCCGCTTGGATGTACTACACCGGTGAGCACGTGCGTCCCGAGGGCTCCATCGTCTGCGCTGTCGTGGCTTGCGAGCTGTGCGGCGAGGACACCTACGGCGAGGCTTGCACCCGTCCCGAGGGCGCTCCCGAGTGCACCGACGTTGACTGTGTGAACTGCGGCGAGACCATCTACGGTTGGGGCCACAACTACAACACCGGCGACGAGGAGATCCCCCTGCCCCTGTGCGGCGAGGGCGACTGCATCTACTGCGGCGAGCACTTCGACAAGCTGTATGACCACGAGAACGGCGCTTGGGCTCCCTGCATGGACGGCGAGTGCTCCTACGGCTGCGGTCTGCAGTATCCCGCTACCGAGAGCCACACCTTAGAGGACTGCACCGCCGGTGGCTACTGCCAGGTTTGCTGGAGCGAGATCCCTGCCGCTGATCACGTGTACGATAACGACTTCGACGCTGACTGTAATGTCTGTGGCGCTATCCGTGACGTAGACTGCCCCCTGGCCAACGCTCAGAAGTCCATTTCTGAGGACGTGAACGGCTACGCTGTTAAGTTCGATTGTGCCGCCGAGGGCTTCGGCATCCTGCCCGGCACCTTCGTACAGGCTGACTACACCAACGCCACCTACAACGGCTACAAGCTGGTGGGTCTGGGCGTGAAGGCCTCCAACGGCGTGTCTGAGACCACCATCGAGGGTCTGCGTATGTACGACCTGGAGGAGGGCGTTGCTAAGTTCGCCTTCCGTATCATCAACATCCCCGCTGACAAGCTGGATGTGGAGATCACTATGACTCCCTACTACACCATCGAGATCGACGGTGTGGCTACCACCATCGAGGGTGAGGCTGTTGTCGGCTCCTATGCTGAGATTGCCGGCTGATTAAGCCAAATTAGCTATAAGTAATTAGCATCCGACCCCCACGGAGAGATCCGTGGGGGTCTTTCTTTGTGTTGGGGTGTTGCGGGGGATTCGTGAATCGCCCCTACGGTGTTTGGGGTGGTGCGGAACGCTCCGCGTGCCACCTCATCCGTCATTTGCTCCGCAAATGCCACCTTCCCCTCAAGGGGAAGGTTTGGGTGGGGACGGAATGTGGGGAACTCCCTCCGTCACGGCTATGCCGTGCCACCTCCCTCGGAGAGGG
>JAZNUN010000040.1:0-11704 GCA_045592345.1 Acutalibacteraceae bacterium | reverse complement strand
ATCGCGGATACCTTCGAGCCCGACGAGACTGTGTACGAGTCCTCCCGTGTGGTCACCGCCACCGACGACCGCAAGTACGAAGAGGATTAAAGTAACCTAACTTTACAGCCCCCGATAACAGATATATCCGTTATCGGGGGCCTTTCTTTATCACAATATTGATTTGTATATATCAATATTCTATTTATTACCATATACATACTTGATTTCTGTATCCTTTTTTGCTATACTGATGGTGGTTGTTTGCAACAAAAAATAAAAAGGAGGAAACACTATGCAAATCAAACTGCGCAAAGCATTAGCTCTGATCCTTTCCGTGCTGATGCTGTGCACCCTGCTGCCCCTGGGCGCTATGTCCGTGGCGGCAGAGGACGAACAGATCCTGTTCTGGGATTTTGAAGACGGCAATGTCGGCTTCACTTCCGGTGGACCGGGTCAGTCCATCGTTGTCGACCCCGACGACAGCACCAACCATGTGCTGTATTGGGCCTGCGACAGTGCTTACGGCGAAATCCGCAAGACCATCACTCTGGAGAAAAACACCGACTACGTCTTCAACTTCAAAATGAAGACCAGTATGGGCAAATCTGCCTTCATTACCGTACAGACCTCCTCCTGGGGCGAGTACGAGCAGGTGTCCTTCAACACCAGCACCACTTGGACCGATCATTCCATCGAGTTCAACACCGGTGAGACCTTCAGCAGCGTGATGCTGAAGATCCAGAACAATGGTACGATCCAGGACTTCTGGGTGGACAACTTTGAGGTGATCAAGAAAGAGACTGTGGAGCCTGAAGTGCCCGAAGGCGGCGAGATCACCTATGAGAATGTCCTTGAGATGGACTGGGAAGACGGCGTGGCCGTGTTCAAGAACGCTTCCGTTGTGGCTGAAGGCCCCGATGGCAGCAACTGCCTGAAGTATTCCTTCACCGGTGGCTACAGCTCCACCTATCGCACCGTCACCGGTGTTGAGAAAAATGAGAAGTATCTCATCACCTTTAAGGCGAAGGCCAGCACCAGCGCCTCCATGTTTGTTACCATTCAGGACGGCAGCTGGGGTAGCAGCTACTACAACGAGACCTTCAAGCCTACCACCGAGTGGGCGGAGTATTCCATCACCACCGAAGTAGGCGATACTCCCAACAGCAGCAATGCCATCCTGTTCAAATTCCAGGATGCCGGCACAGCTCTGGACCTGTGGGTGGACGACCTGTCCATCGCCAAGGTCATCGAGCCTGAGGTCGAAGAAACCGACAATCTGGTCACCAACGGCGACTTTGAGACTGGTGACTTCACCAATTGGACCAAGCATCAGTCCACCGTCATCTCCACCACCGACGTCCACGGCGGTTCCTATGCCGCTAACCTGAAGGGTAACGGCGGCTGGGGCGGTATGCTGAACACCAACGTGTCCGTTGTGGCCGGCAACACCTACACCGTCAGCCTGTGGCTGAAGACCAACGCCAACGGTGTCAACGTCCAGATTAAGGACGGCGGCACCAGCGGCACCAACATGGCCAGCAAGTGGTTCACCGCCACCGAGTGGACCCAGCTGACCTGGGACGTGGTCCCCACCACCACCACCCTGTGCTTCAACTTCTGCGGCGGCGGTAACGGCGTTGCCGAAGACGTGCTGGTGGACGATATCACCGTCATCGGCCAGAAGGTTCCTTCCTTCGACGGCTTCATCTACAACGGTGACTTCGAGACCGGCGCCATCTCCCCCTGGAGCGTCTATTCCGACACCGTCGTGTCCAAGAACGCTTCCCAGAACGGCAAGTACGGTCTTGAGATGATCGGTGACGGCGGCTGGGGCGGCCTGGCTTATCAGGATTTCGCCACCGAGGTCGGCCACACCTATGCGGTCACCTTCTCCTACAAGGCCGTTGCTAACGGCGTGAACGTTCAGATCCAGAACCCTGTCGGCACCACCCTTGTCGGCAAGTGGGTCACCAACACCTCTTGGACCACTTTGACTCTGGAATTTGAAGCTGTGGACACCACCACCCGCATCAACATCTGCGGCGGCGGTAACAGCATTGCCACCACCGTCTATCTGGACGACGTCAGCGTTGTCGAGGTGAAGGATCCCTCCTTCGACGGCTATATCTGGAACGGCGACTTTGAAGCCGGTTCTCTGACCAAGTGGAGCACCTACCAGTCCACCACCCTGTCCGCCGAGGCTGCCAAGAACGGCAACTACGGCGCGAAGCTGATTGGTGACGGCGGCTGGGGCGGCCTGCTGACCCAGAAAGATATCGCTGTTGAGGTCGGTAAGACCTACAAGCTGTCCTTCTGGTACAAGACCCCCCAGAACGGTCTGAATATGACCCTGAAGGATCAGGATAACCAGAACACCAAACTGGCCGGCAACTATCTGAGCGGCAAGCAGGATTGGACCCTGTACGAGGCCACCTTCGAGTCCGGCTACGTGACCAAGCTGATCCTGAACTTCTCCGGCTCCGGCAAGAACACCACCGACGAGCTGTGGATCGACGACATCAAGCTGGAGAACCTGTCCGGCGACGAGATGGATCGCTGCGAGATCCTGAAGAACAGCGGCACCTCCATCCGCGATGTGGACGACAACAACCGCGGTCTGGCTTTCCGCTTCTTCACCGCTGTTGAGGGCGCCCAGTGGGTCAATGGCAACCGTTACGTCCCCGGCACCGGTACCATGAAGCTGTTTAACTACGACGACGCCATCGGCACTTTGATGGAGACCGGTGCTGTCGTATCCAACGATTCCACTGTCGGCGAGGGCGATATGACCATCGCCGATGTGGATAACGCGAAGACCATCAAGATCGCCGCCAAGTATCTGACCGACGGTGATGAGAACGAGATCGGCTTTGCCGTGCGTATCATCAACATTCCTGAGGAGAACGTAGGCGACACCATCTACGCCCGTCCTTACTACACCTACGAGATCGACGGCGAGCAGGTCACCATCTACGGTGATACCGTAAACGAGAGCTATGAGGCCGTTGCCAGCGTGCGCCGCAGCCTGAAGATTCTGGCCATCGGTAACTCCTTCTCCGTTGACGCGATGCGCAACTACCTGTATGACGTACTGAAGAGCGCTGACTACGATCAGGTCATCCTGGGTAACCTGTATGTCGGCGGCTGCTCTCTGGATCAGCACTGGGGCTACATCAGCAACAAGTCCGGCTCCTATGAGTATCACAAGAACGACGACAACGGTGAGTGGGTCACCACCTACGGCGCCAACGCTCTGGATGCTCTGCAGGACGAGACTTGGGACGTGATCACTGTCCAGCAGGTGTCCGGCAACTCCGGTATGCCCGGCACCTTCGGCAACCTGCAGAACATCGTCAACTGGATCAACCAGTACAAGACCAACCCCAACGCCAAGATCCTGTGGCACATGACCTGGGCCTATCAGCAAGATTCCACCCACGAGTCCTTCCCCAACTACGGTAGCGACCAGATGACCATGTACAATGCTATCGTGGACACCGTCCAGAACACCGTTCTGAATGTGGAGGGCATCGACGGCGTTATCCCCGCCGGTACCGCCATCCAGAACCTGCGTGGCGCCATCGGCGACAACCTGACCGCTGACGGCTATCATCTGAACGATCTGCACGGTGACTACACCGCTTCTTTGACCTGGTATGCCGCCATCACCGGCGAGAGCCTGGATCTGGTGGACTTTGTGCCCGCCGCTGTGACCAATGACGCGTTCAACGTCAAGCGTGCGGTTGGCCGTGCCATCATCAACCCCTACGAGGTCTCCAATATGGACGAGACCGTCCTGATCGCCGGCTCCGACTTCCAGGCCAGCACCTGGGATAAGAACAAGGCTAACGTCAATGCCATTCTGGGCGGCATTAAGAACACCGACGGCTACGAGCTGTTCGATGGTATGCTGTTCCCCGGCGACTTCACCCCCAGCCACGGCCACGACGCAGCCACCGAGGGTATCGGTGTGCTGGACGAGTTCTCTAACGGCTTCGTCATCGGCAACAAGTACTATGCCGAGGGTAACCACGACGCTCCCACCGTGGAGATGCTCAACCCCTACGGAAATAACGATCCTGTAGGCGGCACCTTCGGTGTCTTCGTCATCCACGAGGAAGACTACGGTCAGTTTGGTGGCACCAGCGCCAACGATCCCGCCGCCGATCTGAAGGCCTACTTCGATGAGAAGATCCAGAGCGGTTGGGACACCAAGAAGCCCATCTTCGTGATGACCCACGTGCCTCTGCACTTCAACTGGCGTACCGTCAGCGACTATGGCGCCGGTAAGAATGCTCAGGGCATCGTAGAGGCTCTGAACTACGGCGGTGAGAACGGCTTCAACGTCATCTTCCTGTTCGGCCACAACCACTCCAGCGACTACGATGCTTATGTGGGCGGCTCTGCCATCTATCTGGCCAAGGGCGACACCATGCTGATCGCCAAGCCCGAGAACTACAAGGAGTATCAGGAAGTTGAGCTGAAGTTCACCTATATGAACGCCGGCTACGTGGGTTACTTCGCCGACACCGGTTGCGGCGTAGACACCACCCTGACCATGACCACCTTCCGAATTCAGGAGGACGGTTCCGTCATCATCACCCGTTATGATGCCAATGGCTACCACAACCTGAAGGCTGAGGGTAAGGCTCACATCGCCAACGAGCACAATGTGACCATCCCCGTCAACGCGGACGTGTACGGTCCCCAGCGTATCGTTACCGCCACCTCCGACGAGGAGTACACCGGTTAATTAGCCACTAACGAACAAATCCCCTGCAACGAAAATTCCTTGCAGGGGATTTTCTTTTGGATTACTTGCGTTTCTGCTTTTTGTATTCCGAGGGGGACATACCCATATGTTTGCGAAACAGGCGGCGGAAATAAGAGGGATTATCATACCCTACCGCATAGGCGATCTGCGAAATATTGTAGTCGGTGTTTTCCAACATATTCAGCGCGTTGGTCATACGCAACGAGATGATGTGTTGCATCGGGGATACACCGGTATATTGCTTAAACTTTTGGCGGAACCAGCAGGGGGTTATACGGTTACGGGCGGCATACTCCTCTATGGAAATGGGATCCCGCCAGTGTCTCTCAATCCAGGTCAGAGCCTGAATGACCTCGCCGTGAAAATCCGGGCTTGTTTCTTCCTGCACGGTCAAATGACGATGGATCAGCAACAAGAGATGGCGCAACGTCCCATTGACCAATGTCTCATAATGAGTACGGCGTGTTTGCAATTCCTTAATCATCTGGTGGAACATCCACCGATAATCCGAAAAAGTGCCCACCCAAAACACATAACGATCATCGGGTATGCCGCATTCGCAAAGCAGATTCTTCACATCATAGCCGGTAAAATGCACCCAATAGAATTCCGCATTCTCCGCGGAGTACATAATGTATTCCTGCGGCTGGCCTGGATGGAATAACACCATATTCCCCTTCTCCACCACGGTTTCTACCCCGTCAAAGGTATAGTGGATGCATCCATCCAGCACATACATCAGCTGATAATCCCCCCGCCCTGCGGGACGGGTGGTATAAAACTCCTTGGCACTGCGGGGGCGAATATTGCCCGCCGAGGTGATCAACAGCGGTTGGCTCATATCCACCAATTCCTCGTACGTATTGCCTATATCGCCGCGATGCACATACACATTCCCCACCTCCTTATACGATCTATCTATATATTAAGGAATAGTGAGAGAAAAGTCAATCATTACTTTCGTTTTGTGCCTATTTTTGCCTTTTTTGTTTCTTTTCGTCCCCCCTATGGATTGTGTATAATAGAATCGTGGTATCATAGAGTGAAAAAGGGGATTTTCACTCACCCAAATAAAAAAAGGAGGAAATACTATGAAGCAATTCCGTAAAGCTTTGGCGGTACTGTTAGCTGTATTGATGGTATGCACCGTACTGCCGCTGTCGACACTGGGCAACGCCGCCGGCGTGTCCTATGACGGCTATTTCTACAACGGCGACTTCGAAGCAGGTGACACCAACTGGACCCTGCACAACGACACCGACACCGTGACCGAGGTCATCGACGACCCCACCGGATCGGGTCAAGGCAAAGTTATGCACACCAACTCCACCTACACCTCCAGCACTCTGGGCTGCGATCTGATGTTCAATCAGGTGGTCGCTTTAGAGGCTAACACCGACGTTATTCTGAAGTTCAAGGTGTATTGCTATTCCACCGCCTCCAATGCGGCCTTCTGGGTCACCATTGGTGACAACACCGCCACCTACAGCACTTCTGCTGTCACCGGTCTGGCGGCGCAGACGGTGAGTAGCTCTTCCAGCACCCGTGTGCGTCTGAACGTGACCACCGACACGGGCAAGTGGGTCGAGGTTGCTATCCCCTACAACACCGGCTCCAACACCTCTGTTGAGTTCCGTTTTGACAACTATCGCACCGAGGCCGGTCAGTATTACTTTGACGACATCACCATTGAGGGCCCCAACAACGTCAACGGCGGCACCGTAGGCGGCGACGAGCCCGAGAACCCCGATGAACCCGAACTGCCCGATGCTCCCGAAGGCTACAATATGCTGGAAAACGGCGACTTCGAGGCCGGTAACGACAGCTGGACCAACCTGGTATCCACCATCGGTGTGGTGGCCGATCCCACCGACGCCGGTCAGGGCAACGTGATGCAGACCAACGAGGCCGGCGGCTCTACCCATATGTTCCAGCAGGGCGTCAATATGAGCGCCAACACCGACTACATCCTGAGCTATAAGGTATATACTTACGCCGCCAGCGGCACCAACCCCGGTTGGTGGGTGACCCTGGGCGACAACAGTGCTACCTACAGCACCTCCGCCGTGGTCTCCAACGGTATTGAGGTCAAGACGGTGGACAGCTCCTCCAGCACCCGTGTGCGCTTTACTATCACCAACGCCGCTCTGTACAACAAGTGGATCGAGGTACAAATCCCCTTCAACAGCGGTAACAACACCAATCCCGACATTATGTTCTCCAACTACCGTGCTAACGCCGGTCAGTACTACTTCGACGACGTGGTGCTGGTGCGTGCGGATGGTAAGGAAGAGCCCACTCCGGAAGAGCCCGAGACCCCCATCGAGCCCGATCCGATCGTGAGTGAGACCGACGTGACCGGCAACCTCCTGGTCAACGGCAACTTCGCCACCGGTGACCTCACCGGTTGGGAGAACCTGTACGGCTACTGCACCACCTCTATCGTGGAGGGTTACAACAGCACCTACGGTCTGCAGGTCACCACTTCCGGCGCCTGGAATATGGTGCGCCAAAAGGTCAACATAGACACCAACACCGACTATGTGCTGTCCATCTGGGCCAAAGCAGGCAGCAACATGACCCTGCTGGTCAAGGACGGCGGCGACACCACCAACATTGCTCAGGCCGGTCTCACCGGAGCCGACTGGACCAAGTACACCGTCAAGTTTAACTCCGGTGATTACACCAGCATCTACGTCAGCGTTATGGGCAGTCAGGCTGATGCCACTGTCATCGTTGACAGCGCCGCCTTGGTAAAAGGTTCCAACAACGTGCTGCAAAACGGCGACTTCGAGACCGGTGATACCACCGGCTGGACCAACCTGTACGATGCCTGCACCTTATCTATGACCACCGGTCATACCGGCTCCTACGCTCTGAACTTCCAGGGCGGTCAGTGGAACCAGACCCGTCAGAAAGTGTCCGTGCAGGCCAACACCAACTATACTCTGAGCGGCTGGGCCAAGGACGCCGACTCTGTGTCCTTCCTGGTGAAGGATGGCGGCGACACCACCAATATCGCTCAGATCTCTACCACCTCCGGCTCTGAGTGGAAGAAATACAGCGTCGCCTTCAACACCGGTGACAACACCAGCATTTACGTGGGTGTGATGGCCGGCAGCAGCGGCGGCTCTGCCCTCTTTGACGATATCTCCCTGGAGAAGGAAACGGTGACCGTCGAGAATCTGTCCACCAACGGCGATTTCGAGACCGGTAACCTGAACGGCTGGACCAAGTATCAGTCCACTGCTGTCTCCTCCTCTGCCGCCCGTAACGGCAGCTACGGCGTCAGCATCAAGGGCCCCGGCGACTGGGGCGGCACTCTTGACCAAGAGCTGACCGTCGTGAAGGGCCGCACTTATCAGGTCTCCTTCTGGTATAAAGCCGTCTCCAACGGTATGAACTTCACTGTGAGAAATTCCGACAAGACGAGCCTGCTGTCCACCTATCTCAATGCGACCATCTGGACCAAGTACGAGGCTACTTTTGTGGCGGATGATACCACTGCCTACCTCCACTTCAACGGTTCCGGCAAGGGTACCACCGACGAAATCTATGTAGACGACGTGGTGGTCATCGACCTGTCCAACAGCGGCAACCGCGCTGAGGTTTTGACCAGCGGCGGCAGCAGCATCCGCGACACCGCCGATGACAACCGCGGTCTGGCCTTCCGCTTTACCGTGGCCGTGACCGGTGCTCAGGTAGTTAATGGTAACGTACTGGTTCCCAACGTGGGCTCCATTAAGCTCTTCAAGCACAACGACGTTCTCGGTACGCTGGTGGGCGCCGGTGCCATCGTCACCAACCAGGAGACCATCGGCACCGCCGATATGACCCACGAGAACGTGGACGGCAAGAAGACCATCGACATCCCTGCCAAGTATCTGCTGGATCTGAGCGAGGATTCCCTGTCCTATGCCGTGCGTATCATCAATATCCCCGATTCCGCCACCGAAACCGATATCTACACCCGTCCCTATTACACCTACGAGCTGAACGGCGAGCAGATCACCGTCTACGGCGACATCGTTTGCAACAACTATGCCAACGTGGATGCTACCCGCCGTGCCGTTCGCGTGCTGACTGTCGGCGAGACCGACGGCTTCGACAGCTATCTGTACGAGATGCTGAAGGATGCAGATTATGATCAGGTGATCCTGGGCAGCTATATCGACGGCACCTACTATAAGAACGACGACAACGGCGAGTGGACCACCACCAGCTGTGACGCCGACACCGCCATTGCCGACGAGCGTTGGCAGGTCATCGTTGTGACCAACGATGCCGATCTGACTTGGGCCGAAACCAACAAGACCGAGTCCACCGCCAAGGTGTGGCTGTACGATGACGCCGTTGCCATCGACGCCGCTCTGGCCAACCTGGCTACCGTGCTGAGCGCCACCGACGCCCAGCAGGAGTACGTCGCCTCTATGACCTGGTTCCTGACCCTGACCGGCGAGAGCCTGGATCTGGTGGAGTACAACGCAGCCTTTGTGGGCAACGAGGAGTACAACATGCGCCGCGCTGCTGTCCACGCCTATGCCTCTCCCGACAAGGTCACCGACCTGACCGAGGTGGTGCTGATCTCCGGTTCTGACTATCAGTATTACGGCAGCACCGAGGATGGTCTGGCTGTGCTGAAGGGCCTGACCGACTCTGTGAAGAACAACACCGGCTACGGTGCGTTCGACGGTCTGCTGTTCGGTGGCGACTATACCATCACGCTGGGCAGCGACTTTGACGACAGTAACGCAGGTCTGAACCTGTTAGACAGCGTCTTCACCGACACCGTCAACTTCGATAAGTACTACACCCAAGGCAACCACGATGCCGCCGGCATTGACCTGCTGCCCCCCTATGGCGACAACGACAACCCCAACGCTCCCTATGGCGTGTTTATCCTCCACGAAGATAACTACAACTGCTATGGTGGCGGCGGCCAGCAGGCAGCCGAGGACCTGACCGCTTACTTTAACGAGAAGTTGGCCAACGGTTGGGGCAACAAGCCCATCTTTGTCACCAGCCACATCCCGCTGCACTACAATGCCCGTACCGCTAAAGACGGCATGGGCGCCAGTGCTAAGTACGTGGTGGACGCCCTGAACGCCGCCAGCGAGGCCGGCCTGAACATCATCTTCCTGATCGGTCACAACCACGGCAGTGGTTATGACGATTATCTGGGCGGCGCTGCCGTCTACGTGCCCAAGGGCGAGACCATTGTAGTGCCGGATCACACCAACTACCGGAACGCCCCCATCGAGACCGAGCTGAAATTCACCTATATGAACTTCGGTTACGTCTCCTCTTATGGTACCGACGGTACCGGCGTGGACACCGCCCTGACCATGTGCGCCTTCCGCATCCAGGAGAATGGCGACGTGATCATCACCCGCTATGACAAGGACGGCGTGCACAACCTGAAGTCCGCCGGTAAGGCCAACTCCATTGACGAGAGCGGCTACACCTTTGACGATGAGCGTGTGTACGAGTCCTCCCGCATTGTGGGTAGCGGCAAGGATGAGGAGTACACCGGTGAGTAATAACAACGCGTAAAGTTATCTGACTTTACAATGGCCCCCTGCAACGAAATAACCGTTGCAGGGGGCCTTTTTTAGGATAAACACAGAAAAATATAGCAAAACTCTTGCTTTTTATGAAAAAATTGATATAATGGTGTATATTTGTACACACGCGTTAGACCTGCGGAGGTTTCTATGAATATCCCCAACGTCCCCTCGCATTTTATATCTGCCGATCAAGGGTATATGTATCGGATGCAAAATCCCTTTTTCTTAGCCATCGATGAGCGCATTATCAAGCCATCCTGGCCCAGCCGCGAGCTCCACTGGCACGACTATTTTGAGGTGGAGATTGTACTTAGCGGTACCGGTGTCCACAAGTATGACGGCATCGACTATCCCCTATCCACCGGTTGCGCCTATCTGCTGACCCCTATGGACATCCACGCCTTGATTCCCGATCCTGGCACTGATCTGCACGTGGTGCATCTGCGGTTTGACGAGCAGGCTATTTTCGGTGAGGTGCGGGATCTGCTGCTACAGCACAATCACATCCATTCGGTGCAGCTGGACGAGATGGATTTCAGCCGACTGCTGACCCAGCTCAATGAGCTGCTCCACTGCTTTGAGGTGAACTCCACCCAAACCCTGAGCATCCAGCTGATGTTATCCTATCTGTGTCTGCACATCATCCGCGAGAGCCAACAGAACGAGGAACGCTTAGGGGCATACAGCACCGCCAACCCCGTGGTTCACCAAACCCTGCAGTATATCCTGTACAACTTCCGCAAGAAGATCACGATGCAGGAATTGGGCAATCGCGCCCACGTCTCTCCCAACCACCTCTCCCTGCTGTTTAAAGAGGCCACCGGCACCACCTGTATGCAGATGATTGCCGACCTACGTTTGCAGTATGCCCTCAAATTGTTGGA
The DNA here is from genome assembly GCA_045592345.1 of Acutalibacteraceae bacterium. Taxonomy (GTDB): domain Bacteria; phylum Bacillota; class Clostridia; order Oscillospirales; family Acutalibacteraceae; genus UBA5905. The sequence continues at coordinate 497 of JAZNUN010000040.1, read as the reverse complement.
GAACCCTAGCCTGAACATAGAAACCATCTCCGCACAGTCGGGTTTTTCTGCGGCATCCTATTTCATTTCGGTGTTCCGCAAGCGTTTTGGTATCACACCGAAGGATTACCAACTGCAGAATAAGTCGGAACGCTCTGAAAACGGCGTTATGGCCGAAATCTCTGAAACCTATGATATGACGTGACGCATCACTGAAACACGCTTAAAACGCCGCTGAGTGCTATACTCGGCGGCGTTTCGTTATGCAAAGGACAAACCGCCAAGCAGATAAACTGCTTGGCGGTTTTTATGCTAATTATTCAGCAGGGGCTTCCGGTACCTCGGGGGTAGCGTCAGCCTCTGCAGCGGCACCTGCCGCGGCAGCTGCGGCCGCCTTCTTCCGCTTGTTGACCAGCAGAATGATGGTTACCGCCGCACCGGCCAGCGCCACAGCGCTACCGGCACCAACCCACACCCAAACCATGGGATCAAAGGCGGGGGCGGGGGTCACTTTCTTC
>JAZNUN010000039.1:0-1846 GCA_045592345.1 Acutalibacteraceae bacterium | reverse complement strand
TCTGGATGCCAACCGTGTGGAACTGCACTACGAGATGCCGCTGAACGAGATCATTTATGACTTCTTTGATGCCCTGAAGTCCCGCACCCGTGGCTACGGCTCGCTGGACTATGAACTGATCGGTTACCGGCCCAGCCGGCTGGTGAAACTGGACATTCTCTTAAACGGCGACATTGTGGACGCCCTCAGTTTCATTCTCTTTGCGGATAACGCCTATCCCCGGGCAAGAAAGATCTGCGAAAAGTTGAAAGAGAACATTCCCCGCGCCCAGTTTGAAATTCCGGTGCAGGCGGCCATCGGCGGCAAGATCATCGCCCGTGAGACCATCAAGGCCGTGCGTAAAGACGTGCTTGCCAAGTGTTACGGCGGCGATATTACCCGTAAGAAGAAACTGCTGGAGAAGCAGAAAGAGGGTAAGAAGCGGATGCGCCAGTTGGGCAGCGTAGAGGTGCCCCAGGAGGCGTTTATGGCGGTGCTGAAGTTGGATGACGAATGAGTAATGAGTAATGAAAAGGTCCTATGCAACATCCGTTGCATAGGACCTTTTTTAAACTCCCTCCGTCACGGCTGTCGCCGTGCCACCTCCCTCAAGAGGGAGGCTTCGGTTGAAATAAGCAGGTGCGTATTGTGGGCATAGGCTCCCTCCCCGAGGAAGCTGTCAGCCGATAGGCTGACTGAGGGAGTTTCCTTTTACTGGGTGTCCTCGCCCGCCCACAAAATTTACTTGCCCACGCAGAAATCGGCGAAGACGCGGTCAACCACGGCTTCGGTGGCGCGCTGTCCCGTCAGTTCCAATATGGCGTTCAAGGCACCATCAACGCTGACGCTCACCGCGTCCAGAGTTAGACCACACTCCAGCGCGGCGGCGGCCTCCTGCAGGCAGGTCAGCGCCGTGGCGGCGCACTGCCGCTGACGCTCGGTGGTCAGCACCGGCTGGGCGGCGTCCAGACGACCCACACCCGTAGCCTCGGTGACGGCGGCGGTGAGGGTGTCCACACCCTCGCCCACTTTAGCAGACAGGGTCACTACCCAACGGAATCGCTGCCGCAGCCACGGCACGTCCGCCGCCAAAGGCTTGTCCGCCTTGTTCACCACCGCAATAGCGGTGCGCTCACGCAGGCCCTCCGCCAGCGCCGTATCCGCGGCGGTAAGCGGTTGAGAGCCGTCAAACACCGCCAGCACCAGCGCCGCCTGCTCCATCCGCTGCCGCGCCAGCTCCACGCCCACCGATTCCACGGTGTCGGCAGTATCCCGCATGCCCGCGGTGTCCGCCAGCCGCAGGGTCACGTCCCCCAGACGCACGGTCTCCTCCACCACATCACGGGTGGTGCCCGCAATATCCGTCACAATGCTGCGGCGGCATCCCGCCAGACAGTTCATCAAGGTGGATTTACCCACGTTGGGACTGCCCACAATGGCGGTGTCGACCCCCTCGCGGAGCACCCGCCCCGCGTCAAAGGTGCTGAGCAGTCCCTCCACCGCCGCCGCGGCATCCGCCACCGTAGCCGCCAGTGCGGCGGGCTCCAATTCGGGAATATCCTCGTCGGGATAGTCAATATACGCACCAAACTGCGCCGCCACACCCAACAGAGAATCCTGTACCGCCGCCAGACGGCGGTACACCGCCCCCTCACGGGCGGCGAGAGCGGTTTGTGCCGCCAACCGACCGTCGGCGGCAATGAGACCCATCACACTCTCCGCCTGGGTCAGGTCCATTTTACCGTTCATAAAGGCGCGGCGGGTGAACTCGCCGGGTCCTGCGGGGCGTGCTCCTGCAGACAGGCAGGCCCGCAGGGTGCGCTGTAGCAGATAGGCGCCGCCGTGGATGGATAATTCCACCACGTCC
>JAZNUN010000038.1:0-3556 GCA_045592345.1 Acutalibacteraceae bacterium | reverse complement strand
CAGATTTTAAGCCCGGCCTGTGCGAAAAGCACAGCGGTACCGGTACCACCCCGCCCACGGGCGCAGAGGGCACCACCACCTCCTCCCAAACCCTCCCCCACGAAAGAGTTCCCTCAGAGAGCACGACCTCCACGACCACCGTGGCGGACCTGCCTCCGGAGAACCGCGACACCACCGCGGCTCCGACAGAACCCGCCGACAATCCGGTGGAACCTTGATACCAATACAGACCCCAAAAGAAAAGGAATGAAACTATGATCTCTATTGCAATTTTAGGCCACGGTGTGGTAGGCAGCGGCGTTGCCGAAGTCCTGCTGCACAATGAAAAGGGCATCACCGCCAAGGCGGGGGACCGGATCCGCGTCACCCGTATTCTGGACCTGCGATCCTTCCCCGACCTGCCCTATGCCGACCTGTTCACCACCGACTTTAATGATATTCTGAATGATGAGGACATCCGCATCGTGGTAGAGACCATGGGCGGTCTGCACCCCGCCTACGACTACGTGAAGGCCAGTCTGCTGGCGGGTAAGAGCGTGGTCACCTCCAACAAGGAGCTGGTAGCCGCCAAGGGCGACGAATTGTTAGCCATCGCCAAGGAGCGCAACCTGAACTTCCTGTTCGAGGCCAGTGTGGGCGGCGGCATTCCGATCCTGCGTCCTATGAACCAGTGCTTAGCCGCCAACGAAGTATTTGAGGTGGCAGGTATCCTCAACGGCACCACCAATTTTATGCTGACCAAGATGATCAAAGAGGGTATGAGCTTTGACGGCGCTCTGGCTCTGGCGCAGAAGCTGGGCTACGCCGAGCGGGATCCCTCCGCCGACATAGAGGGCCACGACGCCTGCCGTAAGATCTGTATTCTGGCCTCTCTGGCCTTCGGCAAACACGTACTGCCCGAGGAGGTGCACACCGAGGGTATCACCTCCATCACCGAGGAAGATGTGAAGTACGCCGCCGCCTGCGGCGGTGTTATCAAGCTGGTCGGCCGCGCCCTCCGCACCGAGGACGGACACCTGTTCTGTCAGGTAGCACCGATGATTCTGCCCAACGATAACCTGTTGGCCGACGTGAATGACGTATTTAACGCCATTATGGTCCGCGGCGACAGCGTGGGCGACGTGGTGTTCGTGGGTCGCGGCGCCGGCAAGTTGCCTACCGCCAGCGCGGTGGTGGCGGACGTCATCGACGAGGTCAAGCACCTGCAGGCGCGTAAATATCTGTTCTGGGGTCCCAACGAGAAGGGTCACGTCCGTGACCACCGTCTGGCCCCCGCCCGTCTGCTGCTCCGCTTCACCTGCGACAAGGATGCGGCGGCGCTGGTACAGATCGGACGCACCTTCGGCGACGTGCGGATGCTGTCCATTCCCGACGCACCGGATAATGAGGTAGCCTTTATCTCCCCCTGTATGCCCGAGTATCTGCTGGAGGAGAAGATCGACGGTCTGTTCGGTATGACCCTGACCCGCAAACTGCGGATGTATTAATTCACACAGTCTACATTCACCAAAGGGGTGTTTTATAAAATGTTAGTTGTACAAAAATTCGGAGGCAGCTCGGTGAAGGATGCCGAACACGTGATGCGTGTGGCAGGCATCATCACCGACACCTACAAGCAAGGTAACGACGTGGTGGTGGTGGTGTCCGCTCAGGGCGATACCACCGACGACCTCATCGACAAGGCCAAAGAGCTGAATCCCCGCGCCAGCAAGCGCGAGATGGATATGCTGATGTCCGCCGGTGAGCAGATCTCCATTTCTCTGCTGGCTATGGCCATCGACGCGCTGGGGTATCCCGCCATCTCTCTGCTGGGTTGGCAGGCAGGCTTTGAGACCAACAGCAAATACAGCGCCGCCCGTATCAAACGGGTGAATCCCGAGCGCATCCGCGCCGAGCTGGATAAGAAGCGCATCGTCATCGTGGCAGGCTTCCAGGGTCTGAACCGCTACGACGATATCACCACCCTGGGGCGCGGCGGCTCCGACACCAGCGCGGTGGCCATCGCCGCGGCGATGCGAGCCGATCTGTGCCAGATCTATACCGACGTGGACGGTGTCTATACCACAGACCCCCGCAAGGTGCCCGGCGCTATCAAGCTGGATGAGATCACCTATAACGAAATGCTGGAGCTGGCCACCTCCGGCGCACAGGTGCTGAATAATCGCTCTGTGGAAATGGCCAAGAAATACAACGTGGAAATGGAAGTCCTGTCCAGCATCACCCGTGCGGCAGGTACCAAGGTCAAGGAGGTTACGAAAGTGGAAAAAATGCTCATCAAAGGTGTCGCTAAGGACGACGGCGTGGCCCGTGTGGCTCTGGTAGGTGTGCCGGATAACCCCGGTATCGCCTTTAAGGTATTCTCCCGTGTGGCAAAGGCCCACATTTGTGTGGATAACATCCTGCAGTCCATCGGTCGCGACGGCACCAAGGATATCGCCTTCACCGTCCCCGCCGACGATGCGGATGCCGCCGTAGAAGCCCTGCAGGACTACTGTGATATGGTAGGCGCTCAGGCACTGACCGTGGATAAGAACGTCACCAAGATCTCCATCGTAGGTGCCGGTATGGAGACCCACGAGAGCGTGGCCGCCGGTATGTTTGAGGCCCTGGCCGACGCCGGTGTCAACATCCAGACCATCTCCTCCAGCGAGATCCGCGTATCCGTGCTGGTGGAAAAGAAGGACGCCGACCGTGCCGTGGAGGCGGTGCACCGTCACTTCTTCGGCGCTTGATCCGATATAGATGCTACGAAACAGGCAGAGTGCTCGCTCTGCCTGTTTTTTGCATATTTTCACGCATAAATCACATAGTACAAGTGGAAAATTCTATCTCAAAATTGCACCAATATGTAATGTTTGTTAAATAATGAACGATGGTTGACAAATATCATTTATTTCATTTATTATATAGAATAGAGTAATTTGCCCACGGGACGTGGGATATCCCACCGTCCTATTGGAATTTATAAGGAAAGGTGTATGTACTATGGCACATTCCCTCCACGGGGTACACGTACCCCACCGTAAGAAAACCCGTCACGTTCCGGTTGTCCGTATGGACGTACCCAAAACAGTGACCATCCCCATGGCTATGCACATCGGCCGTCCTGCCAAACCCATTGTCAAGGTGGGTGATCTGGTGCAGGTAGGCACCAAGATCGGCGAAGCGGACGGCTTTGTTTCGGTTCCCGTCTATGCCAGCGTATCGGGTAAGGTTGTGAAAATCATCGAAATCATGGGAGCAAACGGAACCACCGCTCCCGCCGTGGTCATCGAGGCTGACGGCACCCAAACCCCCGACCCCGCCATCGCCCCCCCTGTGGTGAACAGCCGCGAGGATTTTATCTCCGCCGTCCGCGAGAGCGGCATCGTCGGTCTGGGCGGTGCCGGTTTCCCCACCCACGTTAAGCTGAATGTAGACCCCGCCCGCATTGAGTATCTGGTTGTCAACGGCGCCGAGTGCGAGCCGTACCTCACCTGCGATGATCGCGTCATGATCGAGCAGGCTGCGCAGGTCATTGACGGCATTAAGCTGGCGATGAAGGCTACCGGCGTTG
>JAZNUN010000037.1:0-1580 GCA_045592345.1 Acutalibacteraceae bacterium | reverse complement strand
CAGGACACAAGGGCGAGCTCCTGGCGGAAGGTGCCGTGAGCTACACCGGCAGCAAGGTACGCTCTGCCATCCGTCACCACAAAACCAAACCCTGGCGGGACGCGGCAAAGGCGGAACAGGCGTCAATCAAGGCAAACGCGGAGTATCTTTACCAAAAGGCGCTCCACGATGATCCGGCGCTGGCGGCCTCCAACCCCGTATCCCGTTTTATGCAGAAACAGCGTATCAAGCGCAATTATGCGAAGGAGGTACGCAAGACAGGACAGGACACGAAGAAGGCAGCCCAGACCGCAAAAAGCGCGGCGGTCCGTGCGAAGGAGGCGGCAAAGCGGGCGGCGGTCTTTGTGAAAAGTAATTGGAAGGTCATTCTCATAGTTGTGGCGATCGCGGCGGTGGTGTTCCTTCTGATCGGCGGGATATCCTCCTGTACGATGATGTTAGGCAGCGGCGCGGGCACCGTGTTCTCGTCCTCCTATCTCTCGGAGGATACGGATATCTATGCGGCGGAAAATGCCTATCTCTCTATGGAGGCGGAGCTTCAATATAAGCTCGACAATTACGAGTCCCTAAATCCCGGCTATGATGAATACCGTTATGATCTGGACGATATCGAGCATGATCCCTATGTACTGATCTCCATTCTGTCGGCGCTGCATGAGGGTACTTTTACCTCTGAACAGATAACGGCTGATCTTGCTATGCTGTTTGAAAAGCAGTATATCCTTACCGAAACGGTGGAGACCGAAACAAGGTATCGGACGGAAACGCGGACAGGAACCAGAACGGTAACGGACCCGGAGACCGGCGAGACCACAACCGAGGAATACGAGTATGAGGTCCAGGTGCCATACACCTATTACATCTGCAATGTGAAGCTGGAAAATTTCAATCTCTCCCACGTGCCGGTGTATATTATGGGCGAAGAACCCCTGTCCCTGTATGCGGCCTATATGTCAACTCTGGGGAATCGTGAGGATTTGTTCCCGTCGTCCTCCTATGTGGAGAAGTACACGAACCCACCGCAGACCTACGATATCCCCGCTTCTGCCCTGGAGGATGAAACCTTTGCGGCGTTCATCACGGAGGCGGAGAAATACATCGGGTTTCCCTATGTGTGGGGCGGCAGCAATCCTAACACTTCCTTTGACTGTTCCGGCTTTGTATCCTGGGCGCTGACGGAAAGCGGCGTCTGCAATACGGGCAGGCTGGGAGCCCAGGGGCTATACAACATTTCCACTCCCGTATCGTCCGCAAACGCAAGACCGGGCGATCTGATTTTTTTTACAGGGACTTACGATACGCCGGGCGTTTCCCACGTGGGTATCTATGTAGGCGGCGGAAAAATGCTGCATTGCGGGGACCCGATCCAGTATGCCGATATCAATACGAGCTATTGGCAGTCGCACTTTTACGCATTCGGCAGACCGCCTTTTGATTGATCGGAGGTGAGCTTGATTTAATATCGTTTCCTATGGTGGCGGCGCGAACAGCACCGCCTTACTTGTGGGGCTGCAAAAGCACCGTATCCCCGTGGACCTGATCCTCTTTGCGGATACAGGCGGCGAGCATCCGCACACATA
>JAZNUN010000036.1:0-12179 GCA_045592345.1 Acutalibacteraceae bacterium | reverse complement strand
CCCGCCGGGTGCAATTTATGCTTATTATTTCAGGGCAGCCTTGGCCTGCTCAGTCAGAGCAGTGAAAGCAGCTGCATCGGAAACCGCCAGCTCAGCGAGCATCTTGCGGTTCAGGGAAACGCGGGCCTTCTTCAGGCCGTTCATGAAGGTGGAGTAGTTCATGCCGTTCAGCTTAGCAGCGGCATTGATACGGGCGATCCACAAGCGGCGGAAATCGCGCTTGCGCTGACGGCGGCCAATATAAGCATACTGACCGGACTTCATAACCGCTTCTTTAGCGGTCTTAAACAGCTTGGACTTGGCACCGAAGTAACCCTTAGCCAGCTTCAGAACTTTTTTTCTTCTTTTGCGCGTCATCATAGCGCCTTTAATACGAGCCATTATTCTTTACCTCCGTCTCTCTAAGCAATACGATTATTTGTAAGGGATCAGGCGCTTGATGGTGGCCAGGTTGGTCTTGTCAGCCGCCACGGTCTTACGCAGATTTCTCTTACGCTTGGTGGTCTTCTTGTTCAGGATGTGGGATTTGTAAGCATGACCACGGATAGCCTTACCGGTCTTGCTCAGCTTGAAACGCTTTTTCGCACCGCTGTGCGTTTTAATCTTAGGCATAGTTTTTGTCCTCCTTAATTGGTTTGTGTAAACAGGGTTGACCTGTACGCAACTGTGTGATACGACGGATTATTTACCGTCCTTCTTGGGAGCCAGGAACATCAGCATATTCCGGCCCTCCAACTTGGCGCCCTTCTCTACCGAAGCAAACTCGGCACAGGCCTCGGCAAAACGGGTCATAGACTCAACGCCCTTCTCCGGGTGGCCCATCTCACGGCCACGGAAACGGATATTGACTTTAACCTTGTCACCGTGCTGGATAAACCGCTTAGCCTGAGCAACCTTGGTGTTGAAATCGCCCACGTCGGTATTCAGACCCAGACGGACCTCTTTGATGTCCACCACGTGCTGATTTTTACGGGCCTCTTTCTCCTTCTTCGCCTGCTCAAACCGATACTTACCGTAGTCCATAATGCGGCACACGGGGGGAACGGCAGTGGGGGCAATCTTGACCAGGTCCATACCGGCATCGTCAGCCAACTTTTGCGCGTCCTTGGCGGACATCACGCCCAGCTGGGCGCCGTCGGCACCGATCAGACGAACCTCGTCGTCGCGGATCTGCTCATTGATCTGCATCTCTTTTTTGGCTATGGGAAACACCTCCTCAAAAGGGTAAATGACAACAAAAAAGCGGACAGCCAAGCTGCCCGCACATACCGAAACCCACCACCCGTAGGTGGCAGGAAAATCGCTGATATCAACCCTTCGGAACGGTATCCTGGGGTGAGAGCGGGCAACGCTCTGCTTCATTCGTCCCGATGATTATACCAGTACCCCTGCCTCTTGTCAAGAGTTTTTTTCGTTTTTATCCGATAAAATCGTCATCACCATCAAATAGACACCGACAATCAGCAAAGTAGGATTACCCACCGGTAGCAGATGAAGGCCGAACAAGGTGATAGGTAATACTGTCAATCGTGATGTCATCCGCACCACTCCGTCAGCATTGCTGTGACAACCGCACAGACACATAACGCTTCGTAACACCTCTCCCCCGTCCAACACCCCGACAGGAAGCAGATTTAACACCGCTAACAGTAAGTGCACCGCCGCCGTCTGCGGAGCATCCAACCACCACAACACGACGGCGGATATACCGTTGACCGCGGGGCCCGCCAGTGCGATTCCAATATTGCGTCCGTACTTACTTAGATGCGAACCCAACCGTATACGCAGACCAAACAGGCCCAACACACACTCCTTGGGCGGTACCCGCCACCACAACATAGCCAGCAAATGACCGACCTCATGCATCACCGATGCAAACAAACAGGTCACGGTCAACCCCTCCGGCTGATAGAGCAACAAGGCAGTCAACAACGCGGGAAACAATAAACTGACGCGGCAAGGCACACCGCACAAGCGAAAGGTCAGCACAACTCTCACCCCTGCCACACAAGGCCCGAAGAGGGCGTAAAGGATTGCTCCTTCACACCCTCTTCCTCCGACAACGATACGGATTCATCGGGATCGCCGTCCCACCACCGCATCAAAACCACCATCAGTTCGTTACCTGTCAACGCATCCGCAAACCGCTGCTGTAATTGGGTATACGCCGTGCCGCCCGCTACCCGAAACAGCATAGCTACCAAGAGAATGACCCCACAGGCCAAACACTGCACCGCCACCAGTGACAGACGGCGGGGTTGCTTGGACTTAGACGTTGCTTTTGCACGAGAACGCATCTGTTGTTCTTGTGACCATTGTTGTTGCTGCTGAGGATCGTGTATAACCATAGACGCATCCTCACACAATGATACAGATCAAACCGTTGCATCCCTCGTTGATGATCCGCTCAACGGTTTCCTTTAATTTCAGCCGTGCGTCCTCCGGCATATGAGACAACTTATTATGCAGTCCCTCGTTGACCAATCCATACAACGAAGTTCCAAAAATGTTGGAATCCCATATCTTTTTGGGATCTTCCTCAAATTGGCCTAATAAGTAATTGACCAGATCTTCGCTTTGTCGCTCGGTGCCCACAATAGGGCTGACCTCTGTCTGTATCTGCGCTTTCATAATGTGTATAGACGGTGCCGACGCCTGCAGACGCACTCCGTAGCGTCCGCTTTGACGAATGATCTGGGGTTCCTCCAGAGTCATTTGCTCCACGTCCGGCATCACAATGCCGTAGCCGGTGGCCTCCGCCTGTTCCAAAGCACCACGATAGCGTTCAAACTGACGGCAGGTGGCCGCCATCTCCATCATCTGTGCCATCAATTCCCCCTCGTCACGGATAGACAAGCCGGTGGTCTCCCCCAAGATCTGATAAAACAACTCCGGCAACACCGTCACGCTGACAGTAGCGGCACCGGTGCCCAGGTCGATCTCATCCACTGCCGCGCTCTCTACGTATTCACAGCCCCGCAACGCCCGCGGAATCTGATCCACCTGCCCCACGCGCCGCACATCCCCGCAAGCGGTACGCACCGTATTCAGCACCGCCTGCCGCACGGGATGGGAGCGATCCAGCCGCATCAGCCAGCGGGGCATTACCAATCCCACCTGCGTCACGGGGAACTGAGATAACAATGCCGTCAATACGCCCAAGATTTCCTGCTCGGTCATGGTTTGACAATTAACGGGCACCACCGGCACACCGTATTTTTCCTGCAGTTGCGCCGCCATCGTGCGGGTGGACGCCGCATAGGGGTCTACAGCGTTGAGTAACACCGCAAAGGGTTTCTGCAACGCCTGCAGTTCCTGCACCACCCGTTCCTCGGCAGCGGCGTATTCTTCGCGGGGGATATCGGTCACCGAACCGTCGGTGGTAATCACCAGACCCACCGTAGAATGGTCGGTGATCACCCGACGGGTTCCCTCCTCTGCCGCCATATTAAAGGGGATTTCCTCATCATACCACGGTGTTTTCACCATCCGTGGCTGGTTTTCCTCTATATAACCCAAAGCTGAAGGGACGATATATCCCACGCAGTCCACTAACCGCACCCGCATATTCGCTACACCGTCCAAGGAGACCTGTGCCGCCTGTTCGGGGATGAATTTAGGCTCGGTGGTCATAATGGTCCGTCCTGCCGCTGACTGGGGCAGTTCATCCACTGCACGCTCTCGACGGGCCCCCTGCTCCATATGCGGTATCACCAAGATATCCATAAACCGCTTGATAAAGGTGGATTTGCCGGTGCGAACAGGGCCCACTACCCCCAAATAAATATCGCCGCCGGTGCGGGCCGCCATATCTCTATATACGCTGCTGGTTTGTTCCATACGCCGTTCCTCCGCTCATTCTGTCGTTTGTACAGACTTATGTGCGGCGGACGGGTTTTATGACACAGAAAAACGCCGCGACCAACCGTCGCGGCGTTTTAGACTGTATCAACTGGGAAAAGGCCACCAATCGGGGCGTTCCCGCAGACATTTCAGTTTGATCCACAGATCCTTTTGCAGTTTATTTACCTCAGTGGGCAGGGTGATATACACCTCGGTATTGGCAACCACCGCCGCATCGGGATAGAACATCGGGTCGGTGGCCACCTCCTCGCTGAGCTGTGTCAGTGCCTCGGTGTGAGGGGTGGAATAGCAGATGTACTCCGCATTATTGGTGGCCACGTCGGTGCGGCACATAAAGTTGATGTACTGCTCAGCGGCCTCCTTGTTTTTGCTGTTCTTCATCACGCACATAGCGTCCACGAACAGGTTGGTGCCTTGATGGGGAACGAAGAAGCCGATATTCTCGTTACCGTCCACCTCGTCGTACATCATAATGGCGCCGTCGCCGGAGTAATAGGGGGCCAGCCACCCCTCCTCATTGGTCATCTTCTGGAACACCTGGTCCATAAAGTATCCCTGCACCAGCGGCTTCTGCTCTGCCAGCGCCTCATAGGCAGTCTGTAGCTCCGCAGGGTTGGTGGTATTCATAGAATACCCCAGTTTTTTCAGGGCAATGGCGAAGGAGTCACGGGCATTATCAAACATAAAGATTTTGCCCTCAAACTTCTTATCCCACAGAATATCCCAGCCCTGTGCCAGATCCTCTTCCGTGACATACTTCTTATTGTAGAAAATGCCCACAGTGCCCCAGGTGTAGGGTACCGAATATTCGTTGTTGGGGTCATATTCCAAGCCCTTATAAGCATCGTCAATGTACTGATAATTGGGGATGTTATCAAAATTCAGCTTGGCTAACATACCCTCTTGGATCATCTTGCCGATCATATAATCCGAGGGAATCACCACGTCATATTCCGCGGCGCCGCTCTCCAGCAGGGTGTACATCGACTCGTTGCTCTCGTAGGTCTTATAATTAACCTTGATACCGGTCTCTTTTTCAAACTGAGCGTTGACATCCATCAGATCGTCACTGCCATCCGAGATATACTCGCCCCAGTTATAGACGTTCAGGGTGATGGTCTCCTCTGTTTGGCCGCATCCGCTGAGCGTCCCGCAAAACAGACCGATCAGAAGACAGGCAACCAACAGATATGCACGTCTTTTCAATTACCTATCTCCTTTCCTTCTGCTTATCCAGGTCGCGCACCTGACGGATATTCACCACCAACAATAACAGTAGCACCGTACCAAACATCAGCGTAGACAAAGCATTGATTTCGGGGGTAACCGGTTTTTTGGTCATAGAATAGATGGTGACCGACAGGTTCTGCGCGGTGGAGCCGCTGTTAAAGTAACTGATGACGAAATCGTCCAGCGACATCGTAAAGGCCATCAATGCGCCGGTGATGACACCGGGCATAATCTCCGGCATAACCACCTTGAAAAAGGCGGGAACGGGACGGCACCCCAGATCCAGCGCCGCCTCATACATATGCTTGTTCATCTGCCGCAGTTTGGGCATCACCTGCAACACCACATAAGGGATGCAGAAGGTGATATGTGCCAACAGCAGAGTAAGAAAACCGGGTTTCAGCGCAGGGATAAAGGAGCCCAGCGCCACGAACATCAGCATCATCGAGATACCGGTGACGATCTCAGGGTTCACCATAGGGATATTGTTGATACCCATCATCACTGTACGCAGACGCCCGTTCATACTGTAGATTCCCACCGCCGCCAGCGTACCGATAACGGTGGACACCACCGCCGCCAGCACCGCAATCTGGAGGGTAAGGATCAGCGATTCAATAATCAAATCATTATGAAACAGTTCTGCATACCATTTGAAGGTAAAACCTTCCCAACGGACACGGCTCTTTCCTTCGTTGAAGGAATAGATGATCAGCACCACAATGGGAGCATACAGGAAGGTGAAAATGATGCCGTTATAAATCTTAGACAGTGTTTTCACGTCATCATACCCCCTAACTCGTCCTCACCGTTATCCACGCGGTGCATCAGGGACATACAGATGAGCATCAGCACCATCAGTATCAGCGATAGGGCCGCACCCACGTTGTAGTCACAGCCGTCGCCCACAAACATAGTTTCAATGACGTCGCCGATCATCATCAGCTTACTGCCACCCAGCAGTTTGGAGATGACAAACGTAGAAACAGCGGGCACAAACACCATAGTCACGCCGGACACGATGCCGGGAGCGCTGAGGGGCAGAATGACACGGCGGAACACCTGCCACCAGTTGGAACCCAGATCCTGAGCCGCCTCAATGACACGGTTGTCCATCTTAGCCATAACGGAATACAGGGGCAGGATCATAAAGGGCAGGAAATTATACACCATACCCAAAATGACTGCGCCGTCGGTGTTGATCATCGGTATCGACGCATCGGGGGCGATGACGCCGATCCAACGGAAAAACTGATTGATAAGGCCGTTGTTTTCCAACAAACTCATCCAAGCGTATGTGCGGAGCAGGAAATTCATCCACATGGGCAACATCACGATCATCACCATGGTGCGCTGCATATGCTCACTCTTGCGGGATATGCTCAGCGCCACGGGATAGGCCAACACCAAACAAATCACGGTGGCCAGAGCACCCATCCAGATGGAATCCACATACGTACCCGCATACTGCCAGATCTTAACCACGTTATCCAGCGTAAAAGCACCGTTTGCGTCGGTAAAGGCAAACCACACCACAATGGCCAGCGGCACTACGGTGAAGATGCCCATCCACAACGCGAAGGGGGTGGCAGCGGTACGACTTTTCATTCCTCCGCCTCCTCTGCCTCTGCAGCGGCCTCGGCATCGCCCAGCTCGTCAAACTCCTCGGAATAGGAGCTGTAATCGCCGAACATACCCGAATAGGCGGACTTTTTCATAATGTGAATATCCTCAGGGTTCAGCACAATGCCGATATTGGTGCCCTCGGGATAATAATCGGTGGTCTGAATCAACCACTTAAAGCCCTTAAAATCAACAATCGTGTCGTAATGAACGCCCTTAAAGGTGACGTTGGTGACCAAGCCCGTCAGATCACCCTTGACCGGCTCCACGATGTCGATATCCTCGGGGCGAATGACCACATCCACCGGCTCGTTCTTCTCAAAGCCGGCATCCAGACAGCTGAACTTGCGGCCAAAGAACTCCACCAGATAATCCTCCAGCATCACGCCGTCCAGAATGTTACTCTCGCCGATAAAGTCCGCCACAAAGGCGTTCTCCGGCTCGTTGTAAATATCCTGGGGAGAGCCGATCTGCTGAATCACGCCGTTGTCCATCACCACCACGGTGTCGGACATGGACAGTGCCTCCTCCTGGTCGTGGGTAACATAAATGAAACTGATGCCCAAACTCTTCTGGATGTTCTTCAGTTCGGTCTGCATATCCTTACGCAGTTTCAGGTCCAACGCCGCCAAAGGCTCGTCCAGCAACAGCACGCGGGGATTATTGGCCAGAGCGCGGGCGATAGCTACACGCTGCTGCTGACCGCCGGACAGCTTGGCCACCGAGCGCTTTTCAAAGCCCTTCAGGTTGACCAGCTCCAACATACGTGTAACGGTCTCCTTGATCTCCTCGTTGCTCTTTTTCTGCACCCGCATACCGAAGGCCACATTTTCATATACATTCAAATGCGGGAACAGGGCATACCGCTGGAAAATGGTATTCACCGTCCGCTTATACGGCGGCACGTCATTGACCCGTTTGCCGTCAAAAAAGACATCGCCGCTGTCCGGAGTGATGAAGCCGGCAATGATCCGTAGGGTGGTGGTCTTTCCGCAGCCACTGGGGCCGAGGAGTGTAACAAACTCGCCGTCGGATATGC
The DNA here is from genome assembly GCA_045592345.1 of Acutalibacteraceae bacterium. Classification (GTDB taxonomy): domain Bacteria; phylum Bacillota; class Clostridia; order Oscillospirales; family Acutalibacteraceae; genus UBA5905. Next base: position 4,423 of record JAZNUN010000036.1, on the reverse strand, counting down.
TCAGATCCAGGTGCTTCAGCACCGGTTCTCCATCAAAGGACACAGCAATGTCTTTCAGTTCAATAATCTTGTTTTCGCTCATAGTTAGCATCCCCCTTTGCGGTAATTGGTCTGCCGCGTAAAACGGCAGCGCATCGACTGTGGCAACGCCCCCGCAAAGGGTTTTTCACAATCCGTCCGTTACGAGGAGGACTGCGGCGTGTTTGGCCGATGCAAAACGGTCTTGCTTAGATGCATCATTTATGTAATAGATGACAAATACAAATATAGGGTTTTTATCCCCAAATGTCAATAGATTTTCAAAAAAACCAAAAATTATGTCGTATTCAGCCGTATTTCACACCAATCCAACAGGAGGTTGACCTATGGAATCATCCAAAAACATCCCCTCCCCCGCCCGCATGGAGGAATACCGACGGCAGATGCTGGAAATGAGTCGCCGCGCCACATCCACACCGTCGGTATCGACGCCATCACCCGTGGAAGAGGACAACTGGCTGGACAGCCGCTATCCCGAACCGCATTTTGTGCAGGACAGGGCCGCTATGGCACCCGTATCGGAGCCTGAACCGCCGCCCGAACCCGCTCCCCCCATTGCGGAAAGTCCTTTTGTGGGGTATCTGCGGGTGTTTGCCTTCACCGCCAATGAGGCGGAGCCGATACAGGGGGCGCGGGTGACGGTAAGGCGGGGCGATACCCTCTTTACCAACACCGCCACCGACAGGGACGGGTATACCCCCGTCATCCCTTTGCCCTCGGTTGATCCGGCGCTGACCCTACAACCGGACGGACCCCAGCCGTTTGTGACCTATGACATACAGGTAACGGCGGAGGGATTCCGCCCCGTACTCCACGAAAACGTACCTGTCTACGGTAACAATTACGTGACCCAGCCGGTCACCCTTCTGCCGCTGTTGCCCGGGGCGGACCCGGATGATATGCAGGATTTCACCTCCGGCGGTCCCGCCAATCTATAAGAAAGGAGGTTCATCTATGGTCGGCACACCCTTCATTCCCCGCACCATTACGGTGCATTTGGGGCCGCCCTCCTCTGCGGCGGAGAACGTATTTGTCAGTTTCCCAGACTATATCAAAAACGTGGCGTCCAGTGAAATCTACCCTACCTGGCCGGAGGCGGCTCTGCGGGCCAATATTTACGCACAGATCTCCTATGCCCTCAACCGCTATTACACCGAATGGTACCGCAGCCAAGGATACGATTTTGACATCACCAACGCCACCCAATTCGACCAAGCCTACGTACCCGGGCGGGAAATCTACGACTCCATCAGCGAGATAGTGGATGATATTTTCAACTCCTACGTGGTGCGACGGGGTAGCATAGAACCCTATTTCACCCAGTACTGTAACGGCACCACCTCCACCTGCGACGGTCTCTCCCAATGGGGCACGGTACCTCTGGCACAGCAGGGATTGGGTCCCTATGAGATCCTCACCCGTTTTTACGGTGATGATATTGACATCGTCACCAACGCCCCCGTCCGCAACGGGCAGCCCTCCTACCCGGGACGCGCCCTGCGTCTGGGGGACTCCGGCAACGACGTACAGCAGATGCAGATACGGCTCAACCGCATCTCCACCAACTACCCCGGCATCCCCAAGATCAACCCCGCCGACGGCAATTTCGGGGTTGATACCGAAGCGGCGGTGCGGGCATTTCAGCGCATCTTCCGTCTCACCGAGGACGGCATCATCGGCAACGCCACTTGGTATCGTATTACTTACCTGTTTAATGCTGTCAAGCGGCTCAGCGAGCTGGACTCCGAGGGTATCAGATTGGATGAACTGCCAAAGCGGTACGAGGGGCTGCTGGCACTGGGTAACACCGGAGACAGCGTGCGGGTGATCCAATACTATCTCAGCGTGGTGTCCGCCTATTACGCTACCATCCCACAGATTGAGATCAACGGCGTGTTTGACCAACAGACCGACGCGGCGGTACGGGCATTTCAACAGCAGTTCGGTCTGGGTGTGGACGGCATCGTAGGGCGGCAGACATGGCAAAAATTAGAGGATGTGTATGAGAGCATCCGCACCTCCACCGAGCTCATCGACGGCGGGGTGGTGCTGTTCCCGGGGCGAGTACTGCAATCGGGGTTCCAAGGTGAAGATGTGGCCACCATACAGGAGTATCTGGCCTACATCGCCGCCACCTACCCCGCTATCCCCGCTCCCGCGGTAACAGGGGTATACGGGATGGAAACGGTACAGGCGGTAGAAGCTTTTCAGCAGGAATTCGGTCTGCCGGTAACCGGCACGGTAGGGGTTCTCACTTGGGATGCCATCGCCACGCTGTACTCCGATTTGCGTACAGGAAACAGTCAACGACTGGGACAATACCCCGGCACACAACTGAGTATGGAGGAGGACGGCCAATGAGCCTATGGGATAACGACATCACCACCGATACCCGCCCCTACGTGATGGAACTGCAAAGCTATCTGCGTGCCATCCAGCGGGATCGCTACGGCACCACCACGGTGCCAATGGACGGCTTTTTCGGCGCCGACACTGCCGCAGGGGTGCGACAATTTCAGCAGGCTGAGGGATTGCCCGTTACGGGCACGACAGACCGCGTCACTTGGGATGCTATTTATGTGGTGTATCGTGAAACCGACCGTCGACAGACCCCGCCGCTGACCATACGCGGTCTGCGGCAGACCCTGTTACAGCCGGGGGACGACGGCGACGCGGTTGTTTTCCTTAACGTGATGCTGGGCATCCCCGATACCGTATATACCGTGAACACTGAAGAGGCGGTACGGGAAATCCAGACGGTGTCATTCCTGCCCATAACGGGTAATACCGACAAGGATACGTGGGATGCGGTGGTAACCCTGTATAACCAAGGGGGCGTCAAGTGAACAAACGCGCTTTTTACAAAAACACCGCCCTGATGACTGCCTGCTCTCTACTGTTGCGGCTGCTCGGTATTGCTTTTCGCATTCTCATCTCCAATCGCATCGGCGCCGAGGGTATGGGTCTGTATCAACTGGTGTACTCAGTATACGTACTGGGTTCCACCTTTGCGGTGGGAGGACTCATCACCGCCGTCACCCGCATAGCCGCCCAACGGTTAGCCACAAACGATATGGGAGGCGTGGAACGGCTGATGCGGGTATGTACCCGCATCAGCCTGTTGGTGGGGGGCGGCTCGGCGTTGGTGCTGTACGGCGGAGCGCCCCTCATCGGAAACCTGATCGGGGACAGCCGCGGGGTGAATGCTATCGCTCTGTGCGGCGTGGCATTGCCCTTCATCGGGGTTTCCGCCTCGATAAAAGGGTACTTTTTGGCGCGACGCAAAGCGTGGCCGCCCTGTATCTCCCAAATCATTGAGCAAGCGGTGCGTATCGGAAGTATTTTGTGGATGCTGACAGCCGTTTGGGACGGAAGTCTGGAACAGGCATGCGTCATCATCATCGCAGGAGATGCCCTGTCTGAGACTGCGGCCTGTGTATATCTGCTATGCGCCTATCGACGAGACCGCAAACAATATAACTTAGCGGACACCGTCTCGCCAAACATCCCCACCGCCACCCTGCGCCCCCTGTTACACATCGCCCTTCCTCTCACGGCGGGGCGGTATCTGACCACCGCCCTACGGACGGCGGAAAACCTACTGGTGCCTGCTCGCTTGAGCATGTATACGCGGTCCGATGCCTTGGCATTAGCGCAATTCGGCGCTGTAAAGGGGATGGCCTTGCCACTTATTTTCTTCCCATCAGCTTTACTGATGACCGTATCGGGATTGCTGATCCCTGAACTCTCCGACGCCCATGCACTGGGACAGCGGCGGCAGGTAACACGTCTGGTGGAAATCTCTCTGCACGTCACCCTGTTGGGGGCGATTTTTGCAGGGGGCTTGTTCACTGTATTGGGGCGGGAATTGGGTAATCTGCTTTACGGCGATGAGACCGTGGGGTTGCTGTTGCTGATCTTAGGACCGCTGACACCGGTGATGTATCTGGACAGTGTGGTGACTGCTATGCTCAAAGGATTGGGTCAGCAGGTACACTCTCTGTGGTATACGGCGGCAGACTCGGTGGTACGCATCGCGCTGATATGGCTTCTGCTCCCCCGCTACGGATTAACTGGTTTTCTGTTTGTGATGGTGATAAGCAATCTGCTGACCTGTTCTTTGAGCACCGAGCGTCTGCTGACCGTAAGCCGCACCCGTCTGCAATGGGGTCGGTGGATACTCCGCCCCGCTCTGGCGGCGGGTATCGCGGGGATGGGCTGCTCCTTATTGCCATCGGAAGGGATGACCTATCTGCTGATCGGAGGCGGCCTGTATACCGTAGTATATTGTCTTTTGATTCCTCTGTTCCGCTGCTTTTCTAAAGAAGATTGGCAACAGCTTACCGCACGCAAAACACAAAAGAGACGTCTCACCCGGTACCCA
>JAZNUN010000035.1:0-15148 GCA_045592345.1 Acutalibacteraceae bacterium | reverse complement strand
GGCCAAGCGGTCTTAGGAAGACAACTCCATGGAACAACTCCTTGGCACACAGAACGACATGGCTACGATCCGACTTCCCGAGGTGCTGGTGGGTGCCGGCACCATCATTAACGTAGAGCAGGCCAAATTGGCAGTGGAGATGGGCGCTAAGTTTATCGTTTCCCCCGGCTTTAGTGACGAGGTGGTGGGCTGGTGCGTGGAGAACGGTATCCCCGTCGCCCCCGGTTGCGTCACCCCCACCGAGATCATGGCGGCGCTGAAGCACGGCCTGAAGATGGTGAAGTTCTTCCCCGCCAACGTATACGGCGGTCTGAATGCGATGAAGAACCTGTCCGCCCCCTTTGTGGGATTGAAGTTCCTGCCCACCGGCGGTGTCAATACCGCCAACATTAAGGAATACGTAGACGCCCCCTTCATCCACGCCGTAGGCGGCAGTTGGGTGTGTCCTGCGGCGGAGATCGCCGCCGGCAATTGGGATAAGATCACCAAATTGTGCCTGGAGGCCCGTGAGGCCGCCAAAGGCGAATAAGAAAGGAAGATTATTATGGCAAAAATCGTCACTTTCGGCGAGCTGATGCTCCGCCTGCAACCCTATAACTACGAGCGTTTTGTCCAGTGTGACCACGTGGAGTTCACCTTCGGCGGCGGCGAGGCCAACGTGGCGGTCTCTCTGGCCAACTACGGTATGGACGCCGCCTTTGTCACCAAGCTTCCCGCCCACGCCATTGGCCAGGCAGCGGTGAACAGCCTGCGTCGCTATGGCGTGGACACCACCAAGATCGTCCGCGGCGGCGAGCGCGTGGGCATCTATTTCAATGAAAAGGGCGCCTCTCAGCGCGGTTCCGTGTGTATCTATGACCGCAAATATTCAGCCATCCAGCAGGCCACTGCGGCGGACTTTGACTGGGACGCCATTTTTGAGGGCGTGGACTGGTTCCACTTCACCGGCATCACCCCCGCGTTGGGGCCCAACGTGGTGGAGATCTGCCGCGAGGCCTGTAAAGCTGCCAAGGAGCACGGGTGCAAGATCTCCTGTGACCTGAACTACCGCGGTAAGCTGTGGACCCGCGAGGAGGCCCGCGCCGCTATGACCGATCTGTGCCAATACGTGGACGTATGCATCTCCAACGAGGAGGACGCCAAGGACGTATTCGGCATCGAGGCGGAGGCCACCGACATCTACGGCGGAAGTCTAAACCACGAGGGCTACAAGTCGGTAGCCAAGCAGTTGGCAGATAAGTTTAATTTTGAGATGGTGGCCATCACCCTGCGTGAGAGCCACTCTGCTTTCGACAACGGCTGGAGCGCTATGCTGTACAACGTGGCGGCGGATGAATACTGCTTCTCCAAGAAGTATGACCTGCACATCATCGACCGTGTGGGCGGCGGCGACTCTTTCGGCGGCGGTCTGATCTACAGCCTGCTGTCCGGCAAGGATACCCAGTCTGCAGTAGAGTTTGCCGTGGCCGCCTCTGCGCTGAAGCACTCCATTGAGGGTGACTACAATATGGTCACCGTGGCCGAGGTAGAAAAACTGGCCGGTGGCGACGGCAGCGGCCGCATCCAGCGCTGACAGAAAGAATTGCATAATGAAAAAAAGAAAAGGATACCTGATCAGGTATCCTTTTCCTTTTTGATTTTGGCTTCTACTCTGTAAATGGGCAATCCCTGTGCCACAAAGCGGCTCTCGTATTCGGTGACGATGTTGTCCTCAATGCCATCGGAGTGCAGGTCCAGATAAATGTTCTCCAGTGTATAGCCGCACTGAGAGAACTGCTCCAGCGAGTACTGGAAGAACACCCGACCGTCGGTTTTCTGTATCACCGATGCGTTGGGCACCAACAGCTCCTTATACATCTCCAAAAAGTGGGGGTGGGTCAACCGATGGGTGGCCTGCCGCTTTTTGGGGAAGGGGGTGGAGAAATTGAGGTACAGCCGTCGGATGCTGTGGGGCGGGATAAACCGCGCTAGATATTCCGCATTACCCGACAGGAAGCGGATGTTGGTCAGCCCCCGTTTCTGTGCCGCCTCGCAGGCGGAGACCAGTACGTTGGCGTACAGTTCCACCGCTAAAAAGTTGACCTCGGGATGGCGGGCGGCCAATTCGCATATAAAGCCGCCCTTACCGCAGCCGATCTCCATCTCTACGGGGTTATCGTTGCCGAACAGATCCCCAAAATCCAGGTATTTCGGGGCTTCGTCGGCATCAAATTGCACCTGATCCACCCATAGATTGATGATCTGTTCGGATACCTGATCCAGGCGCTCCTCCAGATGTTTTTTGCGTCGCATCCGCATGAAAATCGCTCCTTTTGCAAATTATGCTGGTAATTTGCCGGAATATGTGTTAAAATAGAATGGATGTGATGAAAATCACAGTTTAATGACCAGCTCGGTTCCTGCCCGCCGCATACCGGCATCCCCCGTCAGCACCGCTAAATTACTGCGGTACAGCAGGGCGGGGTCGGACAGAAACTGCTCTTTGATCTGCTCCGCCTGCCACGGGTCGGATACCCGCAGGGTGACGCTGAGCAGGTCCATACCGCGGTCCTGCACACTGCAGGTGACGGCATAGCCGCCCTCCTCCAATTTGCAGATGTCCACCTTGTTATCCTGCTCCACCGTGCGGCGCTTCAGCAGCTTCAGTGCGGCGGCCACAGACCGCTCCCGCAGGGTATAGGGGATACGGACACTCAGCGAGTCGCCGATCTGGGCACCGGTGGCGGTCACCGCCAGCATTGTATCCTCATCCTGTATCAGATGATGCTGGCCCAGCAGTTCCTCTATGGCTGCCTCGGTATCAAAATAGTTGGCCATACCGCCGCCGATGATGATCTCGGTGACGGCGTCCCGCGGGACAGGCTGTCCCACCGTATGCAACATATAGCACAGGAGAATGCGGATCTCCTGCAGATTGGTCAGGCCACCCGGCTCTACGCCGGCGGTAAAAGCGTCTGCCACAGACAGTCACCCCTTTGTTAAAACTTGTCACGAGACCCTATTATACACCATTTTGTATCAAAAGAAAAGGGCGGAATGTGATTTTACCGAAAAAATATTCCGCCGCCGAAAGGAGCTTTTTTGTATGAAACTGATGATGCGAGTAACAGCCATCTCTCTGGCGGCTATGATGCTGCTGTGCGGTTGCGGCGGGGCCGATAAGGATAGCGAGCCTGATTACAGCCGCCTGATTGTGGCGCCGGTTGACGTTCAGATCACCGATTGCATCACCGAACAGCAGCTATCTACCATTATGGGTTGTTCCATGACCCTGTTGGGCACCTACGAGGACAACACCCAGGCCATCTATACGGCATCGGATGACAGCGCCGGTATGGTCACCATCAATCTGAAGAATCAGACCCGCGGCGTCTTTGACGCCGAGATTGCCGCCGCAGGCGACAGCGTGACGCTGTACGACGGCGTGGGCGAGGCCGCTTTCTGGAGCTCGGTAACGGGTGAACTGCTGGTGTATGCCAACGAGTATTGCCTGGGCGTGGCGGTGACCTGTGCCGACACCACCATGGTGGAGACCTACACCCGTCAGGTGGCGGAGACGATGATCAAGGCATTACAGCCGGAATAAACGGCATACAAATACTCTAATGAGGAGGTGAGGACCCGTGGAAGATAAAGCGTATATGTGGAGCACCTGGGCGGAGGTGGATATGCAGTCCGTCCGGCACAATTTTGATACTATCCGTGGAGCCTTGCCACCCTCGGTGAAATTGTGCTGTGTGGTCAAGGCCAACGCCTACGGCCACGGTGCCTGTAAGTTGGCCCCGCTGTATGAAGAGTGGGGCGCGGACTGGTTCGCGGTGTCCAACATCCGCGAGGCGTTGCAGCTGCGACGCAGCGGGGTTACCCGCCCTGTGCTGATCTTGGGGTATACCCCTGCATCCTGTGCCGCCGTTTTGGCCGAGCACGGCATTTCTCAGTGTGTCCATTCCGCCGCCTACGGACGGCTGTTATCGGATGCGGCTACGACCGCGGGTGTCTGCGTAAAGGTGCATATCAAATTGGATACGGGTATGGGGCGTCTGGGCTTTCAGGTTCCCGGCGACGGCGAGGATTCGGTGGCGGGTGCCATTGAGGTGTGCCGTCTGCCCGCTTTGATGCCGGAGGGCGTGTTTACCCATTTCGCCAGCGCCGACGAGGGCGCGGCGGGGGATGATTTCTCCAACCTCCAGGCGGATCGGTTTGTCACCGCCCTCAATGAGTTTGCGGCGGCGGGCATCACCTTCCCCATCCGCCACTGTGCCAATTCCGCCGCCCTGTCCGACCATCCCGAATGTCGGATGGATATGGTGCGGGCGGGTATCGTGCTGTACGGATTACAGCCCTCTGCCGACCTGCGGCAGCCCTTGGCCCTGCACCCCGCTATGAGTTTAAAATCCGTGGTTTCCCACGTTAAGACCGTCGCTCCCGGTGCCACCGTCAGCTACGGACGCACCTTTACAGCACAGCGGGAGATGCGTATCGCCACGGTGCCTATGGGCTATGCCGATGGCTTTTGGAGACACAATTCCCCCGCGGGTGTCACCCTGACCCTCCGCGGTCAGCGGGCGCCTATCTTGGGTCGGGTGTGTATGGACCAGCTGATGCTGGACGTGACCCACATCCCCGACGTGACCATCGGTGATGAGGTGACGGTGTTCGGCACCGCCCCCGCCATGACCGCCGACGAGTTGGCCGCCCTCAGCGGCACCATCGGCTATGAGGTCATCTGCGGCGTGGGGGAGCGGGTTCCCCGTCTGTACGTAGAGAACGGGCAGGTAACGGATGCCCTGGATAACCTGATGAGATAAGGGTGAAACAGTATGTTTGACGCGGCAAAAATCAAAGATCAATGCGTAGAATGGATCCGCCGCTTTTTTGCGGAGAACGGCCCCGACTGCAACGCTGTGGTGGGCATCTCCGGCGGCAAGGATAGTTCCGTGGTAGCCGCCCTGTGCGTAGAGGCACTGGGGGCCGACCGCGTTGTCGGTGTGCTGATGCCCTGTGGTGTGCAGGCGGATATCGACTGTTCGTTGAAGTTGGTGAACCATTTGGGCATCCGCTACTACACCGTCAACGTGGGCGAGGCTGTGGAAGCGCTTACATCCGCTGTATCTTCGGAGTTACCCCTTTCCACCCAAAGCGTCACCAACCTACCTCCCCGCATCCGTATGGCGGCGGTATACGCCGTATCTCAAAGTGTGAACGGGCGGGTGGCCAACACCTGCAACCTGTCGGAGGACTGGGTGGGTTATTCCACCCGCTACGGCGATTCTGTGGGGGATTTCAGCCCTCTGTCCCGCCTGACGGTGGCAGAGGTCAAGGAGATCGGTCATCTGCTGGGTCTGCCCTATGATTTGGTGGAGAAGGTGCCCATTGACGGTCTGTGCGGCAAGACGGACGAGGATAATTTGGGCTTCACCTACGCTGAGTTGGACCGTTATATCCGCGCCGGTGAGATCGAGGATGCCGAGAAAAAGGCGCGTATCGACCGTATGCATCGTATTAATCAGTTTAAGTTGGAACTGATGCCTATATTTGAGCCGGAATGGTAAACGTAAGGCCCTGAAACCGTGGTCGCAGGGTCTTTTATATGTAAAATGAAAGGAAGCGATGTTGTGAAAAGAGCAACAAAGCGGTTGATGGGCGTACTGTTGTCGCTGGTATTGCTGACTACCTGTCTGATACCCGTGTCTGCGGCCGAGGGTTACACCCTGTCCTCCACCGTCTTGAAGGTGGGGGCTAATGCTGTCACCGCCGAGGGGGAAGAAACGACCCTATTTTTGTTTAAACCCACGCGTGTGGGATATTATCGCGTGACGGTGGATGATCCCGATGCCACGGTGAATTTTTGGTACGGCTCTGCCCAGTACGTATCCTGTCCGGCGGATATGCCGGACGGTGACCTGATCGTTACCTGCACCGCGGTGGGTCAGCGGTTGCTGATCGGTCTGTCGGGGGTGTCGGAGGCTACCATCACCGTCACCGCTGAGTCGGGGTACGTGTTGCCGCCCCAGGTGGTGTACGAGACCTACCGCAATTCTCACAGCGTTTCCTGGTGGTTTCGGATGACTGATGAGCCGCTGACGGCGGTGGACATCACCAAGCCCCAGACGGTGGTGGCGGATTCCAAGGGTATCTATCACCTGGGCAGTGTGGACGGACCTACCCTGTATATTGATCTGCAGGCCAGTGCTTGGACCGATCTGTACAAATGGTATTATCCCGATGATGTAGAGGGTGAGGAGTGGCCGCCTGTGGACACCCTGCGGGGACGCTATGAGGAGAAAAACGGCAAGATCTACGCCTACGATTTTGTGGAAGCTATGGCGGACTATGCAGATGCCCTGGACGACGGCTATTATTATCTGACAGTGGATATCGCCAATTTTCTGCAGATGTACGGACGTGATCAGGGTTGGTTTATCCCGCGCTATTCCCCCTTTGTCCCCATTCAGCAGGGCGAATTTATCGAGGAGTCTGCTTGGCTGGTGAACGTCTATTACGTTTCGCCGGAGGGCATACCCGGTGACGCCAACGGGGACAATAAGGTTAACGTAATGGATTTGGCTCTGCTCCAGCAGCACCTCAACGGTTGGGACGTGACCATTGATGAGGTCGCCATCGAAGTTACCGGCGACGGCAAGGTTAACGTACAGGATATGGCTCTGCTTCAGCAGTATCTCAACGGATGGAAAGTGACCCTGAAATAATGCAAAAAAGACACCCCGCGGGGTGTCTTTTTTGTTTATCCAATGATGCTTTGCGCGTAACGCACTGCCGCCATAGCGTCCTTTCCGTAGGCGTCGGCACCGATTTTTTCGGCGTATTCGGGGGTGAGCACTGCGCCGCCCACCACCACCTTGCACCACGGAGCAGACACCCGCAGTTGGCGGATAGTCTCCTCCATGGCGGGGACGGTGGTGGTCATCAGGGCGGAGAGACCCACCACAGGCGCGTGGTGTTCCACCACCGCCTGTACCACCTGCTCGGGGGGCACGTCGCGGCCCAGATCTACCACCTCAAAGCCGTAGTTTTCCAGCAGCAGTTTTACGATATTCTTGCCGATGTCGTGGATGTCACCCTCCACGGAGGCAAGGACGAATATCCCCCGTGCGGGAGCTTTCTCGCCGCGGGTCATAGCGGCCTTGACCTGCTCGGCGGCGGCCGCGGCGGCCTCTGCCGCCATCAGCAATTGGGGTAGGAACAGGGTCTTTTTCTCAAACCCCTCGCCCACGCGGTTGAGGGCGGGAATGATCTCCTCGTCCACCACCGCCAGCGGGTCGGCGGTCTGCAATATTTCGTCGGTCAGCGCCACTGCGCGTTCCCGCAGACCTTGTATGATAGCCTGTTGCAGGGGGGTGCCTTCTACCGTTGCGGGTGTGGTGGTCTTGACCTCGGTGACGGCGGTAGCAAACCGATCCGCTGTACCGATGTATTCGGCACAGTTGGTATCCAAACCTCGTAATGCGCGGTAGGTGTAATAGGTCTGCATCATCGCCGCGGAATGGGGATTCATAATGGCGGCGGACAGCCCGTTTTCCATCGCCAGTGCGAAGAAGGTGCTGTTTACCGCGTCACGGTTGGGCAGACCAAAGGATACGTTGGACACCCCCAGAGAGGTGTGGCATCCCATTTGTTCGCGAATATATTTCATAGCCGCCAGCGTCACTGCCGCCGCGTGGGGGTCGGCACTGACTGTCATAGTCAGGGTGTCAAAAACAATGTCCTTTTTATCAATGCCATAGGTGGCGGCAGTGTCTAAAATTTTCTGTGCGATGGCAATGCGCCCCTCTGTAGTGTCGGGGATGCCCTCCTCGTCCAGGGTGAGAGCCACCGCCACGCCGCCGTATTTTTTCATCAGCGGGAATACCGCCGCCATACTTTCTGCCTTGCCATTGACGGAATTGATCAATGCCTTGCCGTTATAGCGGCGCAGGGCGGACTCCATAGCGGCGGGGTCGGCGGTGTCAATCTGCAGGGGAAGGTCGCATACCGCCTGTAGGCGACACACCGCATCGGTGAGCACCGCCGTTTCGTCGATGCCGGGCAGACCCACGTTCACGTCCAGAATGTGGGCTCCTGCGTCTTGCTGACTCAGTCCCTCATTGAGGATATATTCCATATCCCCCTCCAGCAGGGCTTGTTTAAACCGCTTTTTGCCGGTGGGGTTGATACGCTCACCGATGAGCAGGGGATCCGTCCCGAACACCACGGTGTGGGTGCAGGAGGAAACCACCGTGCGTGCTTTATCGGTGAGGGGGTCGGGGGACAGTCCCGCCACAGCGGCGGTCAGCGCCGCGATATAGTCGGGAGTGGTGCCGCAACAGCCGCCCACTACCCGCACACCTGTTGCCACCGCCGCCGCCATTTCGGCGGCAAAGTCGGCGGGGGACACGTCGAATACGGTGCGCCCCTCCTCTACGCGGGGCAGACCTGCGTTGGGCTTGAGCAATACCGGCACCGAGGCGGTGTTCACCAGCTCCTCCACCACGCCCCGCAGGGCGGCGGGACCCAGCGAGCAGTTGGCACCGACAGCGTCGGCACCCAATCCCTCCAGCATGGCCACCATAGCGGCGGGGGAGGCACCGGTCATCAGCTTGCCGTCCTCGCCGTAGGCGTTGGATACCAATACGGGCAGGTCGCTGTTCTCCCTGGCGGCCAATACTGCCGCCTTGGTCTCGTAACTGTCGTTCATGGTCTCGATGAGGATGGCGTCCACTCCATACCGCACACCCAGTTTAACGGTGGCGGCAAAGATCTTCACCGCCTCCTCAAAATCCAGGTCGCCTAAGGGGCTGAGCAGTTTTCCTGTGGGGCCAACGTCTAATGCCACAAAAGTGGGATGATCCACCGCCGCCTCACGCTGGGCGGCACGGGCATTCTGCACCGCCGCGGCGACGATGGTCTCCAACTCATCCTCGGCAAAATGCAGGAGATTGGCACCGAAGGTGTTGGTGGATACCACGTGGCTTCCCGCTTCGTAATAGGCCTTATGGATGGCGATGATGGCGTCGGGACGGGTGACGTTCCACGTTTCGGGGCGCTCACCGGGGGTCAGTCCCTGCTCTTGCAGCAGGGTCCCCATACCGCCGTCCAGACGGAGAATATTCTCTTGTAAAAACGCACGAAAATCCATAGTTGTTCCTTACTTTCCCAAAATATCCGATAGATTATCCAGTATCTTAGCGGCCACGTCGGGTTTGTTCATAGAATATACATGGACGTGGTTGATGCCGTTGGCATACAGGTCGATGATCTGGTCGGTGGCATAGGCGATGCCTGCCTGCTTCATAGCGGCGGGGTCATCTCCGAATTTATCCACCAGACTTTTGAATCGCTGGGGCATAAAGGAGCCGGACAGCTGAATGGCACGGGCCACTTGATTGCCGTTGGTGATGGGCATAATACCCGGCACCACCGGCACCGTGATACCCGCCTCGCGGATCTTATACAGAAAATTATACAGCAGATTGTTATCAAAGAACATCTGGGTGGTGAGAAAATCGCACCCCGCGTCCACCTTTTCTTTCAGATAGCGGATGTCCTCTGCCTGGGTATGGCTTTCGGGATGCACCTCGGGATAGCAGGCGCCGCCGATACAGAAATCCCCCGCCGCCCTCAGTTCGCGGATGAGGTCAATGGCGTAGCGGTAATCCCACCCGGAGCGATCCTCGCCCAGTCTGTCGGCGGGAATATCCCCCCGCAGAGCCATCACGTTCTCGATGCCTGCCTCGCGGATATCCGCGATACGCTCCTGCACCGTCTGCTTGGTGGAGGATACGCAGGTCAGATGTGCCAGGGTGGGTACGCCGTATTGCGCCTTGATATTCTTAGCAATATCCAGCGTGTAGCGGCTGGTGCCGCCACCCGCACCGTAGGTAACACTCATAAAGGCGGGGCGCAGAGCGGCAATCTCCTCGGTGGCGGTACGGACGCTGTCAAAACTTGATTCGGTCTTAGGCGGAAACACCTCGAAGGATACCGAGAGGGTATTCTGTTGCAGTAGTTGGCGGATTTTCATCCCTGTCACTTCCTGTTTTTTTAATATCCATCATTATACACCCTTTTATATAAGAAAATCAAGTGTTACGGCAGCAGTACTTGTGTTTTATGTCGAGATATGGTATGATGAGGTCATATTTGGGGAGGAAATTGACTATGGCAAAGCACGGAAAACAACCGAATTGGTGGCTTTTGGGCATCCTGTGTGGGGTGTGTATTGCCGCAGGCGTGGCGGTGGCGTTGGTGACGGCGCATCTGCACCGTATCGCCCCTGTGGGGGGAATGGTGTCTTCGACGGTATCCTCGGTGGAGGAATCCTCAGCGCCCATCATCACCACTACCACCACCATCACCACCGAGACCACAACCACTACGCGGTCCAAGTATACCAAGCTGTCTGTCACCTCCCACAAGACCAGTAGCACCACCGACGAGCCTTTTACGGTGTTTCGCGGGACCTCCGACCCCGACAGTCCCCTGTACCTGGACGGGCAGGAGGTCAAACGGGACAGCGTGGGTGTTTTTGCGGTGGAGGTGTCCCTGAAACCGGGAAAAAACACTTTTGTCTTCTCCCACAAGGGAAAGAAAACCACCTATACGGTAACTTACAATTACGTTCTTTTGCGTTCCTGCACTCCCTCTAATAACCAGCGGTACAAGAGCGGCTCCTCTTTCAGCGTGTCGGTACAGGCGCGGGTGGGCAGCACCGTTACCGCCACCTTTGCAGGAAAGACTATCACCTTGCAGAAGTATGAGGGTCCCGGCGAATATGAGGATGTGACGGGCAATGCATCCTTTGCCACCTTTATGGGTAGTTTCACCTTGCCGTCGGATAACACCACGGACAAAAATATGGGCAAAGTGACCTTTAAGGCTACTTTGAACGGCCAATCCGCCATCCTCACATCCGGCACCATCGTATGCGAAAAGGCGGTCAAACCCGTTATCGGCGAGATCGTCAGTTTTTCCGCCGAAACCTTTGATGGCAACACCAGTGATGACACCTCGCGTCCCACTAACAACTATCTACCCAAAGGCACGGTGGACTACGTGGTGGGTCGCGCCTATTACGGCGATAAGGAATATCTGCGTCTGCGTTGCGGACGGCGGGTATATGTGAAAAAGACCCTGTCCCCCACCAAAGAGGTGGCCACCGTCACCAATGAATATGCCGGCACTCTGCCGGAGAATAACCGCCTCTCTTTGGCATCTATCACAGAAACCGAAGGCAGTACCCGTCTTCTGTTCAATACTGAGTGGAAGGCTCCCTTCCTGCTGGATCTGCTTCCCCAGACCTATACCAATCCCGGCGCACAGGATTACAGGGTCAGCGCCGTCACCTGCGAGTACGTGCAGATCACCTTTTGCTATGCGGCGGGCGTGACGGGAGATTTTACCTTTGACCGCAACAACCCCCTGTTCTCTCGGGCATCGGTCATCCGCAGCGGTGAGCATACGGTGCTCAAACTGTATTTGCGGCGGGTGGGTGAATTCTACGGCTGGGATGCCTCCTATAACAAAGAGGGACAGCTGGAGTTCTACTTCCTGCATCCCGCTCAGGCAGAAAAGGCGGATAACGCTTACGGAGCCGACCTCAGCGGCATCCGCATTATGTTGGACGTGGGCCACAGCCCCAAGGTGGTGGGCGCCGCCGGCCTGGATCCCAAGCACCCCGAGGGGGAACGGAACCTGTATCTGGCGCGGTTGCTG
The DNA here is from genome assembly GCA_045592345.1 of Acutalibacteraceae bacterium. Taxonomy (GTDB): domain Bacteria; phylum Bacillota; class Clostridia; order Oscillospirales; family Acutalibacteraceae; genus UBA5905. The sequence goes on along the minus strand of JAZNUN010000035.1, from coordinate 3,436 downwards.
AAGAAGGAATTGGAGAGTAAGGGTGCCACCGTCCTCCTCAATCGAGAGGATAAGACGGAACTGAACGTAGATCAGCGGTGTCTGGCACTGAAAAATGCCAAGCCTAACCTGTGCATCGCCATCCACCACGATTCCAATGCGTCCTCCCGCCCCAACGGGTTCGGTGCGTTCCATTCCACCCTGTTTTCGGTTAAGGCGACCAAGTACATTTATGACCGTACCATCGCCGCCAACATTTATAACGCTTCCGCTGCCAATAACTGTAACCGTATGAAATGGCATTATTATTTTGTGGCGCGGATGTCGGACTGCCCCGTGGTGCTCACCGAAAACGGGTATATGTCCAGCCCCCTTGACCACGTAGGCATTGTCAGCGACGCGGTGAATCTGCAGAAGGCACAGGCCATTGCACAGGGCGTAGCGGATTACTTCCTGTCCATCCGCATCGAGGATCGCAAACCGATTGCGACCACCACAACCACGACTACCACAACCACTACCACTACGGAAACCACCACCACGACCGCCGTGGCGGAGACTACCACCGACACCACCGCGGCGGAGACCACGGCGACCGACCCCACGGAGGAAATCATCCCCACCGAAAGTACCCATCCTACGGATGAATAAACAATCAAGGACCGCATCCCACGGGATGCGGTCCTTGATTTTATAAAGTCTTATTTCAGCGCGTCCATGGACTGGGTCAGCAGGTTGAGCTTCTCCCGCATAGCGGCGGCCTGCTCGCGGGCGCCGTTGACAACCGCCTCGGGGGCCTTGTCGGTGAAGGCCTTGTTGTTCAGACGTGCCAGCACGCCGTCCAACTGCTTCTTCACGTTGTTATACTCGCGCTCCAAACGCGCCAACTCGGCAGCCTTGTCCACCAGAGCATCCATGGGGATCTTCACGGTGGCGGCGGCGGTGACGATGCTGACAGCACCGGGCACATCAAAGCTCTCTCCGATGTGTACCTCGGCGGCAGAGGCCAATCTCTGCAGGAAGGGCACGCCGGCGGCGAAGGTATCCGCAAAGGCGGTCTCGATGTACAGGTCCGCCTTCTTGGAGGGGGGCACGTTCATTTCGGCACGGCGGTTACGGATGCCGCGAATGGCCTCCATAATGCGCTCCATTTCCTTCTCCTCGGCGGCGAAGTGATAGGATTCATCGTACGTCGGCCACTCGGCGATCATCAGGCTGTCGCCCTCGTGGGGCAGGGTCTGCCAGATCTCCTCGGTGATGAAAGGCATAAAGGGATGTAAGAGTTTCAGCATACCGGTCATCACGTACAGCAGAACGCGGCGGGCGCTGTCGGCACCCTCGCCCTGCAGACGGGATTTGCACAGTTCAATGTACCAGTCGCAGAAGGTATCCCAGCTGAAATCGTACAATTTACCCACCGCGATACCCAGCTCAAACTTCTCCAGGTTATCGGTCACCGCCTGCACCAGCTCGTTGTAGCGGGACAGGATCCACTTATCCTCCAGCGTCAGCGTTTCGGGCAGGGACAGGGGAATATCGTGGTCGGCAAAGTTCATCAGCAGGAAGCGGGCGGCGTTCCACAATTTGTTGGCGAAGTTGCGGCTGGATTCCACCTTGTCGGTCATATAGCGCATATCGTTGCCGGGGCTGTTACCCGTGGCCAGCATAAAGCGCAGGGCGTCGGCGCCGTACTTATCGATCTCCTCCAGGGGATCCACGCCGTTGCCCAGGGACTTACTCATCTTGCGGCCCTGGCTGTCACGGACCAGACCGTGGATCAGCACCGTCTTAAAGGGGCTCTTGCCGGTATAGGCCAGGCCGGAGAAGATCATACGGCTGACCCAGAAACCGATAATATCATAGCCGGTCACCAGCGTATCGGTGGGATAGAAGTAATCCAGTTCCTCGGTCTGGTTGGGCCAACCCAAAGTAGAGAAAGGCCACAGAGCGGAGGAGAACCAGGTGTCCAGGGTATCGGGATCCTGCTCCAGATGCACACCGCCGCACTTGGGGCAAACAGCGGGGGCTTCTTTAGTCACCACGGTCTCGCCGCAGTCATCGCAGTACCAGGCGGGAATGCGGTGACCCCACCACAACTGACGGGAGATACACCAGTCGCGGGTGGCACGCATCCAGTTCAGGTAGTTCTTGGTGAAGCGCTCGGGCACGAAGGTGATCTCGCCCTTCTCCACCGCCTCGATGGCGGGACCGGCCAGAGGCTCCATCTTGACAAACCACTGCTTACTCACCATAGGCTCAATGGTCTGATGGCAACGATAGCAGGTACCCACGTCGTGCTTGAGATCCTCAACTTCTTTCAGATAGCCGCCCTCGGTCAGGTCGGCCAGGATGGCTTTGCGGGCCTCCATAGTGGTCATACCGGCGTACTTGCCGCAGTCCAGCACGGTGGGCTCGTCGGCGGCAGCCTTACCGCTGGCGATATACTCGTCGGCGGCGGCCTTATCGGCGGCACCGGTCATATGGCCGTCATAGGTGAAGCACCGCACCATCGGCAGGTCGTGGCGACGCCCCACCTCGAAGTCGTTGGGGTCGTGGGCAGGGGTGATCTTCACCACACCGGTACCCTTGGTCATATCCGCGTGCTCGTCGCACACGATGGGGATTTCCTTATTTAGCAGGGGCAGGATGACGTGGCAGCCGTGGAGGTGCTTGTAGCGCTCGTCCTCGGCGTTGATGGCCACGGCGGTATCGCCCAGCATAGTTTCGGGACGGGTGGTGGCCAGCTCCAGCTGTTCTCCCGTCTCCTTGACGGTGTACAGCAGGTGCCAGAAATGGCCGTCCTTCTCCTCATACTCCACCTCTGCATCAGAGATGGAGGTGTTGCAGGTGGGACACCAGTTGACCATACGGTTACCGCGGTAGATGAGACCCTGCTCATACAGGCGAATAAATACTTCTTTACCCGCCGCAGAGCAGCCCTCGTCCATAGTGAAGCGCTCACGCTCCCAGTCACAGCTGGAGCCGATGGTCTTCAGCTGGCTGACGATACGGTTGCCGTATTTCTCTTTCCACGCCCAGGCACGCTCCAGGAATCCGTCGCGGCCCAGCATCTCCTTGGTCAGACCCTCGGCCCGCATAGCCTCGACCACCTTGGCCTCGGTGGCGATGGAGGCGTGGTCGGTGCCGGGCATCCACAGAGCCTCGTAGCCCTGCATACGACGCCAGCGGATGAGGATATCCTGCAGGGTGTTGTCCAGGGCGTGACCCATGTGCAGCTGACCGGTGATGTTGGGCGGGGGAATTACGATGGTGTAGGGCTTCTTTTTCTCGTCGATGACCGCGTGGAAGTACTTGCCGTCCTCCCACATTTTATATATGCGGTCTTCCACCTCCGTGGGGTCGTACTGTTTTGCCATTTCTTTAGCCATATAGCAAATAACCTTCTTTTCGTTATTATTTTTTATTTGTTCGGGTCACATCCAGCTCAATGGAGTGC